>JAFRXI010000058.1 GCA_017437755.1 Bacteroidales bacterium
CCATCGTGTCCGCTACCGTTTGCATCCGGATGCCCGATTCAATCGCTCGGATAACCTTGATTTTCATTTGAGTACTCACGCCTCTCTTTAACTCTGGCATAATCCTTTCGTTTTGTGTCCAAGTTTTTCGGGGCACCCCAGGTAAACTATTTTCAGGACGACACAACCGCCGTGGAGCGGAAATAACTGATTAGCAGTGTATTACGCGATTCCGCATGCGGCACCAAACGCATGCAGAATCTCGTTTTCGTCTCATTATCAATAGGTTATGCTCCACGGCTTTCATGGCCGCAAAGTAACCCTTCGGGCATTTTGCATTGTCCTTTCTTCTGATTATCTTTGAAGTGTAAACTCAATGATCATGAGAAGCCGCCTTTGGTTTGTCGTATGGCTGCTGCTTGTCACCCTGTCCACCCTTGTTTATGGCCAGGAGCGGGACAGCATACCTCCGGTCTCCACGCCCGGGGACACGCTGGCGCCGCTAAAAGTGGAGGCTGTCAAGACAGGTGCCACTTTTCAGGAGAAGGAGCAGGCCAAACGCTATGACGAAGGAGCGGAAGTGCTGTCCTCCAAGCAGGACCTGGTGCCTGGGCGCGGTAACAGGAGCATCACTGTGAACCGTTCTCTTTACGACGTGGGAAAGATTCCCCTTGAGGAAGGTGTAACCCCTTCCGGGGCACGGACATATTCGCTTCCCATTGCGGTATGTGAAGCCGATCCCTTTGTCCCTCATATCGCCCTTACATACAACAGCCAGGCGGGAACCGGTCAGGCTGGTTACGGATGGAGCATAACGGGACTACCCTGCATTACGCTTACCTCCCGCAGCCGCTGGTATCATAATACCGTTGCACCAGCTTCTGTGTCAGATACTTCCGCCGTCTACACCCTTGACGGCAACATGCTCGTTCCGTTCTCGGACAGCCGTTTCCCGGGATATACGCTCCAGACGGCATCCGGCCACATACTTGTCAGGAGGCACACCCGCTCCAACGGTACAACACAGTATTTCGATGCTCTCTATCCTGACGGGACAAAGGCCACTTTCGGATGGCCCAGCGACAACATCCTGCGTGCGAGTTTCCCGGCGACTCAGATGTCCGACCGGCTCGGAAACAGCATCACGGTCGACTATTACCATTCGGACGACAATGCCGCTGTGTATCCCAACTACATCTTCTACGGCGCCAACTCGTCCATATCATTCTCATATTCAAATGTTTCCAACCCTATAACCCGCTATCACGGCGGCGCAAAGATCGTTTACGACAAGATACTTACATATATCGAGTCAAGCGATGACCTCTCGACATACGGGCGGTATGGATTCACCTACACTGAAGACGACGGGGACCGCCTCCTGACCGGGATATCCATGCAGAGGGGTGACAATGGAAGTCTTCCCCCACTGGAATTCGCATACGGGACTGACCTTGATACAATCGAGCCCAAAGTGCTTCAGCAAGACGAGGACAATCACGTTATCCTATCGCAGTATTTCAGCAACACTTCTCTTGTCTGCCGCCGGGGAAAGTTGTACCGCGGGGACTATACTGACGGATTGATGCTTTATCCATCGTTCAGCAATTATATAGTCAATCGCCGCAATGACGGAACCATTACATCGATTATTTCGGGATACGAGTCCTCCCAGGTAATCCTCATCAATCCGGCCATAAACAGGTACACCGGCACTATGAGCATAACGGCGGGATACGGCTTCCAGACGGCGGAGTTGGTGGACATAGACGGCAACGGTACTGACGAGGTGGTTCGCGTGAGGTTCGAACATGATATGAACGACAAAACCGGAAAGACCACCTCGCTGTTTATAGACGAATACGGCTTCAATCCCGGCAACGGCGGCAGCTTGGAAAACATGCTGAGCGTCAGGGTTAGGGCGAAAGGATACGTGTACGTGTCGGCTTCAGGCTTCGCCGGCCCCGCCCAGCGTGCGTATTTCTTCGGGGACTTCCTCGGGAACGGAACGACCCAGCTCCTCGCCGTCGTCTTCGGACAGAATTCATACGGGATAAACCAAACCGGCGGAGCCACGCTCATCGACCTCGTCTCAGGGGAGATCGTCGGGGAAGACGAGGACTTCAACATATCTATCTCCGACAGCTATATGGCCATGGACCTGGACCGGGATTCCCGGACTGAACTGTGCAGGATTACGTCTTCGGGGGTTGTAACATACAATGCGGACGCTTCGGGGACGCTTTGCCAGGGAAAGACATACACCGGGCTGGAACCCCAGGACGGATACCGTCGGATAATCAGCGACGTCAATACCGACGGCTATCCGGACGTGGTCTATTCTCCGCCATGCACCTATTCTTCCTGGATCGAGATAGGGGAAGATGAGCACGGGGAACCCATAATAGAGGAGGTCGTCCATGACGGGGGGAACCGCTGGGACATCTTCTATTTCACCGGGGGAAGTTTTGTCAAGGATACCGTAAGGATAGCTGACATAAGGCATGAGGACGAGGTCATGTTCATCGACCTTGACCGTGACGGTATCCAGGACTTTATCCGCAAAAGGGCCGATACACTCAGCTGGATGGTGGCGAACGGAGGACACTTCTCGGATACTCTGAAGGCCATTACGGCGGAGGGCCGCCTTACATTCATCCCGTGCAACACCATGGACTTTGACGGGATGAGCATGTTCATAACCGTCCGGAATGCCGATGTTTACGGATATACCTTCGGGACGGCTGTCCCGAGGAAGCATCTCCTGACGGAGTATACTGATAGCCACGGGGTTACCTGGGGCAGCAGTTACGGTGACATGATGAAGGGCGAGGGGTATTCCTATCCCGCATACGGTTATGTCCCACCCGGGGCAGGATATGTATGTTCTTCAGCGCCTTTTTATCTTCTTACGAACGAAACGGCATGGACGGTCGTACAGTCGCCTTACCTCCGCGACACGGATTACTCCTGGCAGTATGCCGTTTTCAGCACCGAAGGCCTGGGCTTCTGCGGATTCCGGAAAACCAGGGTCTGGGACCGCCTCAGAGGTACAAAGGCTGTCTCTACTTTTAATCCCGAGCGCCGCGGCGTCCCCATATCGACTGTTACGACCCTCCATGACACGACCGCCGTAAGCTCGGTGACATACACCTACGACTCCCATACAGAACCCACAGGAGGCATCGCTCCGAGGCTGACCCGTTCCGTGTCCGTTGACTCCCTCTCCCTGGCGGTTACCGATGTCAGTACATATTATGACTCTTATGACTATCCCACCGAGGTTTCCACCAACAGGTATTTCGGATCGCCTGTTCTTTATGAAGGAGTAAATGATGAAGTAAGTTATTTGTACTCACGCAGTTTCTCTCCATCGCTCTATGTCCTTGACGCAGTTGGGGAAAAGTCTGCGGAAAGTTATTGCAATTTCAGTTTCCTTACCAATCGTGAGGAGTACTATCTGGACGCACTTAAAAGGCCGGTTCGAATCGAAACTTACACCGGTGAACCCGATGACGATGACTATCTCCGCTCCACGGTGAGTTACACATACGACCCGTACTGCGGAAAAGTCATTTCTACTTCGCAGTATCCGTTTGACGCAACCTCAGGAACGACGACGTCATGCACATACGATTCCGACGGCCGCCATGTCACATCATCCACCGACGAGCTCGGCCTCACAACCACCTACGCCAGGGACGACTACGGAAATCCGGTATCTGTCACCGACGCCCACGGCAACGTGACCCATAACACCTTCGATGACTGGGGCCGGTGCATCCGTACGCTCCGTCCCGACGGCAGCGCGGACACAACGTCCTTCGCCTGGGGAGGGATCGGCCTTTACAAGGTGGCAACTAACTCTAATACAGCTCCTTCCACGGTGACCCACTACGATGCCCTGGGCCGCGAAGTCCGCCGTGAGGAGAAGCGCTTTGACGGAGAATGGCTAAAGACCGATACCGAATACGACAACCTCGGCCGCGTGTCAAGGGTGTCCCTCCCGTACAGGGACTCTACCCAGAAGCAGTGGAGCACATACTCTTACGATGCCTTCGACCGTCCTCTCTCCATCGTGGAACCGTCCGGAAAGACGACTACGTGGAGCTATAGCGGAGCATCCGTCACAACGGTCAAGGACGGCATCACGTCGACGGTGACAAAGGATGAGGCGGGAAGGACAGCCAGTGTGACAGATGCGGGAGGCGAGATTTCATTCTTCTATCGTCCGGACGGGCAGATAGAAGAGACCCGGGTCAAATATACCGGAGAATCTACTTATAAGTCTACATGGTTAGAATATGACGAATACGGGAGGAAGACCGACATGCATGACCCGGGGGCTGGGCACTGGGAATATTCCTATCAGGATAATTCCGACGGGTCTTCATCCGTCTCCGCTACAGGCCCCAACGGTACCGTCACCACGAACAGGGACGTCTACGGCAGGACAACCTCGGTCGTGAGGGGGAACTCGTTCACCACGTCATACACCTACGACCAGTACGGAAGGCTGACGTCCGAGTCCTCCACCAACGGGACGGGAGTCGCATACACGTACGACACCCTTGACAGGGTGCTCACCTCCACGGAGACCCTGCCCGACAACATTACGTTCGGGAAGTCTTATTCATACAATGCCTTCGGACAGTTGTCGTCGGTCCAGTACTCAACCGGCGGAAACACGATAACCACGGAGAACTATCTGTATTCCAACGGAGTAAACTACAAGATACAGCTCCCCGGAGGGACTCCGATACTGCAGACTCTCTCGGAGGACGGTCGCGGAAATGTCTCCTCCGCCCTGACCGGCTCCGTAACCCGCACCTATTCCTACGATCCGGCCGGATACCCGTCCTCAAGGACAATGGGTGACTGGATGAACCTGGGAACATACTTCGAACGTTCGACCGGGAACATGGTTTACAGGGAGGATGACTGGATCTTGGAAGACTTTGCCTATGATAATCTCAACCGCCTGGAGGAGAACAATTTCAATCCTATATATTACGACTCCAAAGGGAACATTTCCTCAATGGACAATGTCGGCTCAATGACATACGGGAGTCAGACAAATCCTTACCTGCTGACCTCATTCACCCCTACAGGCGGGTCGGCAATTGCATACCCCCGTCAGACTGTCACATACTCAAGCTTCGACCGGCCGCTGACAATTACCGACGGAACCACCACGGCATCAATTGTTTACGGAGGGGATGACGAGAGGGTCAAGATGACCGTTACAAACGGTTCAGGGACCTTGCTGACAAGGTACTATGCCGGAGGGCGGTACGAGAAGGACCTGCTTCCAAACAACACTACGGTCGAGAGGTTGTACCTTGGCGGCGATGCATACTCCGCGCCCATGGTCAGGATCCGCCGGAATGGCGGCAACTGGGTTCTCTATAACATCGGCAGGGACTATTTGGGAAGCATAGTGCAGATTGCAGACACATCTGGGAACGATCTCGCATATTGTTCCTATGACCCCTGGGGCAACGAGTATGTATACACGGACAGCCCCGTGGACTTCCTGGGCAGAGGTTTTACGGGCCACGAGCACCTCCCCTGGTTCGGTCTCATCAACATGAACGCCCGCCTCTACGACCCCCTCACCGGCCGCTTCCTCGCCCCCGATCCCTACATCCAGGACCCGGGCTTCACCCAGAACTACAATCGCTACACCTACGGGCTCAACAATCCGCTGAAATATACGGATGAGAGCGGAGAATCGATAGTTGCGGCCGTTATTATCGGAGCAGTTATCGGGACTTACATTGGAGGTGTTATTGCCAACAAAGGGCAATACAATCCATTCAAGTGGAATTACCGTAGTGGCAGGACATGGGGTTACATGTTTGCCGGTGGTCTTGTAGGGGCAGCAAGTGGGTATCTTGGAGGAGTCATAGCTGCATCTGATATCCCATTTGCCAATACGTTGTCAATAATGGCATCCTCGTTTACGAACTCGTTTGGGACTCACATCTATACTGGGGGGCAGACACCTGTAACAATGAGTTTCGGTGTAGCTTCGTATGATTTTACAAATAATGAATGGGGGTATTTGGGGAAGATCGGTAACACAAAAAAACAAAACTGGGGTTATGGTTTAGGACTGTTCGCAAATATTAGTGATTTATTGATAGGACTTCATCCAGAAAAAGTGGACTTGGTAACAGAGCATTCCGATGCTGTTGGCCATTCTTCTATGGTTAAGCACGGAACAAGTACTGGAAATAATAAAGGAGTGGATCCTAATGCGCTTATTTCAGTTGGTCCAGATAGATTGAATAATCCAGACGGTAATTGGAATTGGATGAAAGGTACTAATTCTTGGGATAGTCATTCTAGAGAGGGTGAGATAATTTGGAGACAAGTTATTAATGCAAATCTTAGGAGAATAAATCAGTATTCAAAGTGGCTCAACAAAATGGACTCTAGTGGCTCTCTTTTATATAGTGTAGAATTAAGCAGCTGTGTAACCCATACATCTTTGGCCTTGAATCTTTCAGGGATATTTAACATAGGTATTCATCCTTATTTGTTAAATGCACAGATGGCATTGTGGAGTAATGGCATAAGGCCTTGGTCGTTTTCCTTTTTGTTTTAATATCATGTATTATGTTGTGTTTAATAATCATTAGTTGCATGTTTAATATCCACAATAGCCCCATTCTGTATTCCTCGGGTACTTTTAATATTGTACCAAGCGCTATCTTGAATCAGTTGAATGAACTTGGAAATAATAGCAGCCCCGTAATGACAGAGGAAGAAGGGTTATTCCTGGATTCGATGTTCAATACTGATAGTCTTGCTGTTTCTTTGGTTGGCAAGACGGTTTTTTTCCTTACAGGAAATCTAGGTATGACGGTTTCTATTAAAAAAGATTTCTTTAAATGCGAATATGACAGATATAAGAATAATCATCCCCCTCTTCCTGGCTTCATATATATATTTGACAGCAATCAACAAGAATTATGTGGAGGATATTATGCTGCCATTGTCTATTACACAAAGAATAAGCCGACAGTAAAACAAGTGATAAAAACAATAAAACGATACAGTCGTTCTCACGCATTTTGATACAATTTATATTTGATGTCAGCTGCAAAGAGCGATAAATACTTGCAGAGGTACGACTTGGTGGAAGAGAATTTCAATATATTATTTGATAAGGGAAGAGATAATGTCCCCAAAAGTGTGTCCGTATAGGTAAAAGAAAAAATTGTAAATTTGAGCGTTCTTTAATTGCAGACCAGAGCCCAGACACACAAATTGGGACGCTACCAGGAAAGAAACGTCCTTCAGATTCCTTATCCACCAGACGAGCGCATGAAAGAGATGATAATGTGGCCAAGATATCAATGTCAACAGTGACGCCTCTGACAATATTGATTCAACAGCGCCACAGCATTGGCGCCAAAATAGCATATATCCATGATAAAAAATGTATATTAAGAAATGAAAGTACTGGTTGCAACACAGAAACCCTTTGCGGCGGTAGCCGTGGAAGGGATCAAGAAAATCCTTGAAGAAGCCGGACATCAGGTGGTCCTGCTTGAAAAGTACGCCGCCCAGGAGGACCTTATCTCCGCCGCGGGCGATGCCGATGCAATGATAATCCGCTCGGACAAGGTGGACGCGGGTGTCCTTGCCGCCGCCACAAACCTGAAAATCGTGGTCAGGGCCGGCGCAGGTGTTGACAACGTGGACCTTGCCGCCGCCTCGGAGCGCAAAGTGGTGGTGATGAACACCCCGGGACAGAACTCCAACGCAGTGGCGGAACTCGCCATCGCCATGATGATCTACATGTCCCGCGGCCAGTTCACCCCTGCAACCGGCTCGGAGATAATGGGCAAAAGGCTTGGAATCCAAGCCTTCGGCAACGTGGGTCGCCTGGTGGGAAAGAAGGCCGGGGCCCTGGGGATGAAGGTCTCCGCAATCGACCCCTTCCTCACCCCGGAACAGATTGCCGCAGGAGGCGCCACTCCGCTCTCAAGCGTGGAGGAACTCTACTCTTCTTCGGACTTTGTATCCATCCACATTCCCGCCACCCCGCAGACCATCCGTTCCATCGGCCATGACCTTATCGGGAAGATGCCCAAGGGCGCCGTCCTGGTTAACACGGCCCGTAAGGAAGTAATTGACGAAGAGGGACTTATGACAATCCTCGAAGAGCGTCCCGACCTCAAGTACGTCACTGACGTTGCCCCGGACAACTACGCCGCCCTAAAGGAGAAGTTCGGCCTGAGGGTCTTTGCTACGCCCAAGAAAATGGGGGCCCAGACCGCCGAAGCCAACATCAACGCCGGTCTCGCCGCCGCCCGCCAGATCGTGGACTTCTTCGCTACAGGCAACACCCGCTTCCAGGTAAACAAATAGAAATATGGTATCCGGTGTTGTTTGATGACCGTCAGCACCCTCGCTGCCTTAGAGGGAGGGGCCCGAAACCGAAGGTTTTGGGAGGGATAGGACCGAAGGTCCGTAGTCATCAAACAACACCGGATACCAAATACTCAACAATTTATGGTAAGAGTCAAACCGTTTGCGGCAGTAAGGCCGCCGAAGGCGCTGGGAGAGGAAGTCTCCGCACCGCCGTACGACGTGATGAATTCGGCCGAGGCCAAGGCCATGGCCGGTGAAAAATCGCTCCTGCATATCACAAGGCCGGAAATCGACTTCGATCCCATAGCCGGGGAACACGAAGACAGGACATACGCCAAGGCTGTTGAAAACTTCAAGGCCTGGCGGAATAACGGCTGGCTGGTCCAGGACCCCGTGGAGAAATATTATGTATACGCCCAGACCATGGACGGGAGGACCCAGCACGGAATCGTCCTCTGCGCCCATACCGACGACTATGCTTCGGGCCGTATAAAGAAGCATGAGCTCACGCGGAAAGACAAGGAAGACGACCGCATGGTCCATGTGAGGATCCAGAACGCCAATATCGAACCGGTTTTCTTCGCCTATCGTGACAACGCGGCCCTCCAGGAGATAATCCGGGAAACCGTGGCCGGCGAACCGGAATACAGTTTCACCGACGCCAACGGCTTTGGGCACACCTTCTGGCTGGTGTCCGATTCCCGCACCGGGGATATCACCCGTATCTTCAACACCCAGGTGGATGCCTTCTATGTTGCCGACGGTCATCACCGCACGGCTGCAGCCGCACGCGTGGGTGCAGAAAAGAAGGCCCAGAACCCTTCCCATACCGGAGAAGAGGAGTATAACTGGTTCATGGCCGTGTGCTTCCCCGAGAGCGAACTCAAGATCATCGACTACAACAGGGTCGTCCGCGACCTCAACGGCCTCACGGAAGATGGACTCCTGAAGGCCCTGGAAGAGGATTTCACGGTTAATCCCGCCGGAGCTGAGCCGGTAGCCCCGGGGAAACTCCACCAGTTCTCGATGTATCTTGGCGGAATGTGGTACCTACTGGACGCCAAGGCCGGACGGTTCGACGATTCCGACCCCATCGGAGTACTCGACGTCACCGTCCTCTCCCGCCTCGTCCTTGACAAGATACTGGGAATCAAGGACCTGCGCACCGACAAGAGGATTGACTTCGTGGGTGGTATCCGCGGACTCGGGGAACTCTCGAGGAGGGTTGACAGCGGGGAAATGAAAGTGGCATTCGCCCTCTACCCAGTTTCCATGAAACAGCTCATGGACATTGCCGACACCGGCAACATCATGCCTCCCAAGACCACCTGGTTCGAGCCCAAGCTCCGCTCCGGACTCGCCATCCACCTTCTGGGGTAGGAACGTCCCGCCGGCCTGGCAGTATACGTAAACTGCTATAGCCTGATAATCACTTGTTTACATAAAAGTACCTGGTGCAGATGCACCAGGTACTTTTGCATAACTTCCTGAATGACAGGTGTTTATATTTTGCGCTAGAACTTAATCTTGTCAAAGTACTCAAGATTCTTGACAGCTGCGGGGATCACAGGACTCAGCTGGTTCTCCGAGAAGTCGTTGAATACGCCCTTTCCAAGTTTGGTGCACTTTCCGAGTTCGGCAGGGATGGAGCCGGTCAGCTGATTCTTGGAGAGATAGAGGCTCTCAAGGTTGACAAGATTACCCAACGAGGCGGGAATCTGTCCGCTGAGCTGATTGCGCTGGAGCCAGAGCTGCTTGAGGGTAACGGCGTTGCCGATCTCTGCGGGGATGGAGCCGGTAATGTTCTGCTGGTAGATCTCCAGGGTCTCTATCTTGGGCAAGTTGCCGATTTCCTTGGGCAGTTCGCCGGTGAGTCCGAGGCTGCACAGGATCAGGGACTTGAGTTCGGGCATGTCGCCGATGGAAGCAGGGATGGTGCCGCTGGTGGAAACGCCGCGGAGGAAGATGTACTTCAGGCTCTTGATGGAGAAGATCTCCTCGAGCGGAAGGACGGAATCATCCTTGTCAACGGCGCCGATGAATTTGGAATTGTCGATATTCAGGTGCTCAAGTTTCTGCAGCTGGGCAATCTTGGGGGATACGCCTCCGGAAAGCTCGGATGTATTGATGGACAGTTCCTCGAGTTCCGTATTCTCATAGAGGGCCTCAGGAATTGCACCCTTGAGACCGTTGAGGGTCACATCCTCGAGGACGCGGCTGCCAATCTCGGGATATTCGCTGTGCACGCCCAGGATAAGCCTCTTGAGATTCTCCAAGCCGGCAAGGGAAGGAATGGGAGCGGGAACGTCGGCCCTGAGCGTAAGGTCCTCAAGGCTCTTCATTTCACCGATGGATGCGGGGAAGCAGTCTGCGGGATCCACGTCTTTCTCGTTCTTCATGACGAGACGCAGCCTCTTCAGTTCAGTCAGGCCGCTGATTTCAGCCGGGATGACACCCTTGGCATCGGTAAGGATGAGCGAGGAAACGTGGCCCTGGTCATCGAGCTCCACGCCTCTCCAGTCGGCGAGGTTCTCAGTGAGCCAGCCTTTCTGATTGCTTTCGCTCCACTGTTCTCCGCCGGCCTGCTTGTAAATCAGTTCAAGGATCTGCCTCTCGGTAAGGGGCTTCTTGCCGCAGCTGAATATGGACATTGCGGCAACTGCAATAGCAGCAAGTTTGAAAAGTTTTCTTGACATGATGGTATAAGGTTAAAGTTATTATGTCCAATGATGCTAATATAGTTCAATTTTTTTATTTTTGCATGTTCCCAATGGAAAAATTTGTGTCCATAGTCAATGTCATCGTATGGAGTCCGGCCCTCGTCGTGCTCCTGATCGGAGCCGGCCTGTACTTTTCTTTCAGGACCAAGTTCGTGCAGGTCATGCGGTTCGGGCTGCTCATCCGCTCCCTCATGGGCGACGGGAAAAAGGGGAAGGACGGCATCACCTCTTTTGAGGCATTCTGCCTTGCACTGTCGGGGCGGGTGGGCACAGGAAACATCGTCGGCGTGGCGACGGCCATCGCCCTGGGAGGCCCGGGAGCCGTTTTCTGGATGTGGATAATCTCCTTCTTCGGGGCGTCAACCGCATTTGTCGAATCCACCCTGGCGCAGATTTTCAAATTCAAGCACAAGACCGGATTCAGGGGCGGGCCCGCCGCCTATATCGAGAAGGGCCTCGGGATGAAATGGCTCGCAATGGTTTTCGCGATCCTCACTATAATCGGCTACGGAACCCTGCTTCCAACGGTGCAGGCCAACGGGGTCACAACCGCGATGGTGAATTCATTCCATATCCCGCCGGCCGCCGTTGGGCTCGGGCTTGCATTCCTCCTTGGCCTTGTGATAATAGGCGGCATCAAAAGCATTTCAAGGGTTGCATCGGTCATTACCCCGTTCATGACTGCCGGATACCTTATCATAGCGCTGATAGTCATTGCCTTCCACATCAAGGAAGTACCCTCCGTCCTGCTTTCGGTCATTACCGGGGCATTTGGGATCAATCCCGTATGCGGAGGAATCCTGGGATCAACCATAATGATGGGCGTGAAGAGGGGCATCTTCTCCAACGAGGCCGGCGAGGGCGGCGGTGCCATAGTCTCCGCCTCGGCCGACGTCCCCCATCCGGCCCGACAGGGCCTGGCCCAGTGCTTCTCGGTGTATGTGGATACCCTGCTGATATGCACTGCCACGGCACTTATGATCCTGTGCTCGGGAACCTACAACATCTTTGATTCCGGATCGGGCGAGGTACTGCTTCAGAATGCCCCTGAACTGGGGAACAACTACGTGGGCTTCACCCAGGCCGCAATCGATTCGGTGCTTGCCGGGGCCGGAGGTGCCTTTGTGGGAATCGCCATGGTGTTCTTCGTATTCACCACGGTCATGGCTTATTACTTCTATTCCGAATCCAGCATCATGTACCTGTTTGACGGCAAGGACAGGCCAAAGACGGAATCGGCACTGATCTGGATATACCGCTTCGTCCTTCTGGGGTCGGTCATTTTCGGTGCCCTGAAGGAAGCGGACACCGTATGGCAGATGGGCGACATAGGAGTGGGGCTTACCGCCTGGGTGAACGTAATAGCGCTGCTTATCCTCTGTCCCAAGGCCATTTCCGCCCTTCGCGAATACGAAGACTCGCTGAAAAAATAATCGCGGGTGTTGTCTTTCAGAAAAATTGCTTATATTTGCAGTCCCAATCCAGGGGCGTAGCTCAGTCGGTTCAGAGCGCTTCAGTCACATTGAAGAGGTCGTCGGTTCGAGCCCGACCGTCCCTACTGGAAATACCGGCCGCCAGTCCTGGCGGCCATTTTCTATCTATATACGCAGCCAAGGGTGGCAACAGAAACCCGCACACCGGACGGAAGGATTGAGGAAAGCGCCTTCACGCAGGCGGCAAGCGTTGCTCCGGTAGTGGAGACATCGTCCACAACCAATATGTGGCTATATGGGAAATCATTCATTATCAAGCGTTTGAAATAGCCGGAAGGGGCAAAGGCACCCGACACGTTCCCAACTCTCTCCGCGGCACCGAGCCTTGTCTGGGTGGACGTCCTGCGCCGGCGCCGTAGAGCCCGTACACACAGCCCGGCACCCGTTTCCCGCGCCACTGTACCGGCGATGACCTCCGCCTGGTTGTATCCCCGGCGGAGTCTCCTCAGCGGATGGAGCGGCACCGGAACAACCAGGTCCACGTCGGCAAGATGCCCGGAAGAGGCGATCTCCCTGCCCAGTGCAGCCCCGAAATACCGCCCGGCACGGATGTTCCCGCCATATTTCAGCACCCGGCTCACATTTCCGAAACGGTTCTCGGAATGATAGAGGAAAAGCGCCGTGGCGTATATATACGGTCCGTGGAAACCTTCCGGCGAAAGGGCTTCCAGCATCGCGTTGAGGCTGTCGGCCATGGGGTTGTGGACTCGGCTTGAAAAATGTGCGAACGGGAAATCCTCACGGCAGTATATGCACAGATGATCCTCCCACCGGCCCAATACCCGGCCGCAGACCAGGCACCTGCGCGGAAGCAACAGGTCGGCAAGGGCCGTGAAGGCCCCTGAAAGCAAGGGAATGAAGTTTTTCATGGCTTGGGGAAATCCCGCCTTAGCAGTACAGGGCTCCGTTTACCGGGATTACCTGGCCGCTGACATAGGACGAGAGGTCGCTGGCCAGGAAAAGGGCCACCTTGGCGACTTCCTCCGTGGTGCCGCCGCGCTTAAGCGGAATCTGGGCGATGTACTCTTCCCTCACCTTCTCGGGAAGGGCCGCCGTCATGTCGGAAATTATGAAACCCGGGGCGATGGCATTTGCCCTGATGCCCCTGGCCCCCATTTCCTTGGCCACCGACTGGGCCATGGCTATGAGGCCGGCCTTGGTGGCGGCATAGTTCACCTGGCCCGGATTTCCCATCTGCCCGGCTATGGACGACATGTTGATTATGCTCCCTCCCCGCTGGCGGGCCATCACGGGGACCACTGCATGCATGTAATTGAAGGCCGATTTCATGTTAACCGCTATGACGGTGTCCCACTGCGCCTCCGACATCCTCATCACCAGGCCGTCGCGGGTGATTCCGGCATTGTTCACAAGTACATCGATACGACCAAATTCCGACACCACCTCCGACACCGTAGCCTGTGAAGCCTCGAAGTCGGAAGCATCTGATGCATAAGCTTTTACCTTATGCCCAAAAGCTTCAACCTCGCGGACGGTCTCCTCCGCAACGGCATCGATCACCAGGTCGGTGAATGCAATGTCCGCCCCTTCGGACGCAAATTTCAAGGCGATTGCCTTTCCTATTCCCCTGGCCGCTCCGGTGATGAGCGCCACCTTTCCTTCCAAAAGTCCCATAATACGATTCTCAATTAAACGGGCCTCCGCCCAATGGTCACAAATATACTAAATTATACTTATCTTTGCACGCCAAAAGGCGCTGCCCGCACCGTTTTGTAACCGTATGCACCCGCATGCCGGCGTCAGCCGACAGGGACGAGGGTGGAAAAACGGTGCGGGCGGCGCCCTGAAAACGGAATAATATGGAAAGTGAAATCAGGAATATCGACCTCTGGGAAGACGGCGAACTAAAGATTGAGTGGGTGCGCCGCCATATGCCCCTGCTGGAGGGACTGGAAAGGGATTTCCGGGAGACAAAGCCGTTCAAGGGCCTCAAGATAGCCCTTTCCGTCCATCTGGAGGCCAAGACCGCACACCTTTGCGAAGTCCTCGCCGCCGGCGGTGCCGACATGTACATAACCGGGAGCAACCCCCTGTCCACCCAGGACGACGTGGCAGCTGCCCTAGTCCATGAAGGACTCAAGGTATTTGCGGTTCACGGAGCCACCCCTGAAGAATACGGACGCGGCATCAGGAAGGTTCTGGAAGCCGGCCCGGACATAATAATCGACGACGGGGGCGACCTCGTCTCCACCATCCACAACGAGTATCCCCACCTGGTTTCAGGCGTAATCGGGGGCTGCGAGGAAACCACCACCGGCATCCTCCGCCTGGAAACCATGGACCGCGCCGGAGCGCTCCGCTTCCCGATGATGAAGGTGAACGATGCCGCATGCAAGCACTTTTTCGACAACCGCTACGGCACCGGACAGAGCGTCTGGGACGGCATCAACCGTACCACCAACCTCATCGTAGCCGGGAAGAACGTGGTGGTGGCCGGATACGGCTGGTGCGGCAAGGGCATAGCCATGAGGGCAAAGGGCCTTGGCGCGGAAGTAATTGTGACAGAAGTGGATCCGGTCAAAGCCCTGGAGGCTGTGATGGACGGGTTCAAAGTCATGAAGATGAACCTTGCGGCCGCAGTGGGCGATATTTTCGTAACTGTCACGGGATGTTCCGACGTTATCGGCAGCGAAGATTTCCTGAAGATGAAGGACGGGGCCATCTGCTGCAACGCCGGCCACTTTGACGTGGAGGTTTCAGTTGCCGATCTCCGGAAGATGGCCGTATCGGAAAAACCGGCGAGGAACAATATCACCGCCTATACCCTTGAAAACGGCAGGACCATCTACATAATCGCTGAAGGACGGCTGGTCAACCTGGCCGCAGGCGACGGCCACCCCGCCGAAATCATGGACATGTCCTTTGCAATCCAGGCCTTGAGCGCAAGGTATCTGGCCGACAACAGGACCACCATCTCCAGGGAACCCGGGAGGATGCTCCGCAGCGTCCCGCCCGAAATCGACGATGAGGTGGCCCGCAGGGAACTGGCACACTGGGGCGTGGAGATCGATTCGCTCACCCCCGCCCAGCATAAATATCTGTACGGAGAGTAGGAAATGAAGCTGATTCCGATTTACTGGTGGAACAAGGAAGTCCACAATTTCAGGGTTTCCCAGGACAAATTTTCAAAACAGCCGTGGGCTAACGGCGTAATCCTCCTCGCCTGCGTGGTACTGGCGATGCTGCTGGCCAACCTCCCCTTCACCAAGGACCTTTACAGGGCCTTCCTGGAGACCGACCTTTCAATCAGCATCAAGAGCCCTGCCGATGCCGCCGGACACAGCGTCATCGACTGGACCTTCCCCCGGAACATGACGGTGGAGAAGTTCATCAACGACATCCTGATGGTGATCTTCTTCTTCATGGTGGGCCTGGAAATCAAGCGCGAAGTAGTGTGCGGAGAGCTTTCTTCGGTCAAGAAGGCCATTATGCCGGTTATAGCCGCATTCGGCGGCGTGGTGGCTCCCGCCGTCATTTTCACCATCGTAAACCACGGTACCCCGGCGGCCAGCGGATGGGGCATCCCTACGGCCACCGACATCGCCTTCGCCGTGGGAATACTTTCGATCCTGGGCGACAAGGTGCCTGTCTCTCTGAAAGTTTTCCTCACCGCCCTCGCCATAGCCGACGACCTGATAGCCATACTGGTGGTGGCCCTTTTCTATGGCGGGTCCATCAACGGGTTGCTGCTGCTTATAGCCCTGATGGTGATCCTCTTCGTGGCCATCCTCAAGCGCCTGGGCGAGAAGAGGTTCTTCTTCTACGCCGTTCCGGCGGTGGTAGTGTGGTTCCTGTTCTATTACTCCGGAATACATGCCACCATGTCGGGAGTGGTCATGGCTTTCCTCATACCGATGGAGGCGCGGTACAACAAGGCAAAGTTCCACCGCAGGCACAATATCCTGTACAACAAACTCATTGAAGCCGAGACCGCCGCAACCGGAGAACCTTTCCCCAACGGGCCCGAAAGGCACTTCCTGAGGCATCTGAGCGGCCTGTCAAAGCGGTCCATCGGCCCTTCCTACAGGCTGGAACACAAGCTGGAGCCATTTGTCAACTTCCTGATAATGCCCGTTTTCGCCCTCGCTAACGCAGGAGTGGAGATTACCGACCCGTCGTACTTCAACATATTCAGCAGTTCCCCCCAGCTGGGCAGCGCGAGCATGGGAATATTCCTTGGACTAGTCATAGGTAAACCCCTTGGAATCACCCTCGCAAGCTTCATCGCAATAAAGTGCAAGGCCGGGGAAATGCCCTCCGGGGCCTCCTGGAAGATGCTGTTTGCCGTGGCGTGCCTGGGCGGCATCGGATTCACCATGTCCATCTTCGTGGACACCCTGTCCTTTGCCGGCAACGGCATCCCTGAAGAAGTCACGGCACACCTCCGCGACGCCGGAAAGATCGCCGTACTGATGGGATCGCTCTGTGCCGGATTGCTGGGGTCGCTGCTTATCTCAATAGTACACAGCCTGGAAAAACGGAAATAGCCTTATCTCAGCGGGACCAGCGGAACGGTACCGGGGATGGTGTCGTCGGGCGGATCGCCGTGGAGATAGATTATCCTCTGGTTTGGACTGCCACGAAAAAGCAGGTGCGTATCCCTCTGCTCAAGGATGAACGGGCCGTCAACCAGCACGTCCAGATACGGAAGCATCATGGAAAGGTGCGGGTCGGCCTGGATCTCCTCCAGGGTGAAGCCGGTCCAGCACCATATGTTCTTTCCGGTTTCCTCCTTGATGCGGCGGGCGAGTTCCGTAAAGGCCTCCACCTGGTAGAAAGGATCACCTCCGGAAAAACTGACATTGGAGAGCGTGTCGGCCTTGATTATGTCCAGTATCTCGTCCAGTGTCATCCACTTTCCGGCATTGAAATCCCATGACTGGGGATTGTGGCAGCCCTTGCAGGCATGCCGGCATCCGGCGCAATAGATGGAAATCCGGAAACCGGGCCCGTCGGCCATCGTCTGCTCCAGAATCTTCAGTACCCTTATCCTGTCCTTTTCCATATCTCCTGACAAATAAGCCCGGCCGGAGCCGGGCATCAGAATAACAAGCCTTGCTACGCCCTACTCGTGTACAACCCTATCGTGGAGTTCGGCCAGCTTGCCGGAATTCCAGCGGTTGGTGGTGCCCACCAGGTAGCCGGTGATGCGCTGCAGGGTGTCGATGTGACGGCCGTGGCAGTGCGGGCATTCGGTGAGGCCTTCGGTGGCATCCTCATAACCGCAGTCGAGGCAGCGGTTACGGTTGTGGTTGACGCTGCCGTATCCAAGGTCGTACTTGTCCATCAGGTCCACGATGTTCATGATGGCCTCGGGGTTGTGGGTGGCGTCGCCGTCGAGTTCAACATAGAAGATATGGCCGGCGTTCTCCCACTTGTGGTAAGGTCCCTCGATCTTTGCCTTGTGCTCCGGTGAGCAGTGATAGTACACCGGGACATGGCTGGAATTGGTGTAGTAGTCCTTGTCGGTGATTCCGGGAAGGATGCCGAAGGTCTTCTTGTCCCTCTTGGTGAACTTTCCGGCAAGTCCCTCTGCGGGAGTGGCGAGGAAGGTGAAGTTGTGCTGGAAGGTCTCGGCAAAGCCGTTGATCCTCTCGGCCATGTGCGAGATTATCCTCTGGCCCAGTTCCTGGGCTTCCTCGCTCTCGCCGTGATGCTTGCCCACAAGGGCGATGAGGCACTCGGCAAGGCCTATGAAGCCGATTGAAAGGGTTCCCTGGTTGATCACCGCCTCGATGTTGTCGTTCTCGTCGAGCTTCTCGCTGCCCAGCCAGAGGCCGTTCATGAGCAGGGGGAACTGCTTCTTGAGGGCGGTCTTCTGGAAATTGAAGCGCTCGTTGAGCTGCTTGGCGGCGATGTCAAGGGCCCAGTCGAGCCTGCCGAAGAACTTCTTGATCCTCTCTTCCTTGTTCTCCTCCTCCATGCACTCGATGGCAAGTTTCACGATGTTGATGGTGGTGAAGCTGAGGTTGCCGCGGCCGATGGAGGTCTTGGGACCGAACTTGTTGCCGTAAACCCTTGTCCTGCAGCCCATTGTGGCAACCTCGTGGACATAGCGCTTGGGATCGTCTGCATTCCAGGCGGAATCCTGGTTGTAGGATGCGTCAAGGTTGAGGAAGTTGGGGAAGAAACGGCGTGCGGTCACCTTGCATGCGAATTTGTAGAGGTCGTAGTTGCGGTCGCCGGGGAGGTAGCTGACGCCCCTCTTCTTCTTCCATATCTGGATGGGGAAGATGGCGGTGCTGCCGTTGCCCACGCCCTCATAGGTGGTGTTGTGGATCTCGCGGATGATGCAGCGGCCCTCGGCGGAGGTGTCGGTTCCGTAGTTGATGGACGAGAACACGACCTGGTTGCCGCCGCGGCTGTGGATGGTGTTCATGTTGTGGACGAACGCCTCCATGGCCTGGTGGACGCGGCTGACCGTCTGGTTGACTGCATGCTGCAGGGCCCTGTCCCGGCCCTGGAGGCCGATGAGGTCACGCTTGATGTAGTCGTCGATGACGGCGTTCTTGAGCTCGGAGTAATCCTTGTTCTCCATTGCTGAAATCTGGTCCACCTCCTCGTCGAAGGTCTTGCGCACGTAGGGTGCCAGATAGAAGTCGAACGCGGGGATGGCCTGGCCGCCGTGCATCTCGTTCTGCACCGTCTCCATCGAGATGCAGGCGAGGACGGAGGCCGTCTCGATGCGCTTCGCCGGGCGGGACTCGCCGTGGCCGGCCTTCAGGCC
>JAFRXI010000059.1 GCA_017437755.1 Bacteroidales bacterium
GAGATAATAGTGGAGAAAGGGGCCGACGTCAAGTATTCCACCGTCCAGAACTGGTATCCCGGCGACGAGAACGGCCGCGGCGGCATCCTCAACCTCGTGACAAAGAGGGGAATATGCCGCGGCGAGGGAAGCCATCTCAGCTGGACGCAGGTGGAAACCGGTTCGGCCATAACCTGGAAATACCCCTCAACCATCCTCAAGGGCGACAATTCCTCGTCGGAATTCTACTCCGTGGCGGTGACCAACAATTACCAGCAGGCCGACACCGGTACCAAGATGATCCACCTGGGCCGGAATACCCGCAGCCGGATAGTGAGCAAGGGAATCTCGGCCGGAAGGAGCCAGAACAGCTACCGCGGCCTGGTGCAGATGACCCCGTCGGCCGCCTTTGCCAGGAACCATTCCCAGTGCGACAGCCTCCTCCTGGGATCCCGTTGCGGTGCACATACCTTTCCGGTAATCAAAAACGCTTCACTTACCGGCGTGGTGGAACACGAGGCCACCACTTCCAAGATCAGCGAGGAGCAGCTTTTCTATCTGGGACAGAGGGGAATAGCACCTGAAGAGGCCGTGGGTCTCATAGTTGGAGGCTATGCCCGTGAAGTGCTGTCACGCCTTCCCATGGAGTTTGCCGTGGAGGCCCGGAAGCTGCTTTCACTTTCACTTGAAGGGTCCGTGGGATGATAAGCTGGATTGACATAGTGGCATCTGTGCTTGGCCTGACATGTGTGTTCCTGGCCGGTCGGAATTCCAAATACAATTTCTGGGTGGGGTATCTCTACACGGCCGCCCTGTTCGTGATGTTCTATGACAAGGGCCTCTTTGCATCGCTGCTGCTCCAGCCGGTCTCCCTTGCCATAAACATTCTAGGCCATTACCGCTGGACCCATCCACGCGAGGGGGAGGAAAGCGCCTCCGACAGCTCTGCACTCAAGGTTTCCATGCTGTCCTGGCCGGAAAGGGGGCTTGCCGTGCTGTCGGTCCTGGTGGTTGCCTTCCTATGGGGGTGGCTGCTGGACAGGTTGTTCCCGGCCGACCCGCATCCCTACCTTGACAGCTGCGTTACCGTGCTGATCCTGCTGGCACAGCTGCTCTCGTCCATGAAGAAATGGGACTGCTGGATAGCCTGGCTGGTGGTGAACGCAGCCCAGATAGCGCTGCACGTGAGCATCGGCAATATTTTCATGCCCATTGTATGCTCGCTGTATCTCATCAACGGTCTCTGGTCGCTCAGGACGTGGATAGGACTTTATAGGAAAAACAGTTGAAGATGAACGATATATTATTGGAAATCAAGGGGCTGCATGCCTCTGTGGAAGGTAAGGAGATACTCAGGGGAATAGATCTTGTTATCCGTCGCGGTGAAATCCATGCGGTTATGGGACCAAACGGGGCGGGGAAGAGCACCCTGTCGGCGGTGCTTGCCGGAAAGCCCGGATACGAGGTCACCTCCGGAGAGATTGTATTTGACGGAAAGGACCTCCTGGAACTGTCTCCGGAGGAGCGCTCATGGGCCGGAATCTTCCTTTCTTTCCAGTATCCAATTGAAATTCCGGGAGTTACCATAACCAATTTCATGAAGGCTGCGGTCGATGCACACCGCAAGGCAAAGGGCGAGGAGCCGCTCAGCGCCGGCGGGTTCCTGCGTCTTATGAAGGAGAAGATGGCCCTGGTGCAGATGAAGGGAGAGTTCGCCAAGAGGGACGTGAATGCCGGCTTCTCCGGAGGCGAGAAAAAGCGCTGCGAGATCTTCCAGATGGCCATGCTGGACCCGGTGCTTTCAATCCTGGACGAAACCGACTCGGGCCTGGATGTGGATGCCCTGAGGATAGTGTCAGACGGCGTGAACGCACTCCATACACCGGAAAAGTCAGCCATCGTGATTACCCACTACAAGAGGCTCCTGGACTATATCGTTCCCGATGTGGTCCATGTCCTCAAGGCTGGAAAGATAGTTGCCACAGGAGGAAGGGAGCTTGTGGAAATAATTGAAAATGAGGGATATGACAAGTTCTGAAAAGGTTTTTGTCATAGGACCCGACCAGATATCGGCGCTTCCTCCGGAGCGGTTCTCCGTGGGGACTGGGGAGGAGTTGCGGGTTGTCCTCGTGGTCCTTCCCGGTGTTTCGCCGGTAATTCCCATGACCTTTGACCTTGTGGGTGAAGGGGCGTCTGTCCGGGTATCGGCACTGTATCTTGCCGCCGGTTCCGGCAAGGTCCGTTTTGACGTGCTCATGCACCACCGCGCGCCGCATACCACATCCACCCAGCTTTTCAACGGCATCGCGGGAGGGGAGGCGTCAACCGTTTTCAGCGGAAGGATCATCATCGACGAGGGGACATTCGGTATAGACGCCGGACAGGAAAACCATAACATCCTGGTCTCCGACCGCGCCAGGGCCGAATCCGACCCACAGCTGGAAATCTATGCCGACGACGTGAAATGCTCCCACGGTGCCACCGTGGGCCGTCTTGACGAGCAGGAGCAGTTCTACATGCGCTCCCGCGGCATCCCCGAAGATGAGGCCCGCTTCCTCCAGCTCCTTTCCTTCGCCTCCCCGGTCCTCCAGTCCCTCCCTGACCACTGCCGCGAGGCCGTTTCCTCCCGCGTTTCCTCCGCAATCCGTTCACTTCTCGCCCAATGACCACCCATCCAAACGTCAAGATCAACCTCGGGCTGAATGTGCTGATTATATTTATATTGTTGTTGTGTTCATGTAGAGGTGTTTCTTCTATTTCAAAGGAGTCTTTATTAGAGTATGATAAAGATTCATTAGTGATTAATAATAAGATATCAAAGAAGGTTTGGAGGGGGTTGCATGTTTCAAGGATATAGGGATAGGCGATATTGATAATTTGGGAGAGAACATTCATGAGGGGATTCTTTATCTTCCAACGTATTATTCTGGAGAGATAGAACCTGCCGGAAATCCAATAATTGTATCTTGCAACGGTGTTTAAGAAATAGGCAAACCTAAGGAAAAACTACGGGAAAAGCGTGATTCGATTTCGGATATTTATTATGAAAAGATAAGAGGAATTTTGGATGATAAACAAAAACTTCTATATAATCCAGCCGCTTTGAAAGCGGCTAAAACAGACGAAATCCGCTTGTTGAACATTGACGTTAAGACCTCTTATAAGTTAGGCGAGATTAAGGCATGGTATGAAAAGGAAAAGCAATACCTTCGTGATAATTATCCGGCAAAAGAACAACGAATAAAGAATAAAGAAAGTAGATTTAGAGCAGCAGTATTGCCAAAAGGTTAAGAATGTACTATCGGATCAGAAATACAGGCAATGGCACAAGTTTCGGGATACGGCGTATATCAGATTCTTAAGCAAAGAGTTTGGTATGACGTATAGTAAAGCGTCAAAGTACATTGAGTTTGAGAATGAACATCTATTGAGTATCAGCAAGATAAAGAATAGTCGGATTCCGATGTTAGAAAAGCAAAGAGCAAAAGAAGATGAATTTACTCTATGGAAGGAAAAGGTCCGTGGTTTAATGGATGCAGATGGGTACAGACATTGGTTGGTTTTCATTGAGAAGAAGCAAAAGAATAGGACAAGTAAATAATGAGTATCTATGAAGCAGGTTTTTAATGGTTGGGCGTTATTGTTTTTACTTTTATGTACTAGTTTAGTGGTAGTAACAGTTAAAGCCCAGGTTCCTCAGAGTTATCGTCAGAGATTGGTGTCCCGAACATGGTCCCCAACTAACATTCCTGAAGCCACGTATTCTTTTTCGACAGATTCCGTTTTTTTTCGATACAATAACCCTTCGTTGTCGGTGGATGCTTCTGCTGATGCTGGGTATTATTTTAGTGAGACTTTTGATACGGTTTTTAATTCAAGTAAGGTTGGAGTGCAAGAATTGGGTACTTTCTTGATAATGGAATCCACACAGGGTAGAGCCTTTGCGTTCAGGATAGTTTCCATAGATACCGACACTTTGAAATTTTGGACCAATAATCACTTATGGATATGGCATTCCGTAGAATAAGAAGGCTGTTATTATTTGTCTTTTTCTGGTTGTCGTTGTCCTTACTTTTGGGATGTGTAGAAAAGCGAGAGGGAAATGAAACTGCCACAAAGGATGTTGACAAGATAGAGAAATTAAAGTATATTTTCACAGAGGAGTATACGGGTAATTTAGACAAAAGGGTTACAAGCATTGTTTCAAATGGGGGGTATGTTCCAGATTGGAAAGAGGCGAAGAAGAACAAGACGTTCCGTCAGTTAGAATATACTATTCCTATTATATCGGATTATTCGATAATTGCCATTCATTCTGGAATAATAAATGGACGTCCAAGAGTAACCAAGTTTCAGATGATTCAGGAATTGAATATAAAGCTTCGGGAACAAGGACAGACGAGCAAGGTGTTGTCAACAGAATATCTGGACATGATAACAGAAGTTTCGAATTATACAGGAAGCAATGTCAACCACCCATCCAAACGTCAAGATCAACCTCGGGCTGAATGTGCTGAGGAGGAGGGAGGACGGTTATCACGATCTTGATACCGTTTTTCTGCCGTACCATGAGATTCACGATACCCTGGAGATAATCTCCGGCGACGACTGGAGCCGGACTTCGGCGGCCATGTTTGAGATATATTCCCCGGACGAGGTTGCCCAGGGGATAGCCCCGGACGGGTCGCTGATGATAACAATAGCCCGCCGTGGCGGAGTGGACTGGGACCCGCTGGACGACCTCACGGCTAATGCATACGGTATTCTGAAAGAGGACTTCAAGCTGCCTCCGGTGAAGATTTTCCTGGAAAAGACATCGCCCGTGGGGGCGGGCCTCGGGGGAGGATCCGCCGATGCCGCCTTTGCCCTCAGGATGCTGAATGAAATGTTCTCCCTGGGGCTCGACGACGAGAGGCTTGCCGAGTACGCCTCCCGCCTCGGGAGCGACTGCGCCTTCTTCATTTACAACCGCCCCATGAGCGGCCGTGGCCGCGGGGAAGTCCTCTGTCCCGTGGATGTCCCGCTCGACGGATATGAAATCAAGGTGGTGGTGCCGGAAGGGATTGCCGTTTCCACGAGGGAGGCCTATTCCGGAGTTACGCCAAGGGTCCCGGAACTGCCTCTTGAGGATGCTCTCAAAAGGCCTGTCGGGCAGTGGAAGGATCTGGTTGTCAATGATTTTGAGACGTCGGTATTTGCAAAGCACCCTGAGCTTGCCGCAGTTAAGCAGTCCCTGTACGATTCCGGTGCCGTCTTCGCCTCCCTTTCCGGATCCGGCGCCGCCCTATTCGGTATTTATCGTACTATTTGTTAATTTTGCGGGATTTTTTGCACCACAAGGCCGATGATGACACTGGACGAACTGATAATCAGGATAAAATTCCTGATAAAGATGCATAAGAGGCTTAACCTCAAGGCTCCTTCCACTTTCAACGAAAAGTTGCAGTGGCTCAAGCTCCATGACCGCCGTCCGGAATATTCCCGCATGGTAGATAAGGTTGAGGCGAAAAAATGGGCGGAGGAGATCCTCGGCCCCGGGCACATCATCCCGGACATAGCCGTTTATGACAGCATCAGGGAGGTACCCTGGGAAAGCCTTCCAGAACGGTTTGTAATGAAATGCGCCCATGACAGCGGTGGTGTCGCGGTCTGCGGCAACAGGGCCGCTTTCGATGTAAGGAAGGCCCGCCGCCGTCTTTCCCGACGCTCCCGCAAGAATTATTACCATATCACCCAGGAATGGCCTTACAAGAGCGTGAGGCCGAGGATCCTTGTGGAGGAATTCCTCTCCGACGGGGATCCCGGAGGCCTGAGGGACTACAAGTTCTTCTGCTTCGGGGGCAGGGTCCACAGCGTCATGATCTGCGTCGACAGGGGTATCGGCGATCCAAAGTTCTATTTCTTTGACAGGGAATGGAACCTCCTGAGGCTCAATATCCGGGGGAAGCAGGCACCTGAGGGGTTCACGGTTTCAAAGCCCGAGGGGATTGATGAGATGTTCTCTTTCGCGGAAAGGCTTTCCGCCGGGATCCCCTTTGCGAGGGTCGACCTTTACAATGTCAGTGGAAAGATCTATTTCGGGGAACTTACCCTTTATCCCAAGAGCGGTTATGATTCCAATCTCCTCCCTGAGACGGATGATCTTTTCGGGAGTCTTCTCAGTCTAGACAGTCTTCAATCGAAGTGAAGCCGTAGACGGACGGGATGCCGGCCTTGAACGGGGCGGAGAGGTCTTTGCCGCCGGTGAGGAGCCTTCCGTCCTCTCCAATGATGCTCTCGTGGCGCACCGACTGCCCCCAGCGGAGGATTTCATCGATCTGTCTTGTCTCCAGGCCGAGTTTTTCCGCCATCCATTTTACGATGCAAACTCCGTAGTAAATGTCGTCAAGGAAGAAGCGGTGGTTGTAATCCATCGAGAATTTCCCTTCCGGAGTCCTTACCACCGGTGTTTTGATCTCTCCGAGGGACTCGGATTCCAGGAACGACTGCTTGATGTCGTTGATGTCCGACAGGTAGCAGTACCTTTCCAGTGCCAGGTAATCCAGCATGTTGGAGAAATCCCGGTCCGGGAATCTTGCCTTAATCGCCTCTCTCACAGCAGAATAGTCATTGTCAAGACGTTCCATTACAGAGGCGGACAGGTCGTCGAAGTCCCGGTAGAAATACGGGACTTCCCCTTCGCTGTCCCAGATTCCGCCGTATCGTTTCCACAGCGAGAACGACCTGGAAGTGTGGATTATCTGGTTGTCCACGGAAAGGGTGAGGGACAGGAACCTGTCGTTTTTCTCTACAAGGCCCATGTGGAGATGGCGGTAGCAGACCTGGTCAAAGAAATCTTCCTTGACCGTCTTGAAATACTTGTCGGGGTAAACTGCGGCGCAGGTCCTCTCCTTGAATCCATAGGTCACGCCCCTGTGGCCGTATTCCATGATGCGGCATATCCAGGGGATAAGGCCGAAGGCAAAGGCTACCAGGTTGTCAAGGGAGAACTCCCTCCGGATCTCATCGACCATCCAGTTCCAGCCCCCCTGCCCGTAAAGGGTTCCTACAAAGACTTCCTTTTCCCGGCTGAGGTAAGGTGCTATCCGGTGCAGGGCCACGCGGTATTTGTGGACCGGCATGCAGAAGACTACGTAGTCTGCCTGGGGAAACAGTTCGGCCGGGTCGTCCGAAGCTTTTGAGATGGGGCCGCGGAACACATCCAGGACCTTTCCGGAAGGGTCGTGCCACTGCAGTTCAATCTCCG
The DNA here is from genome assembly GCA_017437755.1 of Bacteroidales bacterium. GTDB lineage: Bacteria > Bacteroidota > Bacteroidia > Bacteroidales > UBA932 > Cryptobacteroides. The sequence goes on from JAFRXI010000059.1 coordinate 7,226, forward strand.
GAGCCCACTTTTCGGGTTTGGAGGTATAGACCGACACTTCGAAGGATGAGTCCTTCAGGAACGGTATCAGGGAATGTGCGCTGTTTCCACCTCCGCAAACAACAAGTCTTTTCATTCTGAATGAGCGTATTCGGTCGACAAAGGTAACTATAAAAAACGAGAATCGGGCTCCTTCATGTTTGGAATATACTGCATTTAAGGTTATCTTTGTCGCCTTGCGCCATGTCGACAGAAAAATTAAGGAAATTCTTCTCCGGGAGGAGAGACCTGATTGCCAGGATCCGGAAAGCCTGCGGCTCTTCCGATGGCATCATCTGGTTCCATGCCGCCTCCTTCGGCGAATTCGAGGAGGCACGTCCGGTAATTGAGGAAACCAGGAGGCGTTTCCCGGAAGGGAAGATCCTTCTGACCTTCTTCTCGCCTTCCGGATACGAGCCCCTGAAGGACTATCCGGCAGTGGACTGGGTTTTCTATCTTCCGCTCGACTTTCCGTGGAATGCGGGACGTTTCCTGGACGCAGTGCGCCCTGCAAAGGCGATATTCACCCTTGGCGAATACTGGGAATTCTTACTGGGTGAGCTCAGGCGCAGGAGGATCCCTACATATATAACCTCCGTGAGGATCCGTCCCGATTCGCCCTATCTCAAGTGGTACGGCTGGCGTTACAGGCACATATACAGGACAACATACAGTGCCGTGATGACCCAGAACGAGACTGCGGCGCAACTCGTAAGGGAAATGGGGGCGCCGGTGGTCCATAATGTGGGTGACGCCCGTTTTGACCGGGTGCTGGAAATAGCCTCTTCCCCCTGGACCGACCCGGTGCTGGAAAGGTGGACTGCCGGAAGGAAGGTTTTCGTGGCCGGAAGCACGGTTTCCGGAGGCGATGACGTGATGGTGACATCACTTGCAAACGCCCGTCCGGAAGGGAAGTACCTGATTGTCCCTCACGATCCTGATCCGGAACAGCTAGGCTCCATAAAGTCATCGCTGACCGTTCCTTATTGCCTGTATTCCGAGTCGGAAGGGATTGATACCAAGGATGTTCCGGTGATGATCGTGGACAGGGTCGGATTCCTGGCCAAGCTGTACAGGTATGGCTTTGCGGCTTATGTGGGGGCCGGTTTCACAACCGACTGTCCCCACAGCGTAATCGAACCCGCCGCGTACGGCCTGCCTGTAGCCGTGGGCCCGCGGTATTACCAGAATCCGCATTTTGTGGAACTCATGCAGCAGGGAGCCGGATTCTCCTTCGGTACTCCGGAAGAGCTGATTGCATGGTACGATTCCCTTACGCCCGAGCGTCTTTCACTGCTTGGCGGGATGGCAAAAAGCCTTTGCGAAAGCGGCAGCGGAGCCACTTCCCGCATAATGGACATCATTTTTGGATAGGAAAGCTACAGCAGCTTTTCAATGAAGTCACGGACGCATCCGTCGCCTCCCTTGACGGGGGAGACGTATATTCCGGGAACCGCCTTTGCTGCGGCGCATGCATCAGACGGGCAGCCCGGATGGCCGACGGCTTCAAGAATGGGGACGCAGCCTATGTCATCACCCATGTAGGCCACTTCTTCCATGGTGATCCCCTTTTGGGAGCAGAACTCCTCCACGGCCTTTTTCTTGTCTTCAAAGCCCTTCCCCTGTACCAGCAGGTCAACTTTCAGTTTCTTTGCACGGCGTTCCACGAGGAGGGTGTCTTCCGAAGTGACTATTCCGGTGAGGATGCCCTTTTCCCTCAGGAGGCGGAATCCCATTCCGTCGCGGGTGTTGAACTTTTTCAGTTCATCGCCTTCTTCCGAATAATACATGCCCCCGTCGGTGAGGGTGCCGTCCACGTCGGTAAGGAAGAGCCTTACCGGCTTGCCGCCGCACCCCTTGAGCACATGGGTCCTCATCAGGGCTTCCATTATGGTCCAGTCGTCGGGCTCGTCAATCTCAAAAGCGGTCCAGGACGGCATTTCCCATATCCCGATCCGGCCGCCCAGGCGGTTGCCGTTGCTGAGTATCCCAGCCACGGTGTTGATGTAGAAAGCCCCGTTCTCCATGAGGTTCCCCTCGAATTCCTGCCGGCGGGGACGGTGGAGGTAGTCGTAATTGGCGCTGGTGCCATTGCTGTTCCAGAAGAACCGGTAGCTCCTTACACAGGAAAGAAGGGAATCGTAAGATCCTGATCCATAGGTTTTAAGCGCACCTGAAAAGTCCTCCGTGCGGGTCAGCGGAGAGGTGGCCTGGACCAGCATGAAAATCTCGCTCCCGGAAAGCCCGGCGGCATGGATGTACTCGAGCATCACGCTCTCGGTAGAGGCTGTGTCGGTGGCGTTTTCGCGGCTTCGGCGATAGATCCGTACTTTTGGGAACCCGGCCCCGGAAGCCACCCCGGCAATCTCGTCCGAATCGGTGGCCACCACTATCCTGTCTACCTCAGGGCTGTCCTGAAGGGCTTTGAGGCTCCACCAGAGAAGGGGTTTCCCGCAGAACGGGCGGATATTCTTGAGGGGGATGGATTTGCTTCCGCCCCTGACCGGGATGAACGCTGTTACCATTTTACCTGGTTTTTCTTGAGTTTGTCCCTCTGCACCTTTTCAATGTCGAGGATGTCTTCCCTCTTGTAGGTGAGGGACTTGTATACCGCCCTGCAGTCGCGGGCAAGTTTGCGGACACCGTCAGGTTCAAGCGAGGCGGCATGGTCGGTCCCTTTCCAGGTGCGGTCCAGGGTGAAGTGGCGCTCTATCCACTCGGCCCCGAGGGCGACCGCCGCACTGTCCACGGCAATCCCGAGGTGATGCCCGGAGAATCCCACCGATTTAACCCTCTTGCCGTATAATTCCCTGAGCCTCACTATTTCCAGGAGGCAGATGTCCTCAAATGGGACCGGATATCCCGAGGTGCAGTCGTATATCACAAGGTCCTTGTTACGGCCCATGTCCTCGAAGAAGGTGACTATTTCCTCGGTCTCTTCCTTTGTGGTCATTCCCAGGGAAAGGTGTATGTCTCCGCCGAAATTGTTGCACAGGTAGGTGAGCATTTCCCTGTTGAGGTTGCATGCGGACGGGATCTTGATGAGTTTGGGCTGGAGTGTGGTAATCTCCTTTGCCGAGGTGAGGTCCCATACGGAAGTGGAATACTCCACCTTGAAATCCTTGCACCACTGCTGCAGCTGGCGGTGCTGGTCCAGCGAGAATTCCAGGAATTCCCGGTGCTCCCCGTAGGTGGCCCCGTAGGAATTCTCCGGATGGGGATGGGGGGCGTTGTATTCTTCGGGAGTGAGGAGTTCGTGGTTGCAGCGTTTCTGGAATTTCACCACGTCCACCTTGCAATAGGTTGCAGCCGTCTCTATCATTTCCCTGGCTATCTCTATGTCGCCCTTGTGGTTGCAGCCTATCTCGGCGATTATTCTGGGTTTATTCATGTTTTGCGTTATTTTCAATGAGCGATATGTAGCTATCAATAAACGGGCCTTTTGAAAGGGAAGAGCACACTATGTCCCTGCTTTTTGCGCCGAATGCGGCTTTTTGTTCCGGCGTAAGGTCCAGGAGATCGGTAATGGCCCGGGCGATGCCGTCCGTATCCTTGGGGTTGAAGGTGAAACCGTTGACACCGTCCCTGCAGTACATGGCGTTGTCGCTCACCAGGCTGGCGGCGACCGGAAGCCCGCAGGCCATTGCCTCGCAGAGGGAGTTGGGCGTACCTTCGTAAAAACTGGGAAGGCAGAAGAAATCGGCCCTGCGGTAAATCCCGGCCACGCCCCTGGAGGCGTCGTGAAGGGTAAATACGCCTTTGAGCCCCAGGGCATCTATTTCCTTGAGGCACTTGGCCTTGTACTTCCCGTCCACGGCCGATCCCCACCATTCCACTTTCAGTTTCCTTCCCGAGGCGGCCACTTTGCCCACGGCCCTGATATATCCAAGGAGGTTCTTCCTGGGCGAGATCCTGGCGGTGGTTACAAACAGGGGAGGATCGTTCCGGACCGGTTCGGGGGAAGGGGTGAACTTGTCGGTATCGGTAAAATTGACGATGGTCTTCACCTTTGACGCCAGCGAGGGGAAATGCTTGAGGATGAACCCTTCCTGGGCGTGGCAGTTGGGGACTATGGCATCGGCCCTGCGGTACAGGAAGAATCTCCAGATGTCCGCAGGCGTGCACCTGAGGTTGAAATTCCGCTCGGAAACGATCAGGCGGTAGTCCTTTTTCCCGAAGAAGGTGGCCATGCAGACCTTCCGGTTGGCCCCCGAGGTGTAGGAGATGACCGCATTGGGATTTTCCCGTTCAAAATGGGCCGCAAGGTCCCTTGCCAACTTCAGCGAGGAGCCTTTCTTGGGTATTCTGATTACGCGGACCCCGTTGTCGATCAAGTCGCTCTCGTGGAAGGATCCGTGGTGATATGTGAGCACCTCCACGTCATAGCCCCTCTCCTTGAGGAGCAGGGCAAGCCCCCGGAGCTGTCTTTCGGCTCCGCCGGTCCTAAGTGCCCTGAGCACGCAGATGACCTTTTTCCCTTCCATAATCCACAAATATACAAGATTATTTTCAAAAAAGGCCGCCGCGCGCCCGAATCAGCCCTTGCCGCCCCGTCTTTTGAGATTGAACCCCGAAACCTCCACGGTTACCCCGTCGGGATGCTCTGCCTGGCGGATTTCCAGCGATACCGTCCGGCTCTCTCCGGGCATCAGGGAGAAGTAGTTGTCGCTCCAGACCGCAGGCAGGGCCATGTCGCCGGTCGAAGGATCCACGCCCTTCAGCCGGAGCATCAGCGCCGGCACTGAGCCGGTGTTTTCCAGTTCAACGGTATATTTTCCGTCGCCCCGGTCCTTTGCCGACAGCCTTATCTCGGCCTTTCCCAATGAGCGGAGCGCCTTCAGGTTGCCCGCTTCCTTTCCGAGTACGTAGAAATTGTGCGACAATGATTTACCTCCATCATCTGCCAGGTCCAGGTCGAGGTAATACACCTCCGGGATACTGTCCGGAACTTCCAGGGGGAAGCATCGGACGGTACTGTCCTCGGCGATATCCAGCGCGCATGAGTCCGTCCTGGCGAGGGTTCCGTCCATATTCAGGATCCTGGCCGTGGCAGTGAGCCCTGCACGGTCTCCGGAACGGTAGTTGGCCACCTGGATATTCCCTTCATAGGGATTGTAAAGGATATGGATGGGTTCGCAGGCCTTCTTGCAGCCGAAGTATGCCGCCGTGGGCTCGAAGTAATAGTCGTAGGTCTGCCATACCATCGACGGCCATGCCGGGTGGCTCATCCAGAGCAGAAGTCCCCTCCTGTGAAGGCTCCTTGCCTCGAACATGGCGCGGTAGCCGTCGTAATTGATCCATTGGGCCAGGGACGAGAATTCCCTGGCATCTGCAGGCTCGCCAAATGCATTGGCGATCAGCTCGTTGAAGGTATCGGTCTTCTGGGCGTTCCAGTAGGGGATACCGGTGCCCAGGGTGTAGTCATGAAGGCCGTACATGGCATTGGGGTGGGCCACGGTATTCACCGGTTCCAGGTTCTCCTCTCCCATGGCGCGGACCATGTTCTCATAGTTCATGACGTTGGGCATTCCCATCTCGCTGTGGAGCTTGTCCTGCCCGGCCATGTGGAAATACTCCGCTACGGGCAGAGCCCTGTAGGGGCCTCCCCCGCTCACTCCGTCGGTGCCTGAATGGGGTATGTAGCGGAGTCCGGGATGCTCTTCGGCAATCAGCTTTCTCAAGTGGGAATCAATTACTTCCGGTGGATAACCCTCGTTCCGGCCAACATAGAGTGCCAGGGAAGGATGGTTCCGGATCCTGCGCACATAACCGTCGGCGATGTCGTTGAACCTCGCAGGGTCGGACGGGTCGGGCCCGTCCCAGGGGTTTGCCAGCCAGAAGTCCTGCCATATCATCACCCCGTACCTGTCGCAGGCCTCGTAGAAGGCCCTGGCTCCGGTCATCCCCACCCAGTTGCGGATCATGGTGAAATTCATGTCGGCGTGGTACTTCACGGCAATGTCGTATTCCCTTGAGCGGTAGTTCAGAAGATGCTCCGGGAAACCCCAGTTGCCTCCGAATCCGATGAACCTCCGTCCGTTTACAAAAATCTCAAGCCTCTTGTCCTTGTCCCTTCCGTTGAACGCATCATTGAATACGCCCTCTTCGACGGGGCGCTTGTAAGGCTTCAGGGAATAGTCCATCTGCCGGATGCCGGAGAGGAACGATACGCTGTGGGAAAGGGCCTCTTCCGCAAAGAACGAGAAGTTTACTGGGTACAGGTTGGGGTCTCCGTAGCCGCGGGGCCACCAGAGGCGGGGATTTGATATCTCCAACGGGCTGAATACAACCGTCTTGCGCCCGCGTGGGGAAAGGACCACCTCCTGTTCGGCAGCCTCGTCCCCGAAGGTCCACTGGAGGATTCCGGTAACGGGACTGTCGGACCTGTTGACAAGGGTTGCCTGGGCAAGGATTGTGGCACTGGTTGTGTCCGGAAGTGGAAGCACCGACCTTACAAACGGGTCTTCCACGGTCACCGGACCTGTGAAGGAGAGGTATACGTCATCGTAAATACCAATGTTGCGGCCCCTTACGGTCGGAATCCAGTCCCAGCCGATGGTGGCGTGCATGGTGGGGTTGTCGTACCCGGGGAAGCCGCCGTTGCGGTCGGTGCTCCAGGCTGTCTGCTCCTTCACCATGCCGTAACTGTCGTTGTGGATTATCTTCACCGCCAGGCAGTTGGCTCCGTCGTTCAGTACGGAGGAAACGTCAAGGTCGGCTGTCCGGAAAGCTCCGTCGATAAGGCCCAGATACTTTCCGTTCATGTAAACATCCGCCTTCCAGTTTACTCCCTCAAAGTGCAGGAGCTGTACCGGACTGTCCTTTTTGGCCTCGAAGGTGTCGCGGTACCAGAAGTCGCTGCGGAAATACGAGTCGGAGATGAACAGCTGGTTGTCGGCATAGTTGGGATGAAGCACGGCGCCGTTGTCCACATAGCTTCCAAGGACGGTCCCGGGGACTGTCGCGACCATCCAGCCGGTGTCGTCGTAGTCCGGGGAAGATATCTCTTCTCCGGTTCCGGTGGCCTCTGGGGCCCTTTTGAGCTTCCATCCGCCTCCGGACAGATACTGCCTGGAGTCCTTCCTTTCCGGGGAGGGCTTGGGAACGGCTGAAGTACCGCCGGTACCGAAGATTTCCCACTCCCCGAGTTCAAAGGGATTCCCGTCGGCTGTGCTTTCCATCGTCGCCCTGACGAACCTCGCCCTGGTTAGGGGAACGTCAACGGTGTCATCGGTGGCGGAAATTGCGGCAAGGTCTTTCCACTTTTTCCCGTCCCTTGAGGCCTGTATCCTGCCTTTGACCGGCGGATTCAGCCAGTGGAAGGCCATCCTGTCAAATGACGATTCCGTCCCGAGGTCCACCATTACCCATTCGTCCTTTGCACCGAGGCTCTTCCAGACGCTTGTGAAACAGGCTCCCGGAGTGGAATCTACCAGGGCCCCGCCGTTGAAAAAGAATACTTCGCTGACGCTGAAGCCATTATCCTCACTTGGTTTTAAGGTTAGCTTTAAAGCGCTGGTTTCCAGTTCTTTCCCCGGGTTGAAAACCCATTCTGAGCCGTGTTTGATGAGATTGGTATCGCCAATTCCGTCGTTTGTGGTGACGGCCTTGGTCTCCGACGTCCAGATGACGGAGCCGTCTTTGCCGGTTATTTCCAGTTTGGCCGACGCGTCGCGGGCGCCTGAACCGGTAACGACCAGCTTGTCGGCGGTGAGACAGTACCCGTGGAGTTTCAGCTCCAGTACTGATTCCCCTCCGCTGCACGGAATGTCCGAAACGTTGAGATCGGTCAGGTAGCCCCGTTCAATTTTCCCGAGCTGTTCTCCGTTGAGTATGACCTCGGTCCATCTGGGACTGCCTTCAGGAAAGAGGCCGTCGGTCAGCAGCTGGGCGGTATGGTTGTAATCGGCCGAAGAGGATTGTGATGCGGCCCTCATCTGGGCGATGTTCCGGTACTGAGGCCCTCCGGGGACTATTTCCGGCGAGAAGTTCTCGGCCGGGTCGCCGGGATAAGTACCGATCCTCGGGTCGGTGGCCCTGGGGGACTGGCTGCAGGCTGCAAGCAGCAGTATTGAAAGTTGGAGGAAGCGTTTCATCATTGAAGCAGGCGGAGCGCCTCGAGGCACATCCGAGAGTTATGGTAAGGACATTTCCAGAATCCTGCCTTTACCGAGTCGGTATCGGCCTTTCCGTCTGGAAGGACGGCCCAGTACCATTCGCCTCCTTCGCGGTCCACCAGGTGTTCCGTGATGAAGGTCCACAGTTTCCGGGCATTGGTCATCCCTTCGGGAATTCTGTGGTATTTTGCAAGATAAAGGTTTCCCACCACGGCCTCGGCCTGCACCCACCATTGCCTGGAGGTGTCGGAGGTGCCGTCGGGAAGGGTTTCGTACATCATGGACCCGTCCGGAAGCAGTCCGCTGTTTCCGGCGTCGGAGAGTCTCCGGCACCAGGGCACGATTCCGGGGGAATGGTCGCCCAGGATTTCCGCACATTCCATGGCCAGCCACGATGTCTCAATGTCGTGGCCGTATGAAACGGCTCCGGGAAGGGGAGTCCAGTCGTCGGTGAAGTATAGGAGGAGATGCCCGTCCGGGCCGGTAATCCTTTCCCTGAAAATGGTCAGGAGTTCCCGGGAAGCGCTCCCGAGTGCCTTGTCAGGCCATACGGAAAAGAGGTTGGCATAGGCTTCCAGCAGGTGGAGGTGGGAGTTCATGGTCTTTGGGGCGTTTATGTCGTGCCCCGAGAGCGACATGTCCTCCAGCGGGGAGAAGTCCCTTGAAAGGGCTTCGGTATAACCTCCGAAGGTCCTGTCGCGGAAGTGCTTCTCCACCAGCCTGAACAGGAAGACGGCTTCGGCAAGGGCCCTGGGATCTCCGGAAACACGGAAATACTCTGACAGGCCGTAAATTGCAAACGCCTGTGCGTAAAGCTGTTTCTTCGTTTCCAGCGGCTCTCCGCCGGGAGTTATTGACCAACAGGCGCCCCCGTTATCCCTGTCCAGGAAACGGTCCATAAAATAGGCGGCCTCCCTGCGGGCGGCTTCAAGGCAGTCGTTCCGTCCAAGGGCCCTTGCAGCAGCCGACATGGTCCAGAGTATCCTGGCGTTCAGTACGGTTCCGCGCGGGGCCTCCGGATGGAGGTTTCCCTTTCCGTCAACCTCGCCGAAAAAACCTCCGGACGGGTCTTCAAGGGCCAGCCACCAGTCCAGGATGTTCGCTTCCAGTATTTCCCTCAGTCCCTCAAACCCTTCCATCCCCGAGGCTTTTGTTGCGGTCGATCAGTGAGTTGAGCCGTTCAACGGAAAGAGCGGTCCGGAGGCCGTCGGGCGCTGTGTTGAGGCAGTAGTCTACCAGGCGGTCGACGGAGGACACGGCAACGTGGACACGGGTGTCGCACGAGGCATAGTAGATATAGACCGTGCCGTCTTCATCGGCAATCCAGCCGTTTGAAAACAGTACGTTCATCACGTCACCCACGTATTCATCGCCCTCCGGTGCCATCAGGAAACCTGCCGGTTCCGCGATTACCCGGGAAGGGTCGTCAAGGGCCGTCATGTACATATAGAGCACATAACGGAGTCCGGAGGCGCACCCCCTTACACCGTGGGCCAGGTGGAGCCAGCCCTGAGGGGTCTTTATCGGCTGAGGCCCCTCGCCGTTCTTGCTCTCCTTGACGGTGTGGTAATACCTGCGGTTGATTATCTTCTCCTCGCGTATCACCGCGCCGTCCATGCTGTCCACCAGCGCCCAGCCTATCCCGCCGCCATTCCCGGCATCGATGAATCCGTCCTGCGGCCTTGTGTAGAGGGCATATTTCCCGTCTACGAATTCCGGATGCAGGACCACGTTCCTTTGCTGGCAATTTGCCCGGATATCCGGAAGACGCTCCCAGTTCACCAGGTCCCGTGTCCTTGCTACGCCTGCCGCAGCCACGGCAGCAGACAGGTCGCCGGGTGCTGACGGGTCCTTCCTCTCCACGCAGAAGATACCGTAAATCCATCCGTCCTCATGGGCGGTGAGCCTCATGTCGTACACGTTGGTGGCCGGTTCTCCCCATTCGGGCATAGTGACGGGACGGTCCCGGAAACGGAACCCGTTGATCCCGTCGGGACTTTCCGCCACGGCGAAGAACGACTTGCGGTCGGCTCCCTCGACCCTGGCCACCAGGATGTACTTCCCGTTGAATTTAATGGCTCCGGGGTTGAATACGGCGTGTATTCCATAGCGCTCCATCAGGAAGGGATTCGTCTCCGGGGAGAGGTCGTACCTCCATTCCAGCGGGGCGTGCTCCGCCGTCAGTACCGGATACTCATACCTTTCCAGAACGCCGTTTCCTTCCAGCGGATGATTCGGCCGCTCCAGCAGGGCGCGGTGGCCCTGCCGGAGTGCCGACAGTCTCTCTTCAAATCCAGACATCAGCTCTTAAGGCTTTTCAAACATTATGATATATTCCAGCGGTGCGTTTACGAACCTGTCAACATCACTCCACTGGTCGGATGTGGCAGAAATGGGATCCATGATATGGAATTGCAGTGCAAAGCAGGCCGCAGGAACGGTGAAGGTTGGATTCTTGTATGACTGGGAGTACACGTAGGTCCCTGGTTTAAGTATCTTGGCTACATTTCCATTGCCCAGCGTAACCTCCATTTTTGCTATGTCAAGGGTAAAGTTGCTCTGCCCCTTGGGAATCTTGTTGTAGAACCGGGACAGGTCTTCACCTGTCTTTTTCCAGGTATAGTCCCACCACTTGCCGTCGTTTCCGCTCCACCAGTTGGTGGTTCCGGTCACGGCAGTTTCGGTCATGCTCGATACCGATATGGTCAGTCCATTATCGGATTCGTACCAAATGGAATCGCTCCAGTCCCAGCTTTTCTCTATCGGGGATACAAACGCGGGGTCGCTTCCTGATCCGCCAAGAACCCATATTCCGAATGGTGCCTTGTTGCCTCCATATACATTCCATGCCCCGGGCAGGGATGTGATGTCGAATGGCGGTTCAAATTCAAAGTCCGCATCGGTGGTCTTGGAGGCTTCTGGAACATCGAATCCCTCGGGCATCTGTTCCAGTTCGAGGAACATGGCACGGGGGTGCTTGGCAAAGACGTCAAGATCCGATGCGGCATTGTCCCAGTAATCAGTACCACCGGTGATGGTGAACTGCAGGGTCATGGATGAAACTGTCAGTTGTTTCAGCGGGCTGGTGTTAGGCAAGTCGTAGGTCCCTGGAGGAAGTATCTTGGCCGTGACGGCTGATCCGCCGGAGGGTGTAAGTGTCAGATTGTCTCCATCCATGGCCCAAGTGGCGGTACTGCGCGGAATAAGTTCATAGAATGACGACAGGTCGAGAAGTTGGCCGTTTTGTGAATAAACATACCACCAGTTGCGGGCGTCGGCTCCTGCCCAGTTTGTGAAGGTGCTGTCGGGATCGAGCTGGAAGTAATTGTCTTTCAGCGCCCTTGGTCCGCGGTTGTCAGTGTTGTCAAAGTTTTTGTATTTGGCAAACTGTTCGTCTGTCAAGAGCTCATAGAGTTTTGAGCAATTGTACTCCGGACCTGTTCCACCCCATATCCACAGTTTGCTGATTTTATAAATCTGAGGGCCGGAAGGGGTGCTGGAAACCGCTATCGCCTTCATCTTTGAAATCTTGCCTGCAACCACTTCCAGGCTGGAGATGGATTTTGCGGAGCCCGGGATGACGGTGGTGCCGTCGGAGGCAACCAGCTTGATCTCTATGTTATGGGTTCCCGCCACAAGCGGAAGGGTGAATTCCAGGTTTCCGGAAGTCACGCCGGTTACGGTGAAGGTTTTTCCGGTACCGTCTCCCGTGAATGCGGCTCCGGTGGGGGCCGTGTAGTCGGCGATCCTCAATGTGCCCGATACATTCTTGTCAGAGGTGAGGATGAACTTGGAGGCATCTTCAGGAACGCCCGTGTAGGAGACGCGGATTGCGCCGGTGGTGAGCGAGAAGTTGAAGGTGGTACCGCCGGTGGAAACGCCTACCATGGGGATCGGGGCTGTCCCATATGCGAATTCAGCGGGGATTTCCACATCTATCTGCTTCCCGCTGTTGGCCGCGGAGGTTCCCGGATATGCCGCAAGGCCATTGGGGGAAAGGCTGGTGGCTGAGCTGGTGAATGTACCCGTGGTCACAGGACCTTCGCCCTGGAGGGTGAACAGTTCAGGCGAGCCGCCGGTCTGGAACAGGGCCACCTTGTCGCCGGTGGTCCACTGGACCTGGAGGCCGTCCACTGCCGTTTTGTTGACCGGAGGGGCAACGGCGGTGATGGTGATGCCCTCGGAAACGGGGGTGTCAATTTCCTTGTTGCAACCGACGCATGCTATGAAGGCGGTAGCGATAATGATAGCTGTCTTTTTCATGGCTGTGTCGTCTTTAATTGTCCCAGGAAATATCTTCATCTGTCGTATAGCCGCTGAATGACGGCGCGTTACCGTTCCCTGAAATCAGGAAACTTTTACCGAGTGACAGTTCCTTGACTGACTCGGCGGGGCTCAGATAGGTTTTTTTCATGGCCATTATGGTTTTTCAAAAATAATTATGTATTCAAGCGGAGCATTTATGAAACGGTCGACGTCGGTGTACATGTCGGGCGTCTTTGGAATGGGATCCATGATATGGAAATCCAGTGCAAAGCAGCCGTCGGGTACGGTGGTGGACTTGCCGTATGAGAATTTATGGACGCCGGGGCCAAGGAGTTTGGGCTTTTCGCCGTTGCCCAGGGTGGCCGTCATCGTGGACATGTCGATGGAGAAGGGATTCTCGCCTTTGGGTATCTTGTCGTAGAACCGGGAAAGGTCTTCCCCGGTCTTTATCCAGACGTAGTCCCAGAATTTGCCGTCGGCCCCGCCGGTCCATTCCACGGTTCCGGAGGCCGAGGTGCCGCTCATGGCTGTAACCTTGATTATCAGGTTGTTGTCCGATTCGTTCCTAATCGAGGAATTCCAGTCCCAGCTCTTGTCGATGGGTGATACAAAGCCGGGATCGGTGCCGGATCCGCCAAAGACCAGGATGCCGTAGGGTGCGCTGTTCCCGCCGTATACGGTCCAGGTCCCCGGGAGGGAGGTAAGGTCAAAGTCGCCGCCCGGACTCACCGGAGGCTTGTATTCAAAGTCGGCGTCGGTGGTCTTTGCCGCCTCGGGAACCTTGAATCCCGCAGGCATTGCCACCAGTTCAAAGAAGATTACCCTTGGATGGGAAGCTATAACGTCGAGGTCCGACGCCGCGGAGTCCCAATTGTCCTTTCCTCCGCTAATGGTAAACATAAGCGCCTGGTTCTCAATCGTTACCGTTTTTTCAGGGCTGGTCCCGGGCATGGGATAAGTCCCGGCCGGGACAACGGTGGCGGTGGCGGTGCTTCCATCCGGTTTGGTAAATGTCATGCTGCTGCCCGTCAGGGAGAAACTGCCCTCGGAGCGCGGAAGGAAATCATAGAACTGCTTGCAATCCACGTTGTTCCCCGAGTAGGTGAATACGAACCACCAGTTGCGGCCATCCTCCCCGGCCCAGTTGCGGAAGGTCCCGTCGTTGTGGAATTCCAGGTAGTTGTCCTTGAGGGCCATGATTCCGCGGCCGTCGTCATTGTTGAAGCTAGAGGCCTTCGTGTACAGGTCGTAAACCTTGGTGCAGTTGTATTCCGGTCCTGTACCGCCCCAGAGCCAAATCTTGTCTATGCGGTATACGGGAGGTTCCTGTGCCAGTGTTCCAAGGTCCGTGGTCTTTCCGGCCTCGGTGACAAGATTCTCCCCGGAGGTGACGGCAACCGGGTCGTTGCCTGAAAACGCAGTAATGGTATATGACGATAAGGTTCCGGGACAGACCGTGAACCAGACCTTGTCTCCCTTGGCGAAGTTTCCGGAAAGGGTGACGGTACTGCCGGAGGCCGACAGCTCGGGATCCTCTCCGGAATAGTCCACGGTGGCGGCACCGGCAATCCCTTCTCCGCCGGCAGCGGAAAGGACTATGGACGTGGCATTGTCAAAGTCGACGTCAAGGCTGACCTTGGCCAGCAGGTTGCGGAACAGCAGCGTACGACCTGATGACCGGGCTACCCTGAAAGCTGGAGCTGGTGATTCAAGTGATTGGTTCGCAGGTATTTCCATACTCACCGAGTTGCCGTCGACCCTTATGCTCCCCGAGGCTGGACTGACCGCGAAGACCTCGCCGGGCTTTCCCTTTATGGTGGCGGGGAATTTGGCCACGGGACCGTCGTCGGCGGTATTCGCTATGGATACCACGGAACTCCCGTCGGAAAGGGAGATCATATCACCCTTTTTCCAGGAGACTCCGCCGGCGGCCTCGATTATACCTGTGAATACAACGTCGCCGCTCAGGGGGGCGATTTCTTCCTCCCACGGCCCGGTCCCGTTGCCGTCCGGTTCAGGCACCGACGGAATCTCTATGGCGTCGCCGCATGAAAGGGCCATGCCGCAGAGCAGGACAATTGCTGTCAGTTTAATATGTTTCATCGTGAGCATGATATTCATCTGATTTCAAAAATGCATCCTTCGCCTGGAGGGACTGATATCGCTTTCTTTCCGAAGGGGCGGAAGCGGCACGACCCGGAATCGAGCTTCCGGATACTGCGCCTTTGTGCCGGAGAGTCGAGGGTTACATCATCCACGGGCTTTTCCCCGGATGGATTCCATACGTAAAGATACGTCCTTTTACCGCACCTCACCGCCATCGCGGTGGCTTTTTCTCCGGCCGAGGCCCCCACGGGCGAGAATTCCCCCTTGCCGGCGGCAAGCATCCTGTCGGAGACATACCTCACTGCCTTCAGGCTGCGGTCGGTTCCCTTGTCGGCAAACCATTCCCACCACCAGCTCATCGGGGTTACCGGAGTTGGCGAGAAAAGCCCCAGCCAGGCACCGCGACGGAAATCGTCCTGCATCCCGTCGGCAAAGTCGTCGAAGTTCTTGGACCAGTCCCACTCATATCCGAATTCGCCAATGACATAAGGTTTTCCATGACGGCTTTCATAATCTGTGACTGTACCCGGGATGGATGAGGTGTTGCAGTATATATGTTTCTGGTTTACATCTATTTCCTCTATATCGTTAAGTCCCGGGACATCCCTGTGCGAGATGGATGTGGTCACCATGTGGGAATACGGGTCGATACTTTTCAGGAAGGCTGCCATTTCGGAATGCCACGCTGTTATTTCCTCCGGAGGAATGGGATTGTCGGCGTCCCGGAACTGTACGTTGTCCACCTCGTTGAAGAATTCCCACATGGCAATTGAGGGGCTGTAGCCCCAGCGGGCCACAATGTAACGGAGCCGGTTGCGGTAACGTTCCTTTTCTGCCGCCGACGTAAAGAATTCCTCTCCCTCCGCCCCTTCCCCGGGTCCCATGCAGAGCATGATCTTTATGCCAAGCTTTTCTGCAAGGGAAAGCACATGGTCCAGTCGCTCTGCCGCACTCGGATTGAAATAATCCCCGGAAGGGGAGTACCGGCTGTTGTTGAAGCCGGAATGCCTGTCGATGGGGAAGTTCCAGGAGCACATCCACATCCGGCAGAAATTGCCGCCGTTGCCGGCGAGCGACGGAAGCATGACATCGTAATTGAAACGGTCATGCTGCTCGTGGAGGGCCTTGAAAAAGCGGGAATCGTCGTTGTCCCTGGACTCCCAGCAGAGGTTTTCCCCTATCCCGCGGAAAGGGGTCCCGTCGTCGTAACGGAGGATCCAGTTTCCGCCGGGGCGGAGCATTCCGTGGCCCCTTGGAGCACGTGCCCGGAAGGTGCCTTCCTGGCTGACGGAGACAAGGCTGCCGTTTTCCGAATATTCAAAATGATATCGGTACTGTCCCTTTTCTTTTGGAGTGAACCTGGCTTCCCAGGTACTCCGGGAGCCGCTTTCACCGCTGATGAAGAAGCACGGCAGGCGAAGCTGCCCCCCTGACGGAGCGGTAAGGACCATGTCCAGGGCGGCCTCCCCGGAAAGGAAAGGATTGCTCCACTCGCCGGTGAGGGATATGCGGAAATCGGCCCGGCCGTATTGGCGGACCTTCCCGGATGGAACCTCGACTCCGGTTATCTGCGCTTCAAGGGTGCATGTGACCAGAAGGGCCAGTATTGCAGCTGCGGTCTTCCACATATCAATACCCAGGATTCTGCACCAGCGTTCCGCCGGAATTCTCAATCTCCGAACGCGAGAACGGCAGGTAGTAATTATATGAGCTGAACTTTCTCGTGGCCACGTCCACGGGAGTGTAAATATATGTGTTTCCGGCCTTTGTGATCTTTACTCCCTTCACCGGGGTGTTTAGGACCGTCATGGCGTCCTTCCAGCGAAGAAGGTCCCAGTAACGGTGGTCTTCAAAGGCCAGTTCCACGCGGCGTTCGTGCTTGACCGCCTCCCTGAAGGAGTCCACGGTTCCGGCAGTAACCTGGGGGAGACCCGTGCTTGCCCTGTCACGGATCTTCTTCAGGGCTTCAAGGGCGCTCATCGGGAAGCCGGGGGGTACGGAGTTGGGACCGTATGCCTCGTTGAGGGCCTCGGCATAGTTCAGGAGAACTTCCGCATACCGGTAGGCCACCCAGTTGTGCTGGGCCTTCTGGTCCTGGGTAAGGTTAAGTTCATCGGTGAGGAATTTCTTCAGGTAATACCCCGTCTTGCTGGCATTTGTGCGGGCCATGTCGTCGGTTTCGCCGGGAGCCTGGGCTATTACACGGCCGTTCCATGTGCTTCCGTTTGTAACCACCCATGCTTCAAGGCGGGGGTCGCGGTTGGCGTAAGGAGCCGACGGATTGGGCTTTCCGATGTATTCATAGGCCTCCACGAGTGAGTGGGTGGGGCATACTCCGCTCTTTCCTCCGGATGTCGCTATGGGATAGTTCTTCTGCTCCATGGCGTTGGATGTCCCCCTCCTGATAACGAAGATGGATTCCTTAGAGGTCAGGGAGTTGCCGCCCCGGAAGTAGGATGCCACAAAGTCGGCGTCCAGCTCGTATGAGAGGTCCGGGTCGGTCAGCAGCTCGGCGGCGGCACGGGCCGCCCTGTCCCATTTTTCCCACTCGCCGGTGGGATTGTGGAGCGGGCTGGCCGCGTACAGCAGGGTCCTTGCCTTTATCGCCAGGGCCGCACCCTTGGTAAGGCGTCCCTCGTATGTGGCGTAATCCTTCCAGCTGGGAGATAGTTGATCTTTATATGTATCTATCTCATTTACAATATATTCCACGCATTCTTCGTAGGTTGAACGCCCAATCTTGGCACCGTTCCCGGCCTCCTGCGTCTTTTCCACAATGGGCACCCCGCCATACATTTTGATGAGTTCCGAATAATAGTATGCCCTGGCGGCGTGCGCTTCCGCTATGTACCAGTTGAGGGAGGCTACGTCCCTCTGGTAGTTCACGGCGTCGGTGATTATGTTCCTGCCCATTTCCAGCATGGCGATGCCCTTTCCGTCGGACACGTAGTCCAGGAAGAAGTTGGCCGCGCGGATTCCTTCGTAACAGTTGTTGTAATACTTCCAGAGGGGATTTACGCTGGAGTTGACCATTCCCTTGTTGAAGTAGATCACTTCCGACGAGGCTGCGGTCTGCTCGGCTTCGTCGGATGCGGCGGCAAAGATGTTGTCATCCACCACCGAGAATCCGTAAATCATGGGGGAGTAGAAGGCCCTGGCAAAGTCCCAGATGGAACTGCGGGCGGTCTGGACGGTCTGCGTGGAGGGATGGGTATCCAGGGCCGTGTCGAGGAATTTTCCGCAGGCGGAGACGGTGAGTGCCGCAGCGGCGGAAACAACCATTAGTGTGAGTCTTGTTTTCATCGTCCTGGATATTTAAAAGTTTACGCATACCCCGGCATTTACCGAGGCGAGGAGTGGATAAAGCCCGCCGACACTCTCGGGATCAAGGTTGTATTTCCACTTGAAGGGGCTGATGGTTAGGAAGTTCTGCCCGTTTGCGAATATCCTGAACCTGGAGAAGCTGTATCCTATTTCCAGGTTTCGGAGTTTTATGAATGACGCATCCTTCACCCACAGCGAGCTCTGCCGGTAGTTGTTCTCGTTGCTTCTGGTAGTTAGGCGGGGATAGGTGGCGGCAGCACGGTTGTCAATGCCTTCGGTGGGATAGTATACCCATGCGCCGCGGGCTATTTCATAGACGGTCCGGTTGTCCACGAAGGCCACGGTCTGGTCCCAGTTGTCGAGGAGGCTGACGCTCACCCCTGCCATTCCGGAGAAGAGGACTTCCAGGTCGAAGCCCTTGTACGATAACTTCCCTCCGAATGCGAATGTCCATTCCGGGATGCGGCTGCGGCCGATTTTTGTGACGTCGTTCTGGTCCACGACCCCGTTCCGGTCCAGGTCCAGGTATTTTACGTCGCCGGGCTGCACGGCTCCGAACGACGGGGCCGGAAGTCCTTCCACAAGGTTCCCGTCGTCGTCCAGGTCATGGATGCCGTAGAAACCGTCGGCCACCAGGCCTATGATGGTTCCGTACGGCCGTCCGGTGGCGGCGCTGAAGTCGTTGGCGGGAGCCACTTCGGCCATGTAGTCCACCCTGTTGCGGGCAAAGCAGACGTTCCCTCCGGCCTGCCATGTCCAGTCGCCGGAATGCCCTTTGTAGAGGATCTGGAGTTCAAAGCCGCGGTTTGACATCCTTCCTATGTTGGAGAACGCGTACTGCTTGCCGTAATAGCCCATGAGCGAATTGTCCAGGGTAAGGATGTCGTACCGCCTGTCCATGAAGAAGTCGGCGCTGACGTGGAGACCTCCGAACAGGTCGGCATCTAGTCCCACATTGAATTTCAGGCTCTTTTCTGCATGGACGCCGGCGTTGGGCGAGAACATCGGCACCAGGGTCGACTGCCAGGTTCCGTTGGTGGCCCCGGTGTAGAACGTCCCGATGTAACTGTTTGTGTAATAGTCCTTGAACAGGAAACGTCCGGCCGAGTTGTATCCGCTGAGGACGGAAGTGGCGTCCGAGTCGGAGAACCCGGACAGGCCGGCCGAGGCCCTCAGCCTGAGGTCCTGTACGGCGGAGCTGCCTTTGAGGA
The DNA here is from genome assembly GCA_017437755.1 of Bacteroidales bacterium. Lineage (GTDB taxonomy): Bacteria > Bacteroidota > Bacteroidia > Bacteroidales > UBA932 > Cryptobacteroides. The sequence goes on from JAFRXI010000059.1 coordinate 26,268, forward strand.
AGTTCTCGTTGGAAAGCACCCAGGCTGCCGACAGGGCGGGATAGGCGGCCCAGCGGTGTCCCTTTGCATAGGCATCGTTCCCGAATTCCGAGAATCCCAGTTCGGTTATATACCGATGGTTGTAGTCGTACCGGAGGAAACCGTTGAGATTCAGTGTGTTATACTTGAATGAGAAGTTTCCGTCGCCCTTGTAGGCCGAGATGTTCCAGTTGACGGCGGCACTGAGGTTATGACCTCCGAACGAGCGCTCCCATCCTGCGGTGAGGCGCCCCTGCTTCCAGTCGTCCATTCCGGCGGAACCGTAGCCGCTTGCCGTGATGGTGGTTGTCTGGTCCGTAGTGGTGGCCGTCCCTCCGTAGTACCTGGCGTAGTTGCGTGTCTTGGAATAGGTACTGAGCGTCCGGCTGTAAAGCGAAACGGCCTCTTCCAGGTACAGTCCCGGAGTCACCATGTCCAGCCTTTCCTTTACCTGGATGTTGGTCTGGAGGCTTCTTCCCTTTGTCATGTGCCAGCCGAGGGCGTTTACCGAGGCATAGGGGTTGTCGGGATAGACCGCCGTACCGCTGTAGTGTTCACGGGCGCCGTCGTCATATACGTCGTAGATGTTGGACGGGTACCTGGCCAGGTTTCCAAAGAGTTTAGAGATGGAGTATGCAGGACGGTGCAGGAACTCTATCCGGCCGCCGATGTCAAGTCTCACCTCAAAGATTTTCAGGACCTTGAAGTCGAGGTTGGCCCTTACGTTGAACTTGTTGTAACCCAGGTTACGGCTCTTGTCGGTGTCCTTTGCCGACAGCAGTCCCTTGCTGCCCATGTAGTCGAGGCTCACATTGTAACGTGCCGCCTCTGAGCCTCCGGAAAGGGTGACGTCGGCGTCGTAGATATGCCCTACCTTCCGCATGGCCTCGCCGTACCAGTCCACGTCCACGTCGCGTCCGGTTCGGTAGGCTTCTATCTGTTCCGGCGAGTAAACCGGCTGCCAGGCCATTCCGTTGTCGTTTGACCAGGCGTGGTTGTAAAGGGTGGCATAGTCGGCGGAGCCGAGCGGCGTGTTGAGCGACTGCGGCATCTGTGCCCCGTATCTGACCCGGCCCCTTACCGATGCGCTGCCGGCTTTTCCGCGCCTGGTGGTGATCCTGATCACCCCGTTCGCGCCCTTTTCGCCATACAGCACGAGGGCGGCCGCATCTTTCAGTATTTCAACCGTTTCTATTTCCGAAGGGGATATCGAGTCCATGTAATCCCGGTTCACCTCAAAGCCGTCGACGAAGATCTTTGCACAGGAGGCGCTTCCCATTCCGTAGCTTCCTATCCCCCTGATGCGGTATGAAGCGCCGTTGCTGCCGAATTCACCGGAACCCTGCATCACGTAAAGTCCGGAAAGAGCTCCTGCAAAGGTGTTTACGAGCGATACGTCTGCAATCTTGGCAAGGTCTTCCCCGGAAGCTGCGGATATGGCCGCCGTCCCATGGTCCTGGGCCAGCATGGACCCTCCGGCCAGAAGGGCGCCAAGTGACAGTATGATATGTCTGTATATTGTATTCATGATCAATAACCGGGATTCTGGGTGATTGAGCCTTTGTTTATTTCATCCTGCGGGAACGGTTCCAGATACATGGAATCGCTCCAATAGGCGTTGTAGACCACGGCATCCCACCATTGCTGTACGTTCTTTGCCGGATATGGCCATGTGGATCCTTCCATCACCAGGAACTGGAGCATCCGCATCGGGCCGCCGCAGATACCGTCGGCGATATCGGCCCTCTTCCAGTGCTTTACGTCAAAGTAACGGTGGACTTCCTGGAAGAGCTCCACTGCCATCTCTCTCTGTATCAGTGCCCTGAGTTTCTCCTTGCCGGTTTCTGTTATGGAGGGGAGCCCCGCCCGGTTGTGCACCATGTTGAGGTTTTCGAGGGCCTTTTGCGGGTTCCCGTACTCGTTGTAAGCCTCGGCCAGGTTCAGGTAGGTCTCCGCAAGGCGGAAGAGAGGCGGTTCAAACCACAGGCGGTTGCCGGCATGGTAATAGAACTTGGTGCGTTCTCCGCAGCCCCTTTCGTCGTTCACGGGATCGGGGAACGAGCCGTTCTTCATGGTCACGGCGGCGTATCCGCCCCGGTTCCATCCGGAATTCATCCAGTAGTAGTCGCCGGGGTTGTTCTCGGAATCATGTCCTCCGAACTTGATGTCGGCCCTTGCCCGAGGTTCCAGCGAAGCGACCTTAGCCATCCATTCAGAGCCGGGACGGGGCATTTTCTCGCCCACCGTAGGCCAGTCTATCTCGCTTCCGTCGGAGGCCCAGTACTGTTCCAGGTGATTGGTGAGGATTCCGCTGCAGTCGGTGTCATACCGGTAATGGTTCTGGTATGGGGAGCAGTTCAGGTAATTCACGATGGGCTCGTATCCGGAGTTGTTGTTCATCTTGTATGCGAGGATTATCTCCGGATTGGAGGGTGTGGAGGTGGCCCTTCCGTAGTCGTCAAAGGCATTTGGATTGGGCTTTCCGATTCCGGCGCCTCCGGTGTTGATGAGTTCCACTCCGGCATCCACGGCCCATTTGAGGACCTCCTCATTGGCGTCGATGGCGGCTTTCCAGCGCTCCGGGTCGGCCTTCCCGAAGCAGATTAGGTCATTGTGGGCGCCGTTGTCGAGATAGGGCTTGTCGCTGTTGAAAAGCGGCCTTGCCGCAAACTGTAGCGTCCTTGCCTTGATGGCCAGGACTGCTCCCTTTGTCATCCTGCCCACGTTCGCGGCATCCCATTTGACGGGCAGCACCTTGACCGCGTCGTCACACAGTCCGGTGATGAAGGCGACCATTTCTTCCAGTGTTGCCCTTCCGGCGGTAAGGTCGTCGGAAGCGTTGAACGAGCACCTCACTATCGGGACGCCGCCGTAGCGGTAGAACATTCCCATGTAGCGGTATGCCACCAGGGCCTGGGCTTCGGCCTTCATCACGGCCTTTTCTTCCGCCGTCAGGTCGGCCACATTGTCCACGTTTTCCATGAACAAGTAGCAGGCCCTGATAAAGCGCCAGTTGTTGCCGTAGTGGTCGGCTCCGGCATCGGAACCGTCGTCGCCCGTGACCGTCAGGCCATGCTGGCTGATCTTGTAGCTTCCGTGCCAGTTGCATCCGCGGCAGACTTCGCCGCTGAGGGCGCCCAGGGTGCTGTGTCCTATGCCCATGCCCCCCGGCCATCCGTGCCGGAGAACGGCCAGATAGCAGGTCATCAGGGCCGACTGGGCGTTCTTTGCCGATGAAAAAACCGCTTCCTGGTCCACCGTGCCGGTGGTATCCGGCTTCTCGAGGAACAGGCTGCACGATGAGGCGATGGCCGCCGCGATGAATATGATTGCAATCTTTTTCATAGTGCCATGGGATTAGAAGCGGAAACTGAGTCCGGCCATGAAGACACGGGTGAGCGGATAGACATAGGTGCTCCCGTCGGTGGTCTCGGGATCGATCCCGTAGGGAGTGAGGGCATTGCGGAACGTGTACACGTTGTTGGCGTTGACCCAGACGCGGATTGCCTGCAGTACCGTATCGCGCCCGCCTTTCCCGAATCCGAAGGTGTACCCAAGCTCTATGTTCTTGAGTTTCAGGTGGTCGGTGGATTTCATCCAGTAGTCGCTGACAAGGAAATTGTTGTGGCTGGTGGTGGCGCTGTAGGTCGCCCTGGGGAAGGTGATTTTCTCCCCGGCGAGGTATTTCTCCTCCGTCCACCTGCCGTCGTACTGCCACTTCCATGCGTTTCCGGCATTCTTGAAGAAGGGGATAGTAAATCCGCTGGGAAGGTAGTACGAGCCGTCCTTGCTCCCGGTGAAAAGGACCTTCAGGTCAAAGCCCTTGAATCCCAGCTGGACCTTGAAGCTGAAATGGCAGAGGGCGTAGTTGGGGAATCCAATGGGGCCGATGTCGTTCTGGTCTATGGTGTCGTCGCCGTCAAGGCTCTTGTAGCGGATGTCTCCCAGGGTGGCCTGGTTGCCGGTATAGGTATTGAACGGCCTGGCTTCCAGTTCTTCTGCCGTGTTGAACAGGCCGTCGGAGGTGAGTCCGTATCGCTGCCCTATCATGTGGCCGGTCTTGTTCATCCAGGGATAGGGGTTGTCGGCTTCCGCCATGTAGATTATCTTGTTCCTGGAGTAGCTCAGGTCCGCCCCCACCGAATAGATGAGGTTCCCGATTTTGTCGGACCACCCCAGTACCACTTCATAACCCTTGTTGGTGGTGATTCCCACGTTTGCCGGAGGCACGTCGGAAGGGCTTACGCCGTAGATGGCGGGAATAATGCCCAGCGTAGTGAGGATGTTGCCGCGGTGCTCCCAGAACCAGTCGAAGTCCACTGAAAGCCTGCCCTTGAAGAACTTGGTCTCCACTCCGGCATCAACTTTCCGGGCCCTTTCCCAAGTGATGTCGGGGTTTCCCAGGCTGCCTTCGCGGGCTCCGGTATAGTAGGCGTTGGGAGAAGTGCCGTCCCCGCTTCCCAGCCAGTAGCCGTCCTGGTTTAGGTTCCAGGTGTTTGGAAGGTAGTAGTATCTGCGGCTTGCGGCCTGGCCAAGCTGGTCGTTGCCGACCTCTCCGTAGGAGGCCCTGACCTTGAAGAAGGTAAGCCAGTCGTTCTTGGGGAACCATGGCTCCAGGGTCGGCACCCATCCGGCCGAGACGGCGGGGAAGAACCCGAAGCGGCGTCCTTCGGCAAACTGCTCGGTTCCGTTATAGCCGATGTTCACCTCGGCCATGTAGCGGTCGGCATAGTTATAGGTGACCCTGCCCACGAAGCCCATGATCCCGGAGGGAACGTGGTAGCTGTCCGACGGCATGGTGAATTTCGACGCCTTGCCCAGCAGGAGGGCCCCCAGGTTATGGCTGCCGAAGGTGCGTGCCCAGTCGAAGCCGGCCTCCACATAGAGTTTGTTCCAGTTGGAATAGCCTCTGGATTCAAAGCTGCCGCCACTCATGGAACCGCCGAAGAAATCGTACTCGAGGGGATTCTCGGCATTCCTCTGGATGGAGTAGGAAGGAATTGAGGGAGAGTACTTTACATAGCGGTTATAGTTGTCCTGGTAGGAAACGGTGGCGTGTGCCTTGAGCCCCCGGAGCAGGTAATCCATGGAATGGTTGAGGCGGATGGTGTTGTCCAGCAGGCTGTTGTAGACGGTTGCCGTACCGCTGGTGAGCAGGTTGTAGACCGCGTTCTGGAAACCGAGGTTGCTGTTCACCTTGGAGGCGATGGGGTTCTGGTCCGAACCGGAGATTCCCGCGAATCCGCTGATGAGCTTCCCTTCCACGAAACCGGGGCTTATGAAGGGGTTGCAGTCGTAGATGTACTGCATTATTATCTTGTAACGGGCCTCGAGGTCATAGGCGTCGGCGCCGTTGCCGGGGCCCTTGGTCTCGCCGAACTGCCCGGCGGTATTCACCGAGAGGGAAGTCCTGTCGGTAATCTTCACGTCGATGTTGGAGCGGAAGTTGTACCGGTTGAACAGCGACCTGGTATCCGCCCCGTAGTAAGATACCGAGCTGGTGATACCCTCCTGCCGGAAGTATCCCACCGATACGAAATACTTGACCCGGTCGGTTCCCCCGCTCACGTTAATGTTGGCCTGATACTGGGGCGCCACCTTGTTGAACTGCTCCTTATACAGGTTGTGGCTGGCGTAGTAAAGGGCGGGGGAGTTGTTCAGGGCCTTTTTCTGTTCCGGAGTCAGCCCCGTCATGGCTTCCACTTCCTGCGGAGTGAAGTCCCTGTTGTTCTTGAACTTCCAGAGGTCGTAATCGTCAAACAGGTAGGCCGAAAGGCCTTCATTCCCTTCAAATCCCTTCTGTTCGTTCCGGATGGCCTCGTTGCGGAACAGGGCGTATTCGTATGCAGTGGTGCCCTCCTGAAGTATCGAAGCCTGGGTAAGACCGTAGTTCCCGGAGAAGGAGATGACCGGTTTCCCCTTGGAACCCCTCTTGGTGGTGACTATGATTACACCATTTGCGCCCCTCACCCCGTAAACTGCGGTGGAGGCGGCATCCTTGAGGACGCTCACGCCCTGGATTTCGTTGGGGTCCATGGCATTGAACTCGTCAAAGGCCTGTTCCGAAGCCTGCTCCACACCGTCTATTATAATTAGAGGGGTGGATGACCCATATGTGGAAACGCCTCGTATATAGAGGTTTGCGGCATTGCGGCCGGGTTCGCCAGAGGTCTGGAGACCGCTGACGCCGGGAGTGTTGCCTATGAGGGCGTTGGAAATGTTGGAAACCGGGACGGAGAGTATGTCGGAGCCGTTCACCGACGAAATGGCGCCTGTTACGTTTACTTTTTTCTGGGTGGCGAAGGCTGTGACCACCACCTCGTCCATGAGGTTGATGTCGGTTTCAAGGACAACGTCCAGCCGGTCCTGCGACGGCGATACCTTCACCGTCTTGTTGAGGAAGCCGATGAACTGCACTTCCAGTTCCACCGGTCCCTGGGGAACCTTGATTGCAAAATGCCCCAGTGCATCGGTGGATACACCGTTTGAAGTGCCCTTCTGCATCACGAAGGCCCCGAAAAGGGGTTCGCCGGAGCTGTCCGAAACCGATCCGGAAACCGTCCTTGTCCCCTGTGCCCAGGAGATCAGGCAGATTGTTCCGGCAAGGCCTGCGAGGAGGAGTCTTTTCAGTATTCCTGTTCTCATAAGTTACTTTATTTCATATCCTTCCGGAAGTGAATACATATCGGGAAGATCCTTGCTGAAGAAGGTCCTGTCAAGGTCGTACATCTTTCGGAAGTCGTTTTCCGAAGGGTGTCCGGGATATACGCTGTAGAAGTGGGTGTCGCTCTCGTTGGAGCCCACATATTTATTCCTCCACATTGTGACCATCGATATCCTGCGGCCCTCGGTGGGGGCTACTATGTAAGTGGACCAGTAGTCGGCCCTGGTGAATCCTTCAATTCCGTCCTCGGTGACCCCGCAGGGCTTTTTCTTTGCGATGGAAACCTCTTCCAGCGCCTTCAGGTTGGATATGAAGGCCGAGTTGTTGGAGCCGTGGTAGCAGTCCATGCCCAGGAAGTCGACCCAGTCGTCACCCGGCCAGCGGAACTGGATGCGGCCCTTGGGGTCGGCATACATGCCGTCCATCTGGGGGGATATGGCGTAGAGGAAATTGTGCACGCCCTTGGTGTCCCTGAGGTATTCGATGGTCATCCTCCACAACTGGGTGAATTCACTTGTGGACGTGCAGGACGTTCCCCACCAGCTCCAGTTCTGCGTATGCTCATGGAACATCCTGAATATCACGGGGATAAGCTTCCCGCGTGAATCTTTCAGTTCCAGGGCGAACCCGGCGCAGCGGTCCAGCCATGAAAGGTAGGTCTCCCTTGTGGCGGATCCGGGGGTGAGTATCTCCCTCACCACTTCGTTGGAGGAATTGTCCCACGAATCCTTTCCGGTCTTGGGATTGTTCAGGTGGGCGCAGGCCAGTATGACCTCGCCCCTTTCCCTGGCTTCCAGGATAACTCTCCGCCTGATGGCGTTATTCCCGCTAGCGAAGCGGTCGTCCATGATCTCGGCGATGTCCACGCTGAAAACGGCAGGGTAGTCGCCGCAGACCGCCTTGGTGTCGGAGCCGCCGGGCTGGTTCTGCCAGTACCGTCCGTACCACAGGTCGTCGTGGTGGCCGAACATCCAGCCCCTGTCGGCAATGGCCCAGAGGTTTGCCAGCAGGGCTTTGGTCTCGGGAGTTGCCTGCTTGTCAACGATGTTGATGATTATGGAGGCGTCGGGATTGGAAAGCTGAGTTACGGTTACCTCCTTGAAATAGTACCGGTCTTCAACGTCGGTGAACCGGATCTTCGCAGTCCGGTCAAAGGAGATTTCGTTGCTCTCGGCCTGGAAAACCGGCGCCGAAGTGTTTGAAAGGTCCTTTTCGGTAAGCCATGCGGCGTCGGTTTTGACCTTGTATGTGAAGTTTGCATTCACCTCCACGGAGAATGTCCCTCCTGTGGCCGGGATGCTTATCTGTGTCTTGGAAAAGGTCAGGCTCCTCGGATCCGCCGGTTTTTCGGGGCCGGCGGGTTTTCCGCAGGATGCAGAGCACAGCGCGATGGCCATGATGCACGACAGGGTGTTCATTATCTTGTCCATGGTTATTGCAGCAGTGCGGAATGGTTTTCAAGAGGTGAGTCGGAGACTTTTTTTACAAGCCAGAGGACATGCCGGACGTTGTCGGTGTACCAGCGGGTGTCGGGGTAGTTGTAATCAACTATGTTGAAGGGGCCCTCGAAAGACCGTGCAAAGGCCTTTTCGGGAACCGTGAAGGTGGACGAGCCGGACAGGCTCTTCTCTCCGCCGTCCAGGACGTCCACGGTATAAAGGGGAGAAGAATATCCGGTGTCTTCAAAGGCATAGACGGCAAAGGCGGTACCTCCCTTTGACTTTGACCACCGGCACTTTCCTTCCGGGAGTATGCGGTAACTGGCGTTGACGTCTATCGAGTTGTTATAAACGTAGTTTGCATAGACTCCGTTGGCTCCAGGGGTATTGACGAGGGTCCCGAAAGTGTCGCCGGAACCGGGATCGGCCTTCTCCAGACGGAAACTGAGGACGTTGTCGTCCTCGTCGGTGGGCATGTAACCGCTTCCCCAGTGCCAGTATTTGTCCATGACCGTGGAACGGACCACCTCGCCGTCCCAGCCGCCGACTATTATGCAGGCGCATTGCGGGGCATTTGCCGGATCCAGGATTCCCGGGACCCTGGTAAAGGTCCAGGTGCCTTCCAGGGCATCGTTGAAAGAGGTGTAAGTTATTGTATATACGCGAGTTTCACCGTTGTATGCCGTTACGGTGAAGTCGGCGCTGCCCCCGCTCAGGTCGATGGTGCTCCCCGGAGCGATGCTGGCCTTGGGGCAGAACTCGCTTTGGGGGAACTTGAAGTCTATGGCTTCGACCAGGACCCTGGAAAGGTCCAGTGCGCTGGTCATCAGGTTCACGGTGACGGAACCCACTGCATCGTCCTTTGCGTCGTTGGAAATTACTGCGGCGCCTATCTGGGATTCCAGGCGCAGGTTTACCGGAGTCCTCTCCCTCGTCCACGGGTCCGTGAGGGGCTCCGTGTTGCGCGGTTCCTCCGTGCAGGAGAGGACTGCGATGCATGCTGCGGCAAGGGAGATGGGACAGAAGAACAGTTTGATTCTCATAAATATGAACAGGTTATTTCCGATAATACAAAAATAAATGATATAAATCGGCATTTCAAATACAATTTTAGCAAAAATAGATACATTTTTAACCAATTGTATTAAGATGCGGATATTAAGGGTTGGTAAGGTTAAGTTATTGGAATATAGTTGTTTATACGAACGGGGCCGTGTGGTGCCCCCGTTGCTTCAAGGCTTGTTATAAACTATTTGGAGATAATTCTAAAAAAAATTATCAATAAAGTATCAGTTGTGTGTGAAAAGACTCTCGGGCAGGTCTAATCTTCCCAGCTCAGGGTCCTGGAGCCGTCTTCACCTGCGGTGATATTCACCACGAGGGTTTCCTCCGGCAGGAGCTCTTCAATGTTTTCCGCCCATTCCATAATGCAGGGCGCCCCGGAATCGAGATAGTCGTAAAGTCCTATGTCCAAAGCCTCTTCAGGCTTGGTAATCCTATAGAAATCAAAGTGATAGATTGGTTCGCCGGAGCCGGAACGGTATTCGTTGACGATGGCGAAGGTGGGTGAACCGACGGCATCTTCCCGTACCCCGAGCCGGCGGCACAGCGCCGTGGTGAAAGTGGTTTTCCCGGCGCCCATCGGACCGTGCAGGGCAATGATGTTGTGCCCGGAGACCAGGCGGAGAAACTCTTCTGCCGCCCTGTCGAGGTCTTTCAGGTCACGTATGACAATCCTGTGTTGCATCACCGCAAAGATAACGGCTATCGCTCAAATAACCAAGTCATGCCAGATCCATCATGTCCCGGCGGCAACAGGCAGGGATATCCAGGAGTCGTTCCAGACCGTGACCCGGCAAGTCCGGTAGCCGGCGGCCGGCACGGTATAGGGATTCTCCTGGAAGGACTGCGGGGAGACTGCCATGAGCGGATACCAGGACGACTGGACCTGGACCACGATGCGGTGGCCTTTCTGGAAGATATGGGCGATGTCGTTGAGCGTGAATTCGACAGAAGTCTTCTTCCCCGGTTTCACAGCCTCCGGAGTGCGCAGGCTGTTGCGGTAACGGGCACGGAAGACATCGCCCCGGACGAGCATCTGGTAGCCGTCCGGCCGTTCGTCGATGAGTTTGACGATGAAATCCGCGTCGGTCGTAGAAAGGCTTACTTCCAGGTGGACACGTACAGGTCCCTCCGCGGGCAAATCCTCCCGCAAGGGGTTGTCCCGGTATGTCAGCACATCCTTTCTCGCCTCGGCAAAGCGCTGGTCTGCAGCCATATAGTTCTTGGTGCGACCGTTTGTCAGCTTCTCCATATATGGGACGGGATTCTCCGGATCCGAGACATAGACCCTGGAACGCCGCTTCTTCGGGGCTCCGGTCAGTTCCCGGAGAAGCTTCCCGTCGAGGTAGAAACGCAATTCTTTCAGGCCGGCGGCAGGCCAGTCGTCGTATATGCGCCAGTCTGGTCGCGTATCATGGCAATCACCTGCTTCCAGTGCCCGTGAAGGAAGGATATGGACGCGGGAAGGTCTTTGCCCCTTCCCTTCCAGATAGCAGGCGAAGAACGGGTACTCGATCTCTTCCACGAAAAAGTCCGTTGAGCCATACCCGAACCGGCTGTCTCCGAGCCCCGTGTATTTGGAATCCCGCCAGCCGCCGTGGGACCAGGGGCCGTAGACGAAATACGACTCGGTCGCAGGTGATTGGCGCCTGAGGGCGGCATAGGTCGCGACTGCCCCGTAGCAGTCTTCGGCATCATAGTTTCCACCGACCACCAGGACGGCGGGCTTGACGCCATACAGCCGGTCCGTCACGTTCCTTTCCACCCACCAGTCGTCGTAATCGGGATGCTGCATCATCTCTTCCCAGAAGGGGATACGCTCGCCGAAATTCGCTGTCAGCGACTGGAAATCAGGGAATTGCCTGTAATAGCTGTAGATGTCGCGGTCAATTTTCACGAGGGCTTCAGGGCCCTTCTCTGAAGTTCCATGCCGGACGCGGAAGAAGGACGAGGCAAAGGTGTACATGTCCAGCATCCAGACGCCGTTGTGGTGGAAATCATCCCCGCGCCACCAGTCCGTAACGGGGGCCTGCGGTGAGACGGCCTTGATGGCCGGATGCCCGCATAGCCCCGCGAGCATCGCATAGAATCCGGGATAGGACACTCCCTTGACGCCTACAGCTCCGTTTGTGCGGGTGTGTTCCAACAGCCACTCGACCGTATCGAAAGTATCCGTCGCCTCGTCGGTTTCCAGCCAATGGGCGCCCTCCGGTTTCAATGGGCGGATGTTCTCGTAAGTCCCTTCGCTCAGATAGGTTCCGCGGACGCTCTGAAACACGATGATATAGCGGTTCAGGACAAACATCCGCATCCAGGTCCCCAGGCTTCCCGGGAGCTTTTCTCCAGTGGCTCCGATGCCATAAGGGGTCCGGATCATGATGACCGGATGCTTCAGAGTATCCGATGGAGAATAGACGGCGGTATGGAGACGCACGCCGTCCCGCATCTTGATAAATGCCTCCTGCTTGCCGTAATGGTCATGCAGCCATGTATCCGTCACCGGAGGGACAGCCTCCCGCGGAATCGCGGCATGGGCCTTCACTCCCCAGCACGGCAGGAGGAGGGCAATGACCACAAGCGCCAGACGCCTGGCCAGCGTTCTTTCCATGTCTGGATCAGAAGAACTTGACTACCTCGTCAAGAGGCCTGTGAACCGGCTCCTTCGGATCCTGAGCCCGGTAACCCAGGGCGATGACGGCCATGACGGTCTCTTCTTCCGGGATGGAGAACAATGCACGGAGCGCCTCCGAATCCCGCATGCCCATGATCAGGGTATCCATCCCCATCGCACGGGCCTTCAGAATCAGGTACGCGTTGCTGAGGCCGTTGTCATAGGCGCCCCATCCGTCACCGATCTCATTGGTCTGCAGGCCGCGGAAAAAGCCGGATTTGCCCGTCTCAAAGGTTGAGACAAGGAAAGCGGAAGCCTGGGCGACGCGTTCCTTGTTGCCGCCGATCATTTCCAGCACGGCAGCCCGCTTCTCCGGGCTGAGTGCGACATAGTATTTGCTGGGTTGCTGGTTGGCCCACGAAGGGGCATTCTGCACCGCAGCCATCAATTCTCGGACCTGCGCCTCCTCAATGGTTTTCCCGGCCTCATAAGCCCGGATGCTCCTCCTGGAGGCGAACACATCATCAAGCGAAGGGCCCGCCGGGACCTTCCCGGCACATCCTGCAACCAGCAGCGGCATGGCAACTGCAATCAAAAGGGTCTGTAACTTATTCATGGCATGCATCTGATAGATTCATTTCTGCGAATATACTCGTTTTTCGTCATGAAGACAAGTTTCGGCAGTTCGTTGGTGATAGCGGCTGTTGCTCAATTACCCAGGTCATGCCATATCCATGATGTTCCGGCGGTCCAGGAAACGGTACGATGCGGCTTCGGCTATGTGGGCTGGCAGGATGGACTCCACGGCGGCGAGGTCCGCTATGGTCCTGGCTATCCGGATGATGCGGGTATAGGCCCTTGCGGAGAGGCCCAGTGAGTCGATCAGCTTTCCGAGCAGTGACTTGCATTCCGGGCTGAGCGGGCAGAATCTCTCCAACTGGCGGGCAGTCATCTCGGCATTGTTGAAGATGCCGCTTCCGGCAAACCGCCTGGTTTGGATATCCCGTGCCCGCTTCACCCTTTCCGCAATCGCTGCCGACGGCTCACCGCGGTGCGAACCAAGCAGGTCGGAAGTCTGGACCTGCTTTATAACCAGCTGAATATCAATTCTATCCAGAATTGGCCCGCTGAGTTTGCCGATATATGCGGCCCTGGCTGCGGGAGTGCAGGTACACCGTCCATCTTCTCCCCAGTACCCGCACGGGCAGGGATTGGAGGCCGCGACCAGCATGAACGAAGCCGGGTATTCTATCTTTGACTTCAGCCGGGAAATGGTGACCTTCCTGTCCTCCATCGGGGCCCGGAGGGCCTCCAGGGTACTTTTGGGGGCTTCGCAAAACTCATCGGCAAAGAGGATTCCTCCGGTTGCGAGAGACACCTCACCCGGCATTACGTTCTCTCCGCTGCCGCCTCCCAATATGGCTGCCCTGGAGGCCGATATATGCGGCGCCCTGAATGGTCTTTTGTAGAGGACGTTCCTTCCCCCAAGGCCGGAAACCGAATATATCTTGCTGGTTATCAGGGCTTCTTCTGGTGTCATGGGAGGGAGGATGCCGGCTATTGCCTTTGCCAGGGTGCTCTTCCCGCTTCCGGGAGGACCCAGGAAAAGCAGGTTATGTGAGCCTGCGGAGGCCACTTCCACGCCCCTCTTTGCGCTGTCCTGTCCCACTATTTCCGAGAAGTCCGGAATCCGGTCTCCCGTTGCCGGCGTCCCCTGTACGGCCGTTGACATCCGGACTTTCAGGTCGGAGACGTCCTCTTCTCCTGAAAGAATCCTGAGGACGTCGTCCAGGGTGGCGGCCCCGTACACGCCGGGGAACGGGAAGCCTGCGCATTCCACGGCCGATTCCCTTGGCAGGATGCACCCCTTGAGGCCGCATTCCGCCGAGAGTTCGGCCACGGGAAGGCAACCCGAGGTGTACCGCACCGAGCCGTCCAGGCCCAATTCGCCCATTATCAGGTAGTTCTCCAGTTCCGGGAGTTCCCTTTGCCCGGAAGCCGCAATTATGCCCACGGCTATAGGGAGGTCGTATCCGCTCCCGCTTTTATGGACGTCGGCAGGGGCCAGGTTTATCACGATTTTCTTTCCCGGGATGCGGAACCCGCGGCTCTGGAGGGCTGTTACGGTCCTGAGGAGGCTTTCCTTCACGGCAGCGTCGGCGAGGCCCACCAGATGGATGCCGATCCCCAGGGTGATGTCTATTTCCACGGTTACCGGAACCGCCTGGATACCTACGCATTTTGCGCAGTGGATATATGACAGCATGCCTATTCCTCCCTTACGCAGGATATGTAGCCGTTGAATTCCATCTCTTCAAGGCTGCCGTCCCTCCAGATGAAGTTTTCCCTGAGCCCAGGGGTCGAGAATCCCGCCAGGACGCTTCCGTCCAATACGCTGCAGCACGACGGGAAAAGGAATTTGCCTTTTCCGGGGGAGGTCTTTTCCCCTTTTGGCGCGGCATATATGAACGGACTGCCGGTTTGGCTGTCGTTTCCGGCAAGGAAGACGGTTTCCCCGTCGGTTCCGGAAGAAAGGACCTGGCTTCCGCTGTCCATCCATGTGATGTTGGACGAGGCCCCTTCCATCCATAAGAAGTATAGCCTGTCCCCATTGCCGGAATGATAATCTCCTGTAACCCAGATCTTTCCATTGGCCGTTCCGATGATTCTGCCACCCGTTGGAGAATAACCCGGAGGATGTGATCCGCCAAAGGTGAAGCTGCGTCCGTCGCCCAGTGTCAGCCGGTAGACGCTCCAGGACCCCATGATTCCAAGGGTGGCCACACTGCCTCCTATGGACTTTATGTCGGTTATGGAGCTGCAGTTGTACGGCATGGGAACGCTCTCCGGGGTTCCGTTGCGGCAAAGCATGTATTCCTTTACGACTTCTCCTCCAAGGCGGAAGCCGAAGCAGATGTCATCGCCGTCGGAATGCAGTTCCCCGATGATTTCTCCGGAGAAGCTCATGAAAGCGGGATCGCCGTTAATCCTGTAGGTAAAGCCCTTTCCTGAACGGGACTTCCCCAGGGTGTGGACCTTTCCCTTGCGGAGGATGAACCCTGTCAGGGATTCTTCTCCATTGTACTGAAGGAACGGTTCCCCGTCCTTCAGGATGACGGTTTCCCCCTGGCGACAGAAATCGGTATACAGGCTTCCGCCGACAATGCGGTGGCTGTCGGGGTCCGGGGAAAGGTCCGTCACCTTTACTGATGACAGGGACAGTATCCTTTCGTCGCCGGAATACAGGACTATGTTGAAATTGACGGAGCCGAAGGCGGTATCCCTGTACCAGTCGTATTCCTCGGGAAACTCCACGGCCGAGATCCAGGTCCGCTTCCCTGGCGGAACCGGGACCTCGGGACGGATTTCCCCGGAGGTCGATGCGCGAGTCCTCCCCGGAAGCGGATTCCCGTCCAGGGCTGAGCAGGACGGTACGGCTATCACGACTGCGGCAATCAGTTTTAAGATGTTTCCCATAGTGCGGTTTTTTTCGCAAGATAGTGTCTCTTCCGATAAAAAAAGCAGCCTGAGGTGCTCTCAGGCCGCTTTTGCCGCAATATTTTTATGTTTCTTAATGGTTTTATGCGTTTCTTAAAAACCGGCGCGGATACCTATCTCGAAATTCATGGTGAAAGGCTGCTGGGTGCGGATGCTGTTGGGCTGCGCGCAGTTGAAATAGTATCTCCAGCCCGGATCCAGATAGATTCCGAAATTGGGCGCCACGGCGAATTCCACGCCGAGGCCTCCGCCGGCAGACCACTGGACTCCCGGAATCCTTTCCGTCAGGCGGATGTCCCTGGAGGAATCGTGGAGTATGAATTTGTTGGCTACGCCCTTTTCCACCGAGCCTCCGCCCCATACATAGAACTTGATGGCGTTGCGGCTGATTACGTTATAATATACGTTCAGCGGAATCCCGATGTAATGCTGGAAATTGTCGGTCTTCCCGGTTACGGAAAGGTCGGGCGACGAGGTGTCGTAGTAGGTTGCGGTGAAACTTCTGGAAAGCAGCGAGTAGGTAACCCCGGTTCCTATGCTCCATTTGGGGTTGAAGTTGTACCTGACCCCGATTCCCGCAGACAGCGTCATTCCATATGTGGATTCGGAGACTTCTGTGATTCCGGCTTTTGCGGGAGCCTTTGCACGGGCGTACCTGAAGCCGGTGAGCATCTTGGCCGGCGAACCGTTGCTCTGGAGGTTTCCACCTGCGGATATGGAAATCCTTCCGATGTCCTTGGGGCGTGATTCCTTGTTGAAAAGGGCTTTGTTGAAAGACAGGGGAACCTTGGCGGTCTGTCCCTGGTCTTTTGTATCTTTCTTTGTCACGGTTGTTTCCGTGGTTTCGGGAGAAGGCATTTCCTGTGGCGCGGTTTCCGCAGCCACCACTGCAGGGGCCGGGGCGGGTGCCGCTGCGACGATTATGGGCCTGGAGGGGACAGCTTCTGACAGCAGTGCCGGGGCGGCGGTTACGGGGACTTCCGTCCGGACCATAGGGGCCCCGGGTGTCGGTGTATTGTCGGGAGTGCTCCTCGGGACAAGGAACACGGCTGCAGCGGCGGCAGCGGCGGCAGCCACCGCAAAAGCGGCCCTTTTCCACCAGACGGCTGCCGGTACGGGGGCCTTTTTACGGTCCAGCGCGGAGGATACGCCATCCCATATCCGGGAGGGGACGTCTTCTTCCGCATTCTCCATGAGGGACCTTACTTCAAGGTCGAATCTATTCTCAAAATCCTCCATGTCAATTCCTTTTCCTTATCATATCCTGCAGCTTCAGGCGGGCTCTCTGAAGTTTGGACCTGGACGTAGCCTCGGTTATGCCCAGGCTGTCGGCGATCTCCTTATGGGAATAGCCCTCGATTACGTGCATGTTGAATACCGTTCGGGACGACGGCTCCAGCGACGTGATCATCTTCAGAAGCTCCTTGTATCCGATCTGTTGGCCCGGCGGCGGCTCTCCGTTGTCCAGCGAGCGGGCGTCTTCTATGTCGCCGCTCAGTTTGAGCGCGTCGGTCTTCCTCAGATACATCAGTGCGGTGTTGACAAAGATCTTTCTGGCCCAGCCTTCAAAAGAGCCTTTCCCCGCGTAGCTGTCAAGCCTGCCGAAAAGGGTAATGAAGCCATCCTGAAGAATATCCTCGGCCACGGCCCTGTCCCCTGTGTAACGGAGGCAAAGGGAAAACATCTTGGGCGAAA
Organism: Bacteroidales bacterium; assembly: GCA_017437755.1. Lineage (GTDB taxonomy): Bacteria > Bacteroidota > Bacteroidia > Bacteroidales > UBA932 > Cryptobacteroides. The sequence goes on from JAFRXI010000059.1 coordinate 43,255, forward strand.
GGGCGTCGTAGATGGATTTCTGTGCGCGCCGGTCTCCCTTGATGCTCCGTCCGATGAGTTCTTCTTCAGTTACTTTGTCCATAGATGCAATCCGGAGGCGAAACGTTTCATTACAAAGTTGAGGATTTATTCCATAAATCAAAAAAGTTTTGTTCTTTGCATGGTATTTGTGTTATTTTTGCGTCATGAAAAAAGCAGTGGCCATATTCATCTGCCTGTCGGTTTTTGCCACGTCGTGGCCGGTGCATGCCAAGACCCCCGTCCGGCAGCAGCCGTCGGGAGGCGCCGGATTCGTGGATGCCGTACAGTTGTTCAGCGACGGGAAGTACCGTAAGGCCCTTTCCGCACTGTCGTCACTGTCCTCGTCGGAGCCGGAAAACGATGCCGTATGGTACTACAGGGGCATGGCCGAGGCCTACCTCGGAATGATGGACCAGTCGGTGGAGCATCTCCGCAAGGCCGTGGCGCTGGACTCGACGAACTACTGGTACAAGCAGCGCCTGGCGGCCGTCTATGAGGCCATGGGGGAGGATGAATACGTGGTTGACATGTACGAGAGCATCCTCCGGGACCATCCCCGTAAGACTGAGGTGTCCTATGCGCTGCTGGGACTGTACATGAAGCAGGGAAATACCGGCAAGGCCCTTGCCACCCTTGACGACATAGAGGCCGTCATGGGCCCCGGGGAGCAGATAACCTCCACCCGTTACGACCTGCTCCGACGGGAGGGCCGTACCGACGAAGCCCTGGAAGCCCTGCAGAAGTTCAACGACCGCTTTTCTTCGCCGTCGATACTGTCGATGCTCGGCGACTACTACCTTTCCGAGTACGACGACACCACCGCCATGAGGTATTACGACGAGGCCATTTCGCTCCAGGGCGGTTACGTTCCGGCGATTCTGGGTAAATCGGAGGTGTACCGTACCACCAGGCGTTATCGGGATTACTTTAATACCGTTGGCGAATTCATTGACAATGAGTTGGTTCCGGCTTCGCCTAAGGGAATGTACCTGTCCAATGCCATCCGCGGGCTCGACCCGAATTTCATCCGTCTCCATTCCGATGATTTCGATTCGCTCATGGTCCGGTGCATGAAGCGTCACCCTGCCGACAGCACGGTCCTTTCCACTGCCGGGATGTATTTCCTGACCACCGGCCGCAGGAACGACGGCATGGCGCTTCTGGAAAAGAGCGCCGGACTCTATCCCGGGAAAGTCGGGCAGAGGGCCAATTACATCCAGGCCCTGGCATATACCGAAGACTGGGAGAAACTCCGCATTGAAAGCGCCAGGGCCGAGGAAGCCTTCCCGAAGGAAAGGGCCTTCCAGGAGTTCAGCGCCATGGCCAGCTACAACCTGGGGGACTACCGGGCGGTTATCGAGAATTGTGAAAAGCGCATCAAGGCCCATCCCGCCGACACGTCCGTCACCCTTCCGGCATGGTCCACCATAGCCGACATGCATTACAGCCTGGGAGAACACAAGGAGGCGTTCAAAGCGTATGAGAAGGCACTGAAAATCAATCCGGACTATGCCCCGGTGCTCAACAATTACGCCTATTATCTCTGCCTGAAAGGGAAGAAGCTGAAAAAGGCCCTGGAGATGAGCCGGAAGACCATAACCTCCAATCCCGACAACGCCACATACCTCGATACATACGGCTGGATACTGCATCTTCTCGGGAGGGATGCCGAGGCCAAGCCGGTGTTCAAGCGTGCCCTGCTTTATGGAGGCAAGGAGAGCGCCGTGATGCTGGATCATTATGCCGACGTGCTTGACGCCCTGGGCGAGTCCGATGTGGCAAAGGTCTACAGGAACCAGGCAAAGAACCGTAAATGATGCGGAACGTCCTCTCCATATACGTCTGGATGGCTGTCTTTGCGGCGGCGGTACTGCCTTCACCCTTGGTCCTGGGCCAGGACACCAGGGCGCAGGAGAACAGGAAGGCCCGCCTGGAGAAGGAGATCCGGAAGATCAATTCGCAGCTGTCGGCCACCATGGAGAAGAGTTCTTCGGCCCTGTCGGACCTCAGGCTCCTTGGAAAGAAGATTTCGCTCCGCGAGGAACTGGTGCAGGAGAGCGACCGGGAAATAGCCTCCCTTGACCGCGAAATCGCGGCCAAGCAGGATACCGTGCAGGCGCTCCAGGCCAGGCTCGACACCCTTTCCGCCTTCTACAGGCGGCTGGTGGTGAATTCCTACAAGAACCGCGATTCCAGGGTATGGTACATGTATATCTTTGGAAGTGAGGACCTTTCACAGGCTATGCGTCGGGCGGTGTACCTCAGGGGCTTCTCCCGTGAGATGAATTCCCAGGGAGAGAAGGTGAAGCGTTCCAGGGCTGATCTGGAGGAGGCCGTGGAGGAGCTCTCGGCGATGAAGGAATCGGCGGAGAAACTCCGTCAGGCCCGACGGGCCGAGGTGGACGCCCTTCGTGGCGAGAGAAGCCAGTCGGAAGCCCTTGTGGCAAAGCTTAACAAGGAAAAGGACAAGTACCAGAGGCAGCTGGACGAGAAGCGCCGCCAGGTGGAGGCCCTTAACCGCGAGATTGCGGAAATAATCCGCAAGGCCGTGAAAAAGTCATCCGGAGGGACTTCCGGGAAACCCGGCGCCAAGGGAGGGAAGAGCACGTCGTCGGCGGTGGATACCAGGCTTGCTAAGGAATTCGCATCGAACAAGGGCAAGCTCCCATGGCCGGTGGACGGGACTGTGGTGGAGAGCTTCGGCGAGCATAACCATCCCGTTTACAAGAACGTGAAGCTTCCTTTCAACAACGGGGTCAACGTGGCCGTCGCCAAGGGGGCCGAGGTGAAGGCCGTTTTTGACGGGACCGTCGCCCAGATAGTGGTGATGCCCGGGTACAACCAGTGCGTGCTGGTCCAGCACGGAAGTTATTTCACATTCTACTGCAAACTCGGAAGCGTCTCCGTAAAGGCCGGCGACAAGGTCAGGACAGGCCAGGTGCTGGGGAAGGTGGATACCATCGGAGGGGAAACCCAGCTCCACTTCCAGCTCTGGTCCGGACGCAATCCCCAGAATCCTGAAAACTGGCTCAAATGATAATACAGGCAAGAAAGATTGAAAAGAGCTTCGGGGACCTCAAGGTCCTTAGGGGCATCGACTTCGAGGTGGAAGAGGCCGAGGTGGTCTCCATCATGGGCGCCTCCGGGGCGGGCAAATCCACCCTCCTGCAGATACTCGGAACCCTGATGAGGCCGGACGGTGGAACGCTTACGGTTGACGGGACAGACGTGCTGACACTCGGGAGGAAGGAGTTGTCGGCTTTCCGGAACGGCAGGATAGGGTTTGTATTCCAGTCGCACAACCTTCTCCCGGAGTTCAATGCGGTGGAGAACGTGATGATTCCGGCCCTGATAGGAGGGGCCTCGGAGAAGGCGGCAAAGGAAAAGGCCCAGGTCCTTTTGTCGGACATGGGCCTCAAAGACCGGTTCCTGCATAAGCCTTCCGAACTTTCCGGCGGTGAGCAGCAGAGGGTGGCGATCGCCAGGGCCCTCGTCAATTCTCCCGCAATCCTCTTTGCCGACGAACCTTCCGGAAACCTGGACAGCGTGACAAAGCAGGAAATCCACAACCTCTTCCTGAGACTACGTGACGACTATTCCCAGACAGTGGTAATCGTCACCCACGACCCGTCGCTTGCCGCAATGTCCGACAGGACGGTGTTCATGAAAGACGGCCTATTCGACCCCCTTGAGGTTGATCAGTGACTTCACGGGGGCTATCCCCTCCAGAAGCTTGCGTCCGTTCAGGGCGTCCAGTTCCACCAGGAACACAAAATCCGTGACCTTCACCTTGTACTGCTTCCCGTCAAGGGTGACGGTCTGCTTTTCCAGTCCTTCCGCTATGCCCTTGGCGGTTCCGCCGGTGGCCAGCACGTCGTCGAAGAAAGTCAGGTTGAAGGTGTCGCCTTCAGGAACCCCGGCGGCGATGTCGGAACGCCTGAAAATGACGGTATCCTTACCGTATTCCTTTACTATTCCCAGCGTTACCAGGTCGTCACCGGCATAGGGAAGCTTGCCCTTTTTCCTGATGGGAACCACGTTGATGATGTTGTCGCACTCGGTAAGCATCGGCGCGGCGAAGAGGAAACCCCTGGCTTCCGGCGCTGCGATGTTGGGCGAGGCACACATTTTCCCGAGGTCCAGGATGATGTCCTTGAACAGGGCCTTGTCCTGCGTCAGGGGGATTATGTCCACGAAGTTCACGCCTTCGATGGGGAATCCCGGATAGTATTTCAGGTAGTCCTCGTACATGATCAGAGATTCGGGTTGACCTTTTTCCAGTCGGCGACTGAGGGAATGATACCCAGGGTGACAATCTCGTCCCTCATCTTGCAGAGGTGCTCGTAAGAAGCGTCGAGTGCGGCGATTTCTTCCGCGGTTCCCTCGGGGGCTGTGAAGTGGACGCCGGTTCCGTCGATTACGGTAGGCATTGCCATCATCACGTTGCGATACTTCCCTTCATTGACGTAAGTTCCTGCAGGCCAGGTGAAAGGCTCTCCGCCCATGGCGGCCTCGATCATCTTCACGGCGTTGTATGCAGGGCTCTGGAAGGAACTGCGGCCGCGGAGCTTTATGATGTTGCTGCCTCCCTGTACGGTGGCGAGCTTTATGGCTGCAAAGTCTTCGTCGGAGAGGCCGGCCTCGGCGAGGGGCTTCCCGTCGATTTCCACCTTGGATGCGAATACCGCCATGGCTTCGCCGTGTCCGCCGTAGGTGCGGGCTCCGGTGACCTTGCACTGCTGCACGCCGAAGTGTGCCGCGAGGGCGGTCTGGAGGCGGGTCGAGTCAAGGGCGGCGAGGGTGGTTACCTGCGAGGGCTTGAGGCCGGAGTGGAGCAGGACAACCAGGCCGGTAAGGTCGGCGGGGTTGAAAATCACCACGATGTGCTTTACGTCGGGGCAGAATTCCCTGACGTTCTTTCCAAAGTCCTCGGCAATCTGGCAGTTGCCCTTGAGGAGGTCTTCGCGGGTCATTCCTTCCTTGCGCGGTGCACCGCCGGAGGAGATGATGTATTTGGCGTCCCTGTAGGCTTCGGCAGGATCGGTTGTCCAGGTGATGTTGGCTCCTTCAAATGCACAGTGGTTCATTTCCGCCACAACCCCGAGGAGCCCCGGTTCATACACGTCATAAAGGCAGATGTTGGGGGTAAGGCCGAGCATCAGCGCGGTCTGGGCCATGTTGGAGCCGATCATTCCTGCGGCTCCCACGATGGTAAGTTTTTCTTCTGTAAGGTATTTCATATCAAAAATATAATAGAAGTCATTTTGGGGAAGACAAAGTTACGGCAAAAAATCTTGGATTTCAAAAAAACTGCTATATTTGCAACGTAATTCAACGGAATTCAAATGGAGCCTCCCAGTAGCACGGTATCCGGTCAACAGGTCATGACGGTCGTCGGTTCTGACGACCCTTTGCCGCGAATATGCCCAATACCCAGTCTCCCCGGTCGGACAGCGTCCCTCCGGGTGCTTCACCGTTTCCGTCAATAACGCATTTATGGCACTTTATTTAAAGAAAAAACTCGACAACGACGCCGAAATAGGCGTTTGGCAGATTACTGAAACCGAGGAGGAGCTGATAGCCCTGAGCGCGACGCCCTCCGATGAGATGGAGGAGATTTCCTTCATCAGGAGCGAGTCGCTCCGCAAGCAGAGGCTGGCCGTGAGGGCCCTCCTCTGCGAGATGTTCGATGAGAAGGTGTACCTGAGCCATCACGACAACGGCAAGCCGTACATAGAGAACAACCCCATCAATATCAGCATCACACATACCAACAAGTACGTGGCGGTGATCCTTCATGACGAGGAGGATGTGGGCATCGACGTGGAATCGCTGGACCGCGACTTCTCCGCCGTGGAGAAGAAGGCCCTTTCCGAGGATGAGAAGGAAGACCTTGAGAGGGATAAGAGGAACGAGCAGCTGGCCATCTACTGGTGCGCAAAGGAGGCCATATTCAAGCTGCTGTCGGTCTATAACCTGGACTTTGCCGAGCAGATCGAGGTGGAGCGTTTCCGCCCCAGGGGCGAGGGTGAACTGGACGCCACTTTCATCGACAAGGACGGTGACGAGCAGGAGTTTGAACTGGAGTACATCACCTTCGACAGGCATGTCATGGTATGGGTGGTTGCCTAGTGTTGAAAACTGTGCGGCAAAAGTAACACAATTGTTGTAATTTAGAATAATTCAAAATTAAATATTCTTCTAAATCCCTGTTAATAAGCGAATTAACAGGGATTTTTGTGCATTGTTGATAACTTTTCTTGCATATTTGCGTACAAGTAATCGGTTTATAACTTACCTTTGTCATGCGGAAACGGGGAGACCTTTTTCCGCACGACAATAACCTTAGGCAAAAGCATAATAAATAAACCTTGGCATCCGGTCCTTTTTGGGCCGGCGCTGTCCCTAACACACACCATTTATGGTAAAGCAGGTACTAAAACGCGACGGAAGACACGTCGATTTCAACAACCAGAAGATCGTCGCCGCGATCCTCAAGGCGATGAAAGTGACCGAATCGGGAGAGGACATCGTCCTTGCCGCCAAGATCGCAGACGCCATCTCCAAGATCGACAAGCAGGAGATGAGCGTGGAAGAGATCCAGGACTGCGTGGAAATGGAGCTCATGAAGAGCCCCCGCAAGGAAGTCGCCCGCAAATATATCGCCTACCGCAACCAGCGGAACCTTGCCCGCAAGGCCAAGAGCACCGAGATTTTCCAGGCCATCATAGACGCCCAGGCCAACGATATCACCCGTGAGAACGCCAACATGAATGCCGACACCCCCGCCGGCATGATGATGAAGTTCGCCTCCGAGGCAACCAAGTCCTATGTTGACGAGTGCCTCCTTTCCGAGGATGTCCGCGAGGCTGTGGCCGGCAACTATATCCACATCCACGACAAGGACTACTATCCCACCAAGTCGCTCACCTGCATCCAGCATCCCCTGGACATAATCCTCGAGCACGGGCTCAGGGCCGGGCACGGCGAATCCCGTCCCGCCAAGAGGATAGAGACCGCAAGCGTGCTGGCCTGCATCTCCATGGAGACCGTGCAGAACGAGATGCACGGCGGCCAGGC
>JAFRXI010000060.1 GCA_017437755.1 Bacteroidales bacterium
CCACGGCCATACCCAGGGTCAACACCAGACCGGCGATACCGGGCAGGGTGAGGACGGCTCCGAACGAAACGAGGGTTCCAAAGAGGAAGAGCACGTTGCAGAGGAGCGCCACGTCGGCCACGAGGCCCGCTCCCTTGTAGAAGAGGACCATGTAGATGAGCACGAGGATGAACGCGATTATGAAGGAGATGAGACCGGCCCTGATGGAGGCGGAACCGAGGGAAGGACCCACGACCTGCTCCTGGATGATGGATGCGGGGGCGGGGAGCTTACCGGACTTGAGGACGTTTGCAAGGTCCTCGGCCTCCTGTACGTCGAAGTTGCCGGTGATGGAGGAGTTGCCTCCGGTGATCTCGTTCTGCACGTTGGGGTAGGAATACACCAGGCCGTCCAGCACGATGGCAATCTGCTTGCCGATGTTGTCCTTGGTGAGGCGGGCCCAAATGGAAGCGCCCTCGGCGTTCATCGACATTGATACTGAAGGGGTTCCCTTGTTGTTGCCGCTGTTGAACTCAACACGGGCGTCGGTTACCACGCCGCCGTCGAGAGGGGCCTTTCCGTCACGGGAGGTGGCCTTGATGGCTACCAGCTCGTACATGTTGCCGCTCTGGATGTACTCCGAAGGAGCCACGGTCCAAAGTCCGCGGAAGCCCTGGGGAAGTTCGTCTTCGGCCATTGCGAGGTACTTGTTGACGGTTGCGGTGTCAACGCCGTTGGCAAAGCCGAGGCAGGCGTTGTTCATGCCGCTGGGGCTGAGTACCGCGAACAGGGGGTGCTCCTTGGCGAAGGTGGCGGATGCGTCCTTTACGGAATCGGCAGCCGTAGCGGCCTCGGCCTCGGGCTCCTCGGAAAGGTTGCCGAGGATCTTGGCGACGGCCTCGTCAACGGCCTGGAGGTTGACCTCATTGGCGGTGAAGGTGGGCCAGAACTCGAGGGAAGCGGTTCCCTGGAGGAGTTTGCGGACACGCTCGGGATCCTTTACGCCCGGAAGTTCGATGAGGATCTTGCCGCTGTTGCCGACCTTCTGGATGTTGGGCTGGGTTACGCCAAACCGGTCGATACGGTTGCGGAGGACGTTGAAGGAGTTGGCCACGGCGCTCTCGGCCTCGCCCTTGAGTACGGAGAGGACCTGGTCGTCGGTGGACTCGGGTTTTACCTTTTCACGGAGTTCGTAGGTACCGAAGATCTCGGCGAGCCTCCTGCCGCCGGCAACTTCCTGCCAGGCCTGGCCGAAGAGGGTGATGAAGTCCGTGCTTGTGTTGACGTTGCGGGATTTTGCGAGGGTTATCGCCTGGAGGAATACCGGATCGGTAGAATTTCCGGAAAGAGCCCTCACGAGGTCCTCGAGCTGCACCTGCAGCATGATGTTCATACCGCCCTTGAGGTCCAGACCGAGGTTGATCTCCTTGGCCTTGACGTCCTGGTAAGTGTAGGCGAAATAAACCTTCTCGTTTGCGAGAGAGTCGAGGAAAGCCCTGTTTTTCAAATTTCTGGCCGCATCGATGTCGGCGGCTGAAAGATCGGAAGCGGCGGCGAGCTGCTCTACCTGGGCCTCGGCATATTTGGCAGCCTTCTTCTCCTGGAGCCGGGTCACGGCCGTGAAGGAAAGCTGCCAGATGCAGGCGATGGCGAGAAGGATCGCTACCAGTCTGATTGCACCTTTGCTTTGCATGTTTGTTATTCTGTTTGTTCTGTTATTCCAAAATAAGGGTACAAAATTACAATTTTTTTCTGATATTGAAACTTTATCGAGGTTATTTCTTATTTTTGCACGTTTTTGCAAGCGTGTCGGGAATGTTTTTCAAGGGAAGACGAGTTATCGCAGCCGCAGCCGCGGTCCTCTTTGCGGGGACCGTCCTGCAGCCGGTTCCGTCGTTTGCCCAGAACGACACCATCATCATCCGTTCCTCCAGGATCGACATCGGCAAGGGGGTGATCAATCCCCAGGGCGATACCGTGATAATCGGCAACGAGCCGGTTGAGACGGTGCTGCTGCCGGTTTTTGACGATTCCCTGGCGCTCCTTCCGGAAAACGCCCCTTCCGCGCAATATATTAAGGTCCGGTGGTCCGACCTCGCAGACAGGGCCGACAGCCTCCGCCGCGCCTACCGCTTCTCCGACGCCATGGCGCTTTACCGCCGCGCCGCCGATGCGGCCACCTCCCCGGCCGACAAACTCTCCTGCGAGGACCGTCTGGTGCAGGCCCGCAACGGCCGTAACATGATGGATTTCTGCAGTTTCCCGAAAGTCGTGGCCCGGCAGAGATTCTCTCTTCAGGATTTCTACCTGTTCTATCCCCTCAAGGGCGGAAGCTGGCGGAAGACCCCAAATCCGTTCGACGACTCTGTGGGCGAAGGCCTGGTCCAGGCCATCTACGTCCCCAAGGGGGCCAGGACGGTGTATTTTTCCGCCAAGGACGATTCCGAGATACGGAACATATACGTGAGTACCGACGAGGATACCCTCTGGAGCGCCCCCAGGCTTGTGGGGGAGAGCCTCCTTTCGGCCGGTGACGAGATCTATCCGATGCTCTCGCCGGACGGGAAGACCATGTACTTCGCCTCCAACGGATTGTACGGCATGGGCGGATTCGACCTTTATTCCTCGGCCTACGACGAGGCTTCGGGGGAATGGGGCGAGCCGGTGAACCTGGGATTCCCGTATTCGTCGCCGGAGGACGACTTCCTGCTGGTTGACACCGACGACGGGAAATATACCATCTTTGCCTCAAACCGTGATTGCGCAAGGGACAGCGTTTATATCTATGTGCTTGAGCATGAGTCGGTTCCGGTGAGGAAGGCGGTGACCGACCTGGCCGCTCTGAGGACCCTTTCGGCGCTGATGCCGGAGAATGCGCCCAAGCGGATGGACAACGCTTCGGCCGTTTCCGAGTCGATGCCCGACACCGACGGAACCCGCCGCTACATGGATGAGATGGCCCGGGTGAGAAGGCTCAGGGATTCGATCTACGTGTGTGAGAAGGAGCTGGACGCCCTGAGGCTGTCGCTCGGGAAGCTCCAGGATGCGGAGAGACAGGCAGCCGCCGAGGCCGTGATAGCCAAGGAGAAGTCCCTGGGGCCGCTGAAGGAGGCCCTGGCTGCGGCCGGGAAAGAGGTCCAGAACCTGGAAAGGCAGTTCCTCTCCGGAGGGATTGTACCGGACGCCTCGAGGGTGAGGCAGAGTGCCGACCGCGAGGTGGTGGGGGCATCCTCGGGCTACACTTTCACAAAGAATCCTCCCGGGCAGAAACTCAAGGTTAACGTGGCCCCGAGGACTCCCGCTTTCGATTATTCGTTCAAGATAATGCCGGTGGGCCGCTTTGCCCCCAACCCGACGCTTCCTTCCGGAATCGTCTATCAGATAAGTCTTTTCACGTCGTCGTCGCACGCTTCGCTCGACGACCTCCAGGGCCTTACGCCCGTGTTCGAGCGGCTGACCTCGTCGCTGAGGTACAGCTATTCCGCGGGTGTTTTCAGGAAGTATTCCGACGCCCTGGAAAACCTCAACAAGGTCCGCCGCCTGGGCTTCCGCAGCGCCGCTGTGATTGCCTGGCGTAACGGCAAGCCCGTAGACCTCCGTACCGCCAGGCGGGAGGAATAGGCCCCCCGGACATACAGGCGTAACGTCAAGGAATAATCCAGATAAAACAAACAGTATGAAAACCATGACCAAGGAACAGAAGGCCTACGCAGCACCGGCTGTGCGGGTAAGGCCTACTGCTTTTGAAAAGCAGTTTGTGGCCACTGCCACGATTCCTGATTATAAAGAATCGGAGGAGGACTGGTAGTATGAAAAAGTGTTTTGCCCTTATCTGCCTTGCGGCGGCGGTGTCGCTCGCAAGCTGCAACCGTGAGATACCCGTTCCTTCCGACGGTACGCCTGCCATGAAGGGGAAGACGGTTCTTACCATTTCGACCGTGGAGACCAAGACCACCCTGGGCGAAGTCTCCGAAGGAAAGCGCCCGGTCTACTGGGCCAATGGCGACAAGGTCGCCGTCAACGGGGTTGCCTCAGAGCCGCTCGCCGGCCTGGAGCCGAACATGACCTATGCCTCGTTCACTTTCCCCGATGTCCTTGAACAGCCTTTCTTTACCGTGTATCCCGAGACAATTTGGAAGGATGATCTTTCAGTATCTTTGCCGCAGCAGGCCGATAACGGCATTTTCCCGCTTGCCGGCCTTGGTGATGCCGAGTCCCTGAACATCAAGCCCATCACGGCCGCCGTCAAGCTTTCAATAAAGAAGTACAGCGGCGAGAATCCCGACCTGGACAAGATAGTCACAGTGGCGATTACCTCCGAGGATACCCAGCTCAGCGGCGTATTCGGCATTGATTTCGAGACCGCTGAACTGACCCCTTACCTCAATCCCGTCGAAGAAGACAGGATAGTCTTCATCCGCCCGAACCTGACCCTGACGGATACGGCTCAGGAACTCTTTATCCCCGTTCCCGAGGGAACCTACAGCATCAAGGTCCGGCTGACGGATGCCCAGGGGCACTACATGGAAATCCCTACCACTTCCGCCAAGACGTTCACCAACGGCGAGATCAAGGCCTTTCCGGAGATCGAATTCCTTCCGACAGGCACGGCGATCGACGTCGTCATAACCAACGCCGAGGACATGATCGGCTTTGCCAAGGATTGGAATGAGGAAAAATTCGGAGAGAAGGAGCCCATAGTACACGTGGTCAACGACATCGTCTTTGACGCGACCTCGTCCGAGGAGTTTTCCGCCACCGGAGGTGTAGGGAATGTCATTTCGGATGGCAACACCAATTATTTCAATGGATTGTTCGAGGGTAACGGACATAAGGTCAGCGGCTATACCGGTTCAGCCCCTTTGTTCGCCTATACCGGTTCAGGCGGTACTGTCCAGAACCTGCAGTTTACGGAAGACTGTATCGTTACCGTCAATCCCGGAGGCGGCACCATGCATGGCGTGGTGGTGGGCCGTCACAAGGGTAAGCTCAGCAATGTAACCGTAGCCGGCAACCTTGTCATAAACAACATCGAGGAGGTGACTACGGCCAGTCAGTACTACGGAGGCCTTGTGGGCCGCAACTATGGCGGGACCATCTCAGGTTGCACGATGCAGGGTGATGTAATCTGCTCCCAGGCCAAAGAGATTACCGCCAATTCCGCATACATAGGCGGCATAACCGGTTACCTTGGGGACAGCGGCGACATTGCCGACACTCATTTTACCGGGAATATAACCATTTCCGACGGTAATGAGTATGGCGGGATCATCGCACTCGGCAGGACTTTTTATATTGGAGGCATAGTAGGCTATTCGGCTGACGGAACTATCAAGGGCTGCGCATCTTCCGACCCTGCCGCGCCCGGAAAGATGGATGTCCGCGGACAGTTTGTCCCTGCCGTCGGAGGTATAACGGGCTCTGCTGCCGCCGATGTATCGATCAGTGACAGCTACAATGCCCTGGAGATCATCGTTAAATCAGATGGCGCCCGTGCGCAGACCACCCAGTGCAGGGTTGGCGGCGTCGCAGGGCGTTCCCTGGGCAGCCTCGAGAAATGCGTGAACTATGGCCCGGTCTCCACGATTTGCCAGAGTACGACCTTATGGCTGGGCGGAATCGCAGGAGACGCCGCAGGCATTGTCAAGGATTGCGACAACCTGGAGACCGGCACCATTACCAGGACCAATCAGCTGAACGGTTCACAATCAAACCGTTATGTCTCGGTTTCCGGTATCGTAGGAGGCGCGGCCAACACCCTGTCCGTGGAGAATTGCACGAACATGGCGGTAATCCTCAGCAACACCCCGACTACGGCCGCCGGTGCCACCATCGATGTGGGCGGCATTGTGGGATATGGTCAGAAATTTGCCGTCACTATTAAAGGCTGTACCAACTCCGGTACCTCCGTCAAGTCGTCAGATACCGTCAACAGGGTCGCCTACGCCAGGATTTCCGTAGGAGGAATCGCCGGCTGCCTGAACGGAGCCGGCAGCAGTGTGACAGGATGCTCGAATTCCGCCCTTGCACATGTGGAAAACACCGTTGGCGGAGAAACCTCCGGAGGTATCAATGACCGTCGTACCTATGTGGGCGGCATTGTGGGCATTATGGCTGACCACTCCTCGTCCGCCATCAACGGCCTTGCCGGCCTTGAGATTTCTGGCTGCACCAACACCGGAAGGGTATGGTCGCAGAATTACAACAACCGCACTACCTTGACCGGTTCTCCTTTCGGAGGAGGCATCGTAGCGGTCATTGTGGGAACATCCGAGTCTCCCGCTTCCGTAAAGGACTGTATCGCAAATTCTTCCGAGGCCATGACGAACTACCGCGGCTTTGCAGGAGGCGTTGCAGGTTATGCCGGTAACGCCATCCTCAGCGGCAACGAGGCCGACGGCGAAATCAGCGGAAACAAGAGCGGCACAGGAAACGGCGGTATCGTCAGCTGGGCTGTGGGTACTTCGTTGAAGGACTGCGTTTTCAAGGGATCGTTGAAAACCGTGAGGAATATCGGCGGCCTTGTCTATCTGCTGGACAGCGGCAGTTCCATCGACGCCTGCAAAGTCCTCGGAGCGACCATAACCAAGGGAACCGACACGGCTGCCACTGACGCTGCGGTATTGGTCAGCAATGCCGCCGAGGGAACAGTCATCAAGGATTGCGGCATAAAGGGAACCCTAGACGGAGAAGCGATCACCCTCGAGTCCAATCTAATCACCACCGACGGCGGCGCTACCGTCACGGGAACGTACCTTATCGAATAGGGACACCCTTCCGGGGACGTCAACCAGGCAGCCGGCTTCAGCCATCCGCTGAGGATTGGTGCCCGGCAGTCCTTGCGGCACGGCCATTCCCAATTGCCCGAAGAGCCATTCCCAATAGGGAGGCATGGTTCCGTCCGGAGCCAGCCAGTTCATGGGTTCGCTTTCAAAGACCGGATTCCCGGACTTGTCCAGATAACTTTTCTGTACGAGTTCGGAACAGTACAGGTCATCGTTGTGGGGCAGGAAACGGACATCGTAGGCCCTGCCGCAGAAGGTCCTGGCCCTTTCCACGGCGGCATCGGCATCAACTCCCTTCACGCGTTTGACGATGAATTCCGGATAACTGCCGTCGTCCAGCCTGAAGTCTGTGAGGAAGGTGTCCAGCGGGTGGCGGTCCACTCCGTGCCTGATAGTGGCATCGATGATCCAGACACTGTCGGCCCTTACCTCGGCGATGGCCACGTGGATCAGGTTCACCCCTCCGTCTTCCCCGGTAGAGGACGAGATGGCTGCGTCCATAGTCCCTGTGGCGGCGTCGTAACCTGCCGGGAGCCCCACAAAGATGAGGTCTCCGTTCCGGAGCCGGTCATTCCTGCTTCCACAGCCCGTGGCGATAAGCAGTATCGTAAGGATCAGTAATATTCTGTTCATTGCATCGTGTTTTGTCTCACAGCCGGTCCATACACCAGGCAAACGCCCTGGCGGTGCGCCCGTCGTTGTCCGTAAAGTGATTGCCCTCCTCCCGGACCAAGGTGCAGCGCTCCGGACCCAGCTGCTCCCGAAGCAGTCCATACTGCGCCCGAATATTGTGTCCCACGCGGGCTATTGCCTGATTCTTCACATGTTCTTCCTTGTCTCCGAGGCTAAGATAAACACAGCCGGCCATGGGCGCATGCCTTTTGGCAAACGGCATCCAGTCATGTATCCACACGGAAGGGGAGGCCGCCGCCACGGCTTTGAAGCAGCCGGACTGCATTGAGGCCCAGATGGCGAAAAGACCGCCCAGAGAGTATCCGCCCAGGATGACGGGCAAGGTTCCGTAGCGTCCCTTCAGCTCCGGAACCAGGTCCATAAGGATGTACCCAAGCGTATCCCGGCCATGTTTCCCGGCCTCCGGATCCCTGGAGATATTCCCGTCCGGCCAGGGCATCAGGTCTACCACCCAGTCTTCCAGTTCAATGGCGGAAAGCACGAACGGCGCCTTGGTGAGCGCCGCAATCTGCTGCACCTCCGACTCCAGCGTGGCATTCTCATGCCTCGCGGAGGGCTGCACCAGAATGAACCCCGGATTATCCGCACCGTACAACCGGCATTTCCGGCCGCCTATGGTCAACTGCTCCATCATGGCGCAAATATACGAATAATCTCCGTTTCCGACTAAATGAACGGGACATCTCCCTGAACCACAGGACGCCGTTGGAATAATGTAAACAATTGTCTAATTTTGATTCTTGAAGTTTGTTGCTCTTCTGTTTGGAATTCACCATTTTCTCATCAGATGAAAAGGGAAAGACATCCTTTGTCCCCTGACTAAGATAGTCTTATTTTTCAGAACATCACCCGCCCTGATGCATATAATTACAGTGACATTTGCAGGGGCTCCCGGGACGGTGTTGCATAATTCGGGAAGAATTCATATTTTGCAATGCTAATTCAATGATTATCAACCCATGAAAAGATTGATTAACCTTTCGATGGCGGCGCTGGTGGCACTGGTGGCCATTTCCTGCAACAAAGACCAGCCCGCCGTCGTCGAGCTTTCCGGCATCACCCTTTCCGAACACACACTTTCCTTGAAAAAGGGCGAGAGCACCCGTCTGGAGGTGACCTTCACCCCTGCTGGCGCCACGGACAAGACCGTGACCTGGGAGAGTTCCGATCCTTCTGTCGCCACGGTACAGAACGGCGAAGTCAAGGGCCTCGCTGCCGGCACCGCAGAAATCACGGCGAAGGCCGGGAAGGTTTGGGACAAGTGCCAGGTGGATGTGTCCCTTCCCGTCCCGGAAGGGGCTGTGGACCTGGGCATCGTCATAACCCGTACAGATGGCACTACCTATCGTCTTTTCTGGGCGGAGAGCAACCTGGACGCCAAAGGGTTATGCGCCAATCCCGAGG
>JAFRXI010000061.1 GCA_017437755.1 Bacteroidales bacterium
TAGAAAAACAAGAAATACCATAAGTAATCTTATGTCTTGTGAATCTCTTTGCCTTCGTGAAATTGCAGTCCCTAATTTCGCAACTCGACCGAAAAGGTTTCGTTCTACTCTTACAGACTTCTCTTTCTGCTTTTCTCTTTACCTCGTTTTATCTCTCAATATTGTCAATGAACTATCCGTTTTGAGACCGTTTCTCAAACGGGACTGCAAAGGTAGCAACTTTTTCTAATCCCGCAAATTTTTTTGTGATTTTTTTTGCGATATTTGCAAGACTCTAACAAACGACGATATGGGCAAAGACAAACTCAGCCTCCCGGAAAATGCTCAACGGGAGCTAAAACCCGGAGAAGAGTACAAACCGCTCCTCAAACCGGAATCCACTTTTCCTGAAGTAACCCCCTATTCCGTAATAATGGGTATAGTCATGGTCGTCCTGTTCTCGGCGGCCGCGGCCTACCTCGGACTGAAGGTCGGCCAGGTTTTCGAGGCTGCCATCCCCATCGCTATAATAGCCGTAGGGATGTCCGGGGCGCTCGGGAAGAAGGGCGCGCTGGGACAGAACGTGATAATACAGTCGATAGGAGGCTGCTCCGGGGCAATCGTGGCAGGAGCCATCTTCACCCTTCCTGCCATATATATACTTGGCATAGAGGTCGATTTCTGGAAGATGCTCCTCTCGTCACTGCTCGGCGGAGTGCTGGGAATCCTTTTCCTCATCCCGTTCCGGAAATACTTCGTAAAGGAGATGCACGGCAAATACCCCTTCCCCGAAGCCACGGCCACAACCCAGGTGCTGATTAGCGGGGAAAGCGGCGGGAAAGGAGCCAAAACGCTGATAATCAGCGGCCTCATCGGCGGATTGTACGACTTTATCGTGGCCACCTTCGGGGCATGGGCCGAGACCATCTCCACAACGGTCATGGGAATCGGACAGACCGTCGCCGACAAGGCCAAGGTCGTCCTCAAGTTGAACACCGGCGCCGCCGTGCTCGGACTCGGATACATAGTGGGACTCAAATACGCCTTCATCATATGCTGCGGCAGTTTCCTGGTGTGGCTGGTGATAATTCCGCTGATGAACCTCATCTTGGGCGGCAGCGTCATAGACCTGATGAACACCGGCGTAACCATGACCATCGGAGAGATGTCGCCGGAGCAGATATTCAAGGATTACGCCCGTCACATAGGCATCGGAGGCATTGCCACCGCGGGAATCATCGGTATAATCAAATCCTTTGGAGTGATCCGTTCCGCAGTGGGTCTGGCTGTCAAGGAGTTTTCCCGCAAGGGCGGTGACAAGGCCGAGAAGCCGGTCCGCACCGACGAGGACCTTCCCATGAAGACCATAGTGACCGCCATCGCCATTACCCTTCTGGCCGTTTTCGCATTCTTCGCATTCGGAGGGGTGGTAAACAACGTATGGCAGGCCCTTATCGCACTTGTGGTGGTTGCCGTCATATCCTTCCTGTTCACCACGGTGGCGGCAAACGCAATCGCCATAGTGGGCAGCAATCCCGTCAGCGGCATGACCCTCATGACGCTCATACTGGCGTCGCTGGTACTGGTTGCCGTAGGTCTCAACGGTAACGCCGGCATGGCCGCGGCCGTAATCATCGGCGGAGTGGTATGCACGGCCCTGTCCATGGCCGGATCGTTCATCACCGACCTGAAAATCGGATACTGGATCGGTACGACTCCCAAGAAGCAGGAAGGCTGGAAATTCCTGGGGACAGCAGTGGCGGCCGCAACCGTCTGCGGCGTTATGCTTATCCTCAACAAGACCTACGGCTTCACCGGAAGCGAGGCCCTGGTGGCACCGCAGGCCAATGCCATGGCAGCCGTGATCCGGCCCATGATGAACGGAGGAGGGGCTCCCTGGCTGCTTTACGGCATAGGTGCGCTGATTGCGGTGATCCTCACCCTGTTCAAGGTTCCCGCCCTGGCATTTGCCCTGGGAATGTTCATTCCCATCGACCTCAACCTTCCCCTCCTGGTGGGCGGAGCCATATCGTGGTATGTAGGGAGCCGCAGCAAGGACAAGGCCCTGAACACGGCCAGGACTGAGAAAGGCACCCTCATCGCTTCCGGATTCATCGCCGGCGGCGCCCTCATGGGTGTGGTCAGCGCAATCCTCAAGTTCGCCAACGTCGACTGGTTCATGACGGCCTGGAACGAACATTGGGGCGAAGCCGTAGCCATCCTTCCCCTGCTCGGAATCATCTTCTTCATGACCAGGAGTGCAATGAATGCAAAAGTCGAAGAATAGCATTATTATAATATGGAAAGCATACTTGACAGATTCCTGCGCTATGTCGCAGTCGATACCCAGTCGGACGAAGAATCCGAAAGCCAGCCCAGCACGGCCAAACAGCTGAATCTGCTGCGGATGCTCCGGGACGAGCTTCTGGCAATGGGCCTGGAGGCCAGCCTGGATGAATACGGGTACGTAATGGCCACAATTCCGTCGAACATCGGCGCCAAGGTCCCCGCGGTGGGTTTCATCGCCCACGTGGATACCGCCCCGGACGCATCGGGAGCCGACGTCAAGCCCCAGATCATCAAGGACTACGACGGATCCCCGATCGAGCTCAAGGGAGTCCCCGGGCTGTTCCTCAATCCGTCGGAATTCCCCGAACTCCTCCATTTCAAGGGACAGACCCTGATCACAACCGACGGCACCACCCTTCTTGGCGCAGATGACAAAGCCGGGGTTGCGGAAATAATGACTGCCGTCCAGTACATCACGGAACATCCTGATTTCAAGCACGGTACCATCAAGATCGGCTTTACTCCCGACGAGGAGATCGGCCGCGGGGTAGTCAAATTCGACGTCAAGAGATTCGGGGCCGATTTTGCCTACACCATGGACGGCGGGGAGATAGGCGAACTGGAATTCGAGAATTTCAACGCAGCATCGGCAAAAATCCATATCCAGGGCCGGAACGTACATCCCGGGAACGCCAAGGACAAGATGAAGAACGCAATCCTGATCGCTCAGGAGCTGAATTCACTCCTTCCCGTGAGGCAGCGGCCGGAAAACACCCAGGACTACGAGGGGTTCTTCCACATCATCTCCTTCAACGGCACCGTGGAAGAGGCCGACTTTGCCTACATCATCAGGGACCACGACATGGCCCTGTTCCAGAAAAAGAAGGCCGTGATGCAGGAATGCGTGGATTTCATCAACTCCCGCTACGGCGAAGGTACCGCAACCGCAGTAATCAAGGACCAATACTACAACATGCGGGGACAGGTCGAACCCCATTACCATATTATAGAGAAGGCTGTCAAGGCCATGGAGATGGAAGGCATAAAGCCAAGGATCCAGCCCATACGCGGCGGGACCGACGGCGCCAACCTCAGTTTCATGGGACTGCCCTGCCCGAATATCTTTGCGGGCGGGCTCAATTTCCACGGAAAGATGGAATACGTGCCGCTGGAAAGCATGGAAGCGGCGTCCAGGGTTATTCTGAATCTGGTATCGCTGTTTGCTGAGGCTTGACCTTCCGGGCCGCACGGGCGGCCCTGCGTTCCTTCTGCTTCTGATAACGGGCCATGTACTTACGCAGGGTCCGTTGTTCTTTTTCAGAACGCTTCTGCTGCTTCTTCAGGGCCTCGAGGGTTTCCTTACGCTTCTTGGCCAGTTTCTTGGCCTCCTTTGCGGCGGCCTTTTCGGCGTCCTTGCGGTCCAGTTCCGCCCAGCGGGCCTCCCTGGCAGCCTGTTTTTCTGCCTTGATCCTCTCCCTTTCCGCCTTGGCTGCCTCCTTTGCGGCCACCTTCGGATCCACCGCGGGAACATTTGAAGACCGGGAAACCGTATCACGGATGGTTGTACCCAGGCTGTCGACAGGTGCGACCGGAGCCGAAACGCTGTCAACCGGCTCCCGCACGGCCATCTCAAGCGAAAGGGAATCGGCCGTCGCAAGGCTGTCGGCCATCATTGCTATTTCCGGGTCGGCCTCACGCCTGAGGGCACGTTCCCTGCTCCTGACGGCCTCCAGCGAATCGCGTTTGGCCATCTCCTTGTAAATCTTGTTCATGTAGCCAGGGAAATAGATCGCGGTCTCCGGATAATCGGCCCTGGGATGCGCCAGGTAGCTGTTTCTCTGGGATGGCCTCGGTTCAAGCGGGGTGATGTCCTCCCGCCCCTTGGGCCGGCGGTCGGGATCCCAGCGGAAGCCCTTCAACTCACTGTCTTCCTTTGGCAGCTGGACCACCGGATAGGCGTCGTTCTTGGCGTCCTCGAAATAGGTGATGTTATCCAGGTCCCCGTCCCGGAACAGGGCATAGATCATCTTTGCATCCACCTTGTTCACCGTGGCGATGACATCCTCTTCCCTTAGGAAGAACAGGGCCGTCGCCCCTCCAAGGGCGTCAAAGCGCGAAAGCGTCCCGGTACTGTCGAAGTACGCCAGCATCTCCGCCCCCCTTATCTGGTCAAAATGGAGGGTGTCTTCCATTGTGGTGATGAACGAGTTGGACATCAGGCTGGCCTTGTCGACGGCCTCGTTCCTGACCCTGACGAAGATGCTGTCGGCGCTGTACTGGCGGTTGCCCTCATTGTAGACTATGGGGTCGATGTACAGGCGGGCCAGGGAATCCAGGTCGCAGTAGACCAGCGAGTCGCATACCATCTGGATATCCTCCCGGAACAGTTTCACGTTGCCCGTTGCCCAGAGGAATCCCACCTTGGTTGAATCCTTGGGGCCCTCCAGGGTGTCGGAAGGGGCCAGCAGACTGTCGGAGGGTGCCAGCAGACTGTCGGAAGGAGCCGACAAAGAATCCAACGGTGCCGAAAGCGAATCCAGGGGGACGGTAAGCGAATCCATGGGAACGGCGAGTGAATCCGCCGGAACGGAAAGTGAATCCGACGGCACTGCCAGGGAATCCACCGGGGCGGCCACGGAATCGACCGGTACAGACGAGGTATCTGCAGGTACCGGCACCGGAGCCGCATCCTCCTCCGAAGGAGTATCTAAAGGGAGCTTTCCGGTCCGGGCGTCACTTTTCCTCATGGCTATGTCCGGGGGCCGGTTGGGGTCGTTCATCGCCGCTTCCTCGGCAGCCTTTGCCGCCGCCTCCGCAGCCTTCCTCCGGAACTCGCTGACCGGATCGGCCTCCATGTCTTCCAGCCGTTTCTTGGCATCGGGGACATACAGGGTGTCTATCTGGAACATCATGAACGTCCTGTAAACCAGGGTATCTCCGCCAAAATAGACGGTATCCTTCCGCTGCTCCGATTCAGAAATCGACATTATGGCCGGCTTTCGGGTCATGGTGACTTCCGACAGCGAATCCACGTAAACCAGTTGCCCGGCAAGTCCGTACACATTGCGCGTGGTATCCATAATCTCGGCGTTCCCGAGCATGCGCACGTCGCCGGTTGCACGGTTGTAGAACAGCGAATCGGTCCATGCCTCCTGGTCCTGGGTAAGCACATGCACCTTCTTGCGGAAGAAAAACAGGTCTATGTCCCTCTGGAACCAGCCGTCGTCGGCCGACAGCATGTTCTCGTCCTGCCAGGCATCGGTGCCGTACCCGAAATAGGCCCGGCTCTCGTCGGAATTATATACGAGCCTGGATGTCTTGACGAACGTTGAATCCGCAAACATGTTGACGTGGTCCATGAAGGTGAAGGTCTTCTCCTTTCCGTCGTACGACCCGAAACGGCTCTCGATGATCTGGCCGTCGTGGTCCCTCATGGAACCTCCGCTCTGGAATACGGCTATACTGTCCTTGGTATTATAGTCCAGGTACCTGGTTCTCAGGGTGTTCTTATCCTTGTCCTGAAGCTGGACCAGCTGCCCCCTGAACTTGGCCAGGTCCTCGTCTATCACGTATTCCAGGCTCTCGCTGGTCAGGGTGGTCCGGTCCTGGAGGATCTTCACATGCCCCAGGGCCTTTATTATCTGCGTATCCACGTTCCAGTAGGCC
Source organism: Bacteroidales bacterium (assembly GCA_017437755.1). Classification (GTDB taxonomy): domain Bacteria; phylum Bacteroidota; class Bacteroidia; order Bacteroidales; family UBA932; genus Cryptobacteroides. The sequence continues at coordinate 5,935 of JAFRXI010000061.1, forward strand.
GTGTCGCAGAGCAGGTAGGTATTGTTATGGAAAAACTTTGCCGGGCCTATCACCTTGCGGAAATGCTCTCCGCCTTCCTCGATGAGCTGGGCCGACTGGGCGCTGATCAGGGTGACCAGACTGTCGGACCTGTCCTTCCGCTGGGCGGACAAGGCGAAGGGCAGCGCCAGAAGGGCTGCCGCAAGGATGGTCCGGGGACAGAAACGCATATTATTCCCTGAACTTGGAAGCCCATCCGCCGCGGTTGAATTCGCATTCGCGGAATATCGGGTCGATTACGATGTAGGTTGTCTTGATCTTCTCCTCTATGAACTTGTCGATGGCCTTGATCTGCAGATTCTGCCGGACCTGGGAGAGCAGCTGGCTGTAATCCTCGCTGAAGGTGGCGGTATGGGCCGGAAGGATCTTGTCCACCCGGATGATCTTATACACGGTATTACCGGAACGACCCTCATTGTCAAGTGATTCCACCGGTTCCGACATCTCCCCTTCCTTGAGGTTGCGTATGGCTTCATAGTCCTGGGGCTTCAGCTGGTCTATCTCGAAATAGGCCGAGCCGGTACCCGGATCGGCCATCTGGCCTCCGTTGGTCCTGGTAGCAGGGTCCTCGGAATAGAACCGGGCTGCGAGGGGGAAGGTCACAGCGCCGGAAATGATCTCGTTCCTGAGGCTGTCAAGGGTATGGAAGGCCTTGTCGCGGTCGTCCCTGGTATACTGGGGCTTGAGCAGGATATGGCGGGCGTTGAACATGTCGCCCTTCTTTTCCAGCACTTCTATGATATGGAAGCCGTCGGGGGTTTCCACGATCTGCGAAATCACACCGGGACGGAGCGACATCGCCGCATCGGAGAACGCCGGCCAGAAGATCGACTTGGAAGCAAGACCCAGTTCGCCACCCTTGCGGGCGCTGCCGGGATCCTCGGAATACAGCCTGGCCAGGGTCGAGAATTTCTCCCCGGCCATTATCCTCTCGCGGAGCGACAGGAGTTTTTCCTTGACGGCCATGTTCGCGGCCTCCCTGTCGGGATAGATGCAAATCTGGCTCAGGCGGTATTTGATGGGGACAACCGGAAGGTCCTCGACGTCGGCGGTATCCAGATACTGCTTCACGTCGTACGGGGTAAGTTCCGGGATATTGGACGCGATCTGTCCCTGCTCCTGCTGTGTAAGACTCTGGTCCTGAAGCGTTTCCCTCCACTCCTGACGCAACCGGTACAGGGGCTTCCCAAAATACTCCTCAACCTCCGCGTCGCCGCCGAGGGAAGTCCTGATCTGGTCGATCCTCTGCGACATCTCACCTTCCACCATATCCTGGTTCACGGTCAGGGAATCCAGCCTGGCCTGCATCAGGAACAGCTTTGATTCCATCATGCTCTCCAGGAGTTCGCACCGGAGGTTCCTGTCGGAAGAAAGGCCCTGGGCCCGCATCATGCGGACCTCCTCTTCTATGTTCGATATGGTTATGACCTCGTTGCCAATCACGGCAACCGTCTTGTCTACAACACCTCCACTGTACTTCTGGGCAAACGCCACGGCGGTTGAAGTAAGGGCCGCAGTTATCATCAAAGCCTTGATGCAGAAGAAGTTAAATCTCATACGCAAATTAATAAATCACAAAATTACCCTTGGCAATGGCATCATCAAGCAAGTCTTGTTCCAAAGTAGACGCCAAGGCGTGTTTCCTTCCTGCAAGAATCATGTCACGGATCCTGGGGACGCAGTATTCCAGCGGAGCCGTCATTCCGGCCTTCATGGATTCCGTCACGAACGCCACCCTGTCGTTGCCATGCCCGTCGGGAATCGATATCACCGATTTCTTCATGGCCGACAGCATGGTGATGTAATCCGTTCCGAATTCCCTTGCCAGCGCGGAAGCGTCGGTCCACTCCCCTGTCAGGTCAAGGTACCTGGATGCATACCGGGTGACAAGGCTGTCCGCCTCGTCGCGGTCCCCGGCCTTGGAAGAGACCATTTTCTTCATGATCTTCTCCCTTTCCGGAGAGTCGTGGGATATCACCATGAACTTGGCCTTGAGTATGGGGACGGACAGCGTGAAACGGTCCTTGTCGGCAGCGTAACGCGCCTTTATCTCCTCCTGCGATATCACCGTGTCGAGCCTCTCGTTGATGTACATCTGCTCGTAGCGGTACTTCAGGAGGGCCGTCCTGTACTCCTCCAGCTCCTTTGTGACGTCCTTGCTTTCCTTGGAAAGCTGCTCCTCCGCCACGTCCAGGAAAACCAGGTTCCCGGCCCAGGACCGGATATACCGTTCCGAGAAGGCGGCGCTGTCGGCAGGGCTGATACCGCCGGGAAGGACGGCCTCGAGCTCGGTCCTGGTGAGCCGGTGCCGCCCTACGCGGGCCACCGTCTCGCCGGAGAACCGGTCGGCCATGGTACCTGCAATCGACGACACCCTTGAACAGGATGGCGTCAACATTGCAGCGAGGCCTAAAAGCAGTATCAGGTTCCTGATTCTCACTATCTTGAATAGTTGGGTGCTTCCTTGGTAATGGTCACGTCGTGCGGATGGCTCTCCAGGAATCCGGCATTGGTGATCCTGACGAAACGGGCGCTTCTCAATGCCTCCAGGTCCTTTGCTCCGCAATATCCCATGCCTGAGCGGAGACCGCCCACCAGCTGGTATACGACCTCGGCCACGGTTCCCTTGTACGGGACCTGGGCCACGATTCCTTCAGGAACAAGCTTCTTTATGTCTTCCTCCATATCCTGGAAGTAGCGGTCCTTGGAACCGTGCTCCATCGCCTCCAAAGATCCCATTCCCCTGTAGGACTTGAACTTACGGCCATTGAGGATGATGGTTTCACCAGGCGATTCCTCGGTTCCGGCGAACAGCGAACCGGCCATGATGGTGGAAGCGCCGGCAGCCAGGGCCTTGACTATATCGCCGGAATAGCGGATTCCGCCGTCGGCGATCACCGGGATGCCCGTACCCTTGAGGGCCTCGGAAGCAAGCATCACGGCGGTAAGCTGAGGAACGCCCACGCCGGCGATTATCCTGGTGGTGCAGATGGACCCGGGCCCGATTCCCACCTTGACGGCGCTTACCCCTGCGTCGGCAAGGGCCCTGGCACCTTCGGCCGTGGCAACGTTGCCGGCCACTATCTGGACGTCGGGGAACGCCTTGCAGGCCTTTTCAATCACCCCGAGCACACCGGCCGAATGACCATGGGCGGTATCCACCACCACCGCATCGGCTCCGGCATCGGTAAGCATCCCTATCCTCTCTATGGTGTCGGACTTCACGCCCACCGCCGCGGCCACCAGCAGGCGGCCCTTGGAATCCTTGGAGGCGATGGGATTGTCCTTTATCTTCATCAGGTCCTTGTAGGTGATCAGGCCCACGAGGGTTCCGTCGCGGTCAACCACGGGAAGTTTCTCCACCTTGGTCCTGCGGAGTATCTCGGTCGCTTCGGACAGGGAAATGCCCTTGGGGGCGGTCACCAGGTTCTGGCTGGTCATGACCTCGGAAACCGGGCATTTGGTATCCTCCCTGAAACGGAGGTCGCGGTTGGTGACAATCCCTATGAGCTTTCCGGCTCCGTCCACCACCGGGATGCCGCCGATATGGTGCTTTGACATCATGCCCATAGCCTGCCCCACGGTGGCGTCGCGGCCGATGGTTACGGGGTCGTAGATCATCCCGTTCTCGGCCCTCTTGACGCGGCGCACCTGGGCGCACTGCTCGCCGATGGTCATGTTCTTGTGAATCACGCCTATTCCGCCGGCGCGGGCCATGGCTATCGCCAGGTCAGCCTCGGTAACGGTATCCATCGCGGCGGATACTATGGGCGTATGGAGGATGATGTCCCGGGTGAAGCGGGTGGAAACATTCACGTCCCTGGGTAGCACTTCCGAGCGTGCGGGGACCAGAAGGACGTCGTCAAAGGTCAGTCCCTCGGCAATTTCTCTGTTCACAAAAGTCTGCATGACGGTTCATTTATGTTATATCTTGCAAAAATAATCAAAAAATATCTAAAAAATCCTTGTACATTATTTAAAAAAGCGAGTCTTTCTGACTATCTTTGCGCCCGCTATGCTGAACCTGCTTACACAAAGAGATACCGCCGGGGCCATTTTCATCCTGGCAATCGCCATAGCCGCAGGCCTTTACCTGGGCAAATTCAAAGTCAAGGGAATCTCGCTCGGAAGCACCTGGATACTGTTCGTGGGTATCCTCATGGGGCATCTCGGGCTCAGGATCAACCCCATGATGCTGTCGTTCATAAAGGACTTCGGGCTTATCCTGTTCGTCTTTGCCATCGGCCTTCAGGTGGGGCCCGGTTTCTTCCATTCTTTCCGGAAGGACGGACTTCCCATGAACCTCATGGCGCTGGGACTCGTCATCCTCTCTGTCGTCACAACGTATGTCATCCATCTTGTGAGCGGGGAGAACCTCGGGATCATGACCGGCATCATGTCCGGTGCTGTGACCAATACTCCAGGTCTCGGCGCGGCACAGCAAACCCTTTCCGACGCCGTATCGATGTCGCCTGAAAGCGCCGCCAAGGTCTCCGACGCAGCCTACGGCATCGCCTCGGCCTATGCAGTGGCATATCCGCTCGGCGTCCTGGGAGCCATCGCAGTCCTGCTGCTGTCCAAGGCCGTTTTCAGGGTCAACATCGACAAGGAGAAGGAGATGGCTTCCAAAAACGATGACGATGAAGGCAACGCCTACCGCCTGGTATGCCAGGTCGAGAACCCGGCCCTGTTCGGGAAAACCATCCACGACATAGTGGGCGGAGATAACACCGACCACCTGGTCATCGCCCGGATGAAACGGGGCGACAAAGTGTTTTTCCCCGACCTTGACCTTCCCCTCCAGGAAGGCGACAAACTCCTGATTGTCACCGACGTACAGCATAAGGAGAAAGTCCGGATTATATTCGGCGAAGAAGTGCCGGTAAACATGAATGAATGGCGGCCCATGGGCACCAAGCTGGTGGCCAGCCGCCTTTCCATCACGGATTCGTCCATCACCGGAAAGAGCCTGCGCAAGCTGGACGTCCGCCGGAAATACGGAGTGACTGTCACCCGCATCCTGCGTTCCGGAGTTGACCTCCAGGCCGATGCCGACCTCATCCTCCAGGTGGGCGACAGCATGAAGGTGGTGGGCTCCGAGGAAGGGATCGCGCGCCTTGCCCGCCTGGTGGGCAACGAGCCCGAATCGCTGCACAAGCCAAACCTCCTGCCCATCTTCCTGGGGATAGCCCTGGGAGTTCTGCTGGGCACCCTCCCCATCCGGTTCCCGTCCATGCCCCAGCCCCTCAAGCTGGGCCTTGCCGGCGGTCCCCTGATCGTAGCCATCCTGCTGGGGCACTTCGGACCCAAGCTCAGGATAACCACCTACACCGCCCTCAGCGCCAACCTCATGATCCGGGAGATCGGCATCTCTCTCTTCATGGCTGCCGTGGGCCTGGGTGCAGGGAAGAGTTTTGTGTCATCGCTCGTGAACGGCGGATACATGTGGGTCCTTTACGGAGCCCTGATCACCCTGATTCCGATGACGATTGCAGCCCTTGTGGCCCGCTACGCCCTTAAAATGGACTTTTTCAAGATTTGCGGACTCCTCGCCGGCGGAACCACCGACCCGGCCCTCCTCTCCTTCACCGAGCAGATGTACGGCAGCGGCCGCATCGCGGTCAATTATGCTACGGTCTATCCCCTGACCATGTTCCTCAGGGTCGTGGCCGCGCAGGTAATGATAATGATAATGTTATAACGATATGAAAAAGTGTTTGTTCCTTGCAGCCATCGCCCTTGTGGCGGCTGTCTCCTGCAACGAATCCCCCAAATCCCCCTTCAACCGCAGCGTAGCCGACTACGCCGTAGTCAATATCGAGACACCCGACCTCAGCGGCATATCCGACAACGGGAAGGAAGTGCTTAACCTCTACCGCTTTGCCGCCGACGAGGCCGACGCCATATATTGGGAGCAGTATTTCGGCGACAAGCAGGCCCTGCTCGACAGCATCGCCGACCCCGTCCAGAAGACCTTTGCACAGATCAACTACGGCCCCTGGGACCGTTTCACCGGCAAATCCTTCGTGGAAGGTTATTCCGACTGCCCTCCCGGAGCAGGATTCTACCCTGCCGACATGACCGTCGAGGAGTTTGAGGCCTGGGACAACCCCCTCAAGAACAGCCCCTATACCCTTGTCCGCCGCAACGCCGACGGCTCCCTCGAGACCGTGTGGTATCACGACGCCTACAAGGAGCATCTGGAGAAGATTGCAAAATATCTTGCCGCCGCAGCCGACATCACCATCAAGCCCAGCGTCAAGAAGTACCTCGAGGCAAAGGCGGATGCCTTGCTTACCGACAATTACTACGAGAGCGGCCTGGCATGGCTTGACATGGACGACAGCAAGATGGACCTGGTGATCGGCCCCGACGAAGCCGCCGACGACCAGCTGATGGGCATCAAACGTTCCTATGAGGCGTTCGTCCTCCTGAAGAACGAGGCCAGGACCAAAGAACTCATGCAGTATGTCTCGCGTATCCAGGACTTCCAGCAGGATCTTCCCGGAGACCCGGCCTACAAGACCTTCCAGCCCGGAGCCGGCTCCAACATCTTCTCCTGCGACGCCCTGTATTATGCCGGAAAAGCCAATGCCGGCGTGAAGGTCATCGCCCTGAACCTTCCGTTCGACGCCGATGTCCAGCGCGAAAGGGGGACCCGCACCATCCTCCTGGAGAATATCCTCAACGCCAAATACAACCATATAGTGGCCCCCACCGGTGAGATACTGCTCTCGCCCGAGTCGGTGGAGCACCTTTCGGCCGACGCCTTCTTCTGGAATACCGTATTCCGTGAAGTCGCCCACGGACTGGGCGTAAAGGAGACCGTCAACGGGAAGGGCAGCGTGGAAGAGGCGCTCCAGAAAGTCGCCCCCACCCTTGAGGAAGTCAAGGCCAATGCCGCAGGCGTGCTGATGGTATGCAACCTCCAGGCCCACTACGACATCCACCATATCTTCACCAAAGAAGATGCGCTCACCACATTCTTCGCCTCGCTGCTCCGTTCCGGTCGCTTTGGCGAGGGGTCCGCACTGGGCCGTGCCAACATAATCATCTACAATTATCTGCACGAGAAGGGCGCCTTCCAGAGGAAAGCTTCCAACAAGTATTCGCTCGACCTGGCAAAGATGGAGGATGCCCTGTCGGAACTGACCGCCCTAGTCCTCAAGACCCAGGCAACCGGCGACCTCGGATTTGCCACCTCTTTCGAAGAGAGCTATTCCAAGCGCAGCGCAGACTTTGATGCCGACAGGCAAAACCTTGGTCTTGAGAAGGTTCCTGCCGACATCCGGTTCAACTTCCACAAATAGGGACCCGCCGGAGTGGCGGATGTCTTGCGGCGCGCAGTTTTTTATTCTACGAAAAAATGCGTATATTTACGCCGACAAGAACAAGCCGCCTATGAAGAAAGGTTTCCTAAGTCGCTTAAGCGACATAACAAAGATCGGGAGTCGCGCCAGTTTTTCCGATGTTGAGCAGAAGATTACCAAGTACGAATATGGTTCCGATGCCTTTATGCAGATCTTGGCGAATCGTTACTCTTGCCACTCTTTTACAAATTATCCCGTCTCCGACTCCAAGTTAAAGATGATCCTGGAGGCCGGCCGGCTGGCGCCGTCCGCAAGGAATCTCCAGCCCACCCGTATCTGGGTGGTCAGGAGTGAGGATGCGCTTGCCCGCCTCAGGACGGTTCATCCGTGCTACGGCGCACCGGTCGTCCTCATCGTGGGCTGCCGGAACGAAGAGGCCTGGGTCCGGGAAAGCGACGGAATCAATGCCGCAAAGACGGATGCCGCCATCGTCCTGACGCACCTCATGCTCACTGCAACTGACGCCGGACTCGCCAACATGTGGATCTGGGACTTCGATCCCCGCAAGATACGGGAAGTCCTCCCCGAGACCAGGGAGCACGGAGTCTACGGCCTGCTTGCCATCGGCTACCCTTCCGACGGGGAAGGCCAGCCTACGGAACTTCATTCTGTCCGCAAGTCACTGGAGGACATGGTGATAGAACTCTAGGAGCCGGCTATTGTCCCTGCCGGAAGTAGCCCGACATCGTCCCTCCCGCTTTTTCCAAAAACTTATTCCGAGCCCGGTGGAATCCGGGTGCTGGAATAAAAATAATTGCTATCTTTGCCCCGAATTAATTCAAACCGACATGAATCTTAGAGACATCAAGAAAGACATAGAGTACTTTGTGGGTGCTTTTGTCGACGACTGCGCGCTTTTCCTCAACGTCAACCCCGGGAAGCAGACCGAAAAGATTACCGACCTCATTGACAAGGCCGTGGACCTCTACAACGACCTGCGTGATTCCATCGGCAAGGCCGAGGGCAACAAAAAGGCATATTTTGACAATCTCCGCAAGGAGATGCTCACCAAGCTCGACGGCCTTTACGAAGAGCTGAGCGCCGCCGTCAAAGAAGGCGTGGAGAAGTAGGCTTGTCCTTAAAAGACAAATGGGGTGGTCGTTCCGATCACCCCATTTCATTTATAGTCAATTGGTTCTATTTGCCGGCGAGATGCTTCTCCCAAGCCCACGCCGCTGCCAGGGTATCCTCCACCGAACGCCCTGCCTTCCAGCCAAGGACCTTGTTCGCCAGGGAGGGATCGGCCCATATCGCGGTGACGTCGCCCTCGCGGCGGGGAGCAAACCGGTAATTGAGTTTCAGGCCGTTGACCTTCTGGAAAGCGTTCACCAGCTCCAGTACGGACACGGGACGTCCGGTGCCGATATTGTACACCTCGCAGCCTTCGGTCATCTTTCCGTCCATCATCCTCGCAACAGCGCAGACATGTGCCTTGGCCAGGTCCACGATGTCGATATAATCCCTCTGGCAGGTACCGTCGGGGGTGGGATAGTCGTTGCCGAATATGGAGAGGCACTCCCGCTTCCCAATCGCGGTCTGGGTGATGAAGGGAACCAGGTTGTTTGGAACTCCCCTGGGCAGTTCCCCGATAAGTGCGGAAGGGTGTGCGCCGATGGGGTTGAAATACCTCAGCAAAATGCCCTTGATCTCACCGGGTGTGCCGGCCGTGGCGCGGACAGTGTCGCGGAGTATGTCCTCGCACATCTGCTTTGTGGCCCCGTAGGGCGAAGTGGCAGGCTTGCGCGGCGACCGCTCCGTCACGGGAACCACGTCGGGCTCGCCGTAAACGGTTGCAGATGAAGAGAATAACACGTTATGGCATCCATGGGCGCCTGCCGCCTCAAGAACATTGAGGAAGGAGCCCAGGTTGTTCTTGTAATACATCACCGGCTTTGCCACCGACTCGCCCACCGCCTTGAATGCGGCAAAATGGATGACGGCGTCTATCGGGTACTTGGCGAACAGGGCGTCGGCCGCGGCAGCGTCGCAGAAATCCGTCTTCTCAAAGGGAATGTCGTCGCGGCCGGTTATCTTCTTCACACCCTCAAAGCAGGTGAGGTCGCAATTGGACATGTTGTCGGCCACTACAACCTCGTAGCCGGCCTGGATAAGTTCAACGGTCACATGGCTTCCTATGAAGCCCGCACCGCCGGATACCAAAACTGTTTTTTTCATATCAGGAATCTTTGGAATTACAAATTTAATTAATTTTGCGAAAAAGCAGTCCGCTATGAGGAAAATCATAACTTCAGTGCTTTCAGCCGCCTTGTTCCTGGCAACGGTTCCTGCCATGGCACAGGCCCCGGCTCCCGCCAGAAAATCCGTCCGCAAGAACACCCAGGCCCAGCGATATGTACGCATCCTGGAAAAGAACCGCGGGTTCGCCACCGCATCCTGGGGCGTGCTGGCACTGGACGCCAAGGGCGACACCCTGGCCGAATACCGCAGCCGCACCAAGCTGGTCCCGGCATCCAACATGAAACTGATAACGGCCGGGACAGCCCTGCACTCGCTGGGAGCGGATTTCAAGTACCAGACCACCATCGCATGCAGCGGCAGCGTATCGGAAGGCGTCCTCGACGGTGACGTCTATATCATCGGCGGAGGCGACCCCACCACCGCCTCAAAGGACTCCATCGCCATTCCGGCCGACGGCCTTTTCTGGAAATGGAAGACCTTCCTCCGCAGCAGCGGAATCGCCACCGTCAAAGGCCGGGTGATAGGTGACGGCAGGTATTTCGACGGCGCCCGGGAAAACAGCACCTGGACCTACGACGATATCGGAACCGCCTACGGCACAGGCGGAAGCGGTCTTTCATTCTACGGCAACGCGCAGGACTTTGCCGTCAGCGCCGGGACCTCCGCCGGAGCCCCGGTCAACATCTCGGTGGTATACCCCTCGACGCCCTGGATGAAGTACTCCCACCATGCCGTCACCGGGCCGGCCGGCACGGGGAACAGCCTTTACCTCTTCACCACCGACCTCGCCCCGACCGGCGGGATACGCGGCACCTTCGCCCTGGACCGCAAGCCCAAGACCGAGGAGTTCTCCAACAAGTTCCCGGAAATGACCTGCGCCAGCTATTTTGTCAGGAACCTCGAAGGCAGCGGGATAAAGGTGGAAGGCGGATATGCCGACATCGACCCTGACGGCGACGTCCGCGGCGGCGACTTCCTCAAGAAAGGCAGGGCCCTGCCGCCCGACAGTCTCAGGGTACTGGGCCGGTCCCAGTCGCCGGAACTATGGAAAATAGCCCTCGAGACTCTCCACCGCAGCGATAACTTCTATGCCGAAACCCTTTTCCGCACCATGGGGCTGAAAGCCTCAGGCACAGCCGTTTACGACAGCTGCAAGGTGGCCGTGGCAGATGTTCTGGACGCCCTCGGGAAGTTCCCTGCCGACGGAATCAGGATCGAGGACGGAAGCGGCCTTTCGAGGAGGAACTACCTTTCGCCGGAATACATGACCGCCTTCCTCGGGGCAATGAAACGCTCCCCCGCCTACGCCTCGTTCCTCAAGACGCTCCCCTCGCCCGGCAGCAACGGTACCCTGAAACGGGTCCTGCCCTCCGAACAGCCGGCGCTTAAGTCCAGGATAAAGATGAAAAGCGGATCTATGGACGGAATCCTCTGCTACAGCGGCTACATCCTGCCCTCCGACGGCAAAGCGGAAGACGCCATCGTCTTTTCCATAATGACCAACAACTGCACCCTCCCGGTGCCGCAGGTCAGGGCTGCCATCACCCGCATAATCGCCCTGCTGGCTGCAGGGAACTGATAATTGTTACCTGTCTCTGTTTCGAAACCATATGCACCCGCGCATGTAGCGGGAGGGGCCCCCTGCCGCAAGGCTGGGAGGGACGAGGCCGAAAGGCCGAGGGTGGAGAAACAGAGACAGGTAACACTACCTAATTTCCGAACAGGGAGCGGACAAGGGCGGCGATGTCGGCAACCTTGACAATGGTGATGCCGTCCACCCCGTGGTCTACCTTGGAATACTGCGACACGTATATCTTCCTCAGGCCCAGGCGCGAAGCCTCTCCGGCCCGCCTTTCCACCTGCGGCACCGGACGGATCTCACCGCTGAGGCCGACCTCGCCGGCGAAGCACACGTTCCTGGGCACCGGAACGTCGAAATTCGACGACAGCACTGCGGCGATCACGGCCAGGTCGCAGGCTGGATCGTTTATCCTCATTCCGCCCGCCATGTTCAGGAACACGTCCTTCTGCGCCAGCTTGAAACCGGCCCTGCGCTCCAGTACGGCCAGCAGCATGTTGAGCCGCCTCACGTCAAAACCGGTGGCGGAGCGCTGCGCGGTGCCGTAAACTGCGCTGGAAACCAGGGCCTGCACCTCGAAGAGGAACGGTCTGGCCCCGTCCAGCATCACGCTGACGGCGGTGCCGCTGAGATCCTCGCCATGGAACGGCATCAGCATCTCCGACGGATTCTCCACTGTTCTCAGACCGGTACCCGTCATCTCGAATACGGCGAGTTCCGACGTTGATCCAAAACGGTTCTTGATGCTGCGGAGTATCCTGTAGGCACCGCGGTTCTCGCCCTCGAACTGCAGGACCACGTCCACAATGTGTTCCAGGACCTTGGGCCCGGCGATGGAGCCCTCCTTGGTGATGTGGCCTATGAGTATCACCGGTATCCCCGAGCCCTTTGCAAAACGGAGCAGGCTGGCGGCCACTTCCTTTATCTGCGACACGCTCCCGGCTGTGGATTCCACACCGTTGCAATACATGGTCTGCACCGAGTCCACTATCATCAGGTCAGGGGCAATCCTCTGGGCCTCAGACAGTATGCTGTCCATAAGGGTCTCGCTGTAGATATAGCATCCCGAGGAATCGCCTCCAAGGCGGTCGGCCCTCATCCGGACCTGGCGGACGCTTTCCTCACCGGTGACATAAAGTGTCCTGAGCCCCGGGCAGGAAAGAGGGATCTGGAGCGACAGGGTGGACTTGCCGATCCCCGGCTCGCCGCCGATCAGCACCAGGGAACCCTTGACGATTCCCCCTCCGAGTATCCTGTCGACCTCGGCACTGCCCAGCGAAATCCTGTCCTCGCCAACCTCTTCCACGGCCGACAGGGCCATGGGAGACCTGCCCTCGCCAGGTATTGAAGCAGACAGCACCTTCTTTCCGGTTGAAGGTCCTGAAGGCTGTTCCACCATCGTATTCCACTCACCGCAGGACGGACACCTGCCCATCCATTTGGCGCTCTCGTTGCCGCAATTGGAGCAGAACCAGAGAGTCTTTGTCTTTCCCGTTGCCATGACGCGAAGATACAAAAAAAAGATATTGTTCCTTTGGGGACAATATCAATTTTGACGTGATGCACCACAAGGGTGCGGTCCGAATTACTCAGCGACTACGGTCTGGGCAGCGGCGCAGCAGGAATCAGCGGCAGCGCAGCAGGAGTCAGCCTTTTCGCAGCAATTCTCGGTGGCCTCGGCGGCCTCGGCTTCGGCAGCGGCCTTCTTGGGGCTGTTACCACAAGCAACTGCAGCACCCATCAGTGCAACAACTGCAAGAGACATAAATACCTTTTTCATCTTGATGAACAGTTAATTAAACAATTGTGGCCGCAAAATTACTCCTTATTTCTGACGGAAGCAAGAAATATTTTGAATTTTTTTAATTTCCGCCTACCTTTTCACCTCCAGCACCTCCATTTTGGAGATATCGCCCCCCTCTATCCTGAATCTCAGGGCAGTACGTACCGCATGCCATCCCTGGATACCCGCCGCTCCGGGATTGACGTACAGCATGTCATACTTTGGATCATGCATGACCTTGAGGATATGGGAGTGTCCGCAGACGAAGAGTTTGGGCCTCAGTATCTCTATCAGCTCCTTGGCCCTTGGATAATAGTGTCCGGGCGAGCCGCCGATATGCATCATCAGCACGCTCATCCCCTCGCAGTCCCAGCACTTGTATTCCGGATATTGATAACGTAAATCAAAGCTGTCGCAATTCCCGTAAACGCCCACAAGCGGCTTGAACTCAGCTATTTCCGCTGCCGTATCGAGTCCTCCTCCAAAGTCCCCGGCATGCCAGATCTCATCCACCGGCGAGAGGAACTTCCAGAACTCGGGGCCAACCACCCCGTGGGTATCGGACAAAAGGCCTATGTACATCGCTACATGAATTTGAAATATACCGCGGCGGCGGCAACCACGGCGGCAGTCTCAGTACGGAGACGCGACGCCCCAAGATGCACCGGGACGAATCCTGCCTCAACCGCGGCCCCTGCTTCGGCAGGGGAAAAATCGCCCTCCGGGCCAATGAGGACAACGATTTCATTCCCAGGAAAAGAGTCCAGGGCCGATTTGACGGAAACCCTCGGGACCTCCCCTTCAAAGCAATATGCAATGAGCTTAAGGGCGCCGGAGCCGGTACACTTACTGATGAACTCCGCCACCGGGACAGCCTCGGATATCTCCGGAACAGCAGCCTTGAGCGACTGCTTTGCGGCGGAAAGAGCCACCCTCACGGCCCTGTCGGTCTTGTAGACCTTCCGTTCGGAACGCTCCCCTATCAGCGGAACGATCCTGTCCACACCCATCTCCACGGCCTTTTCCACAAACCACTCAAATCGGTCGTTGTTCTTGGTGGGGCACACTCCGAGGGTAAGCCTGTAAGGATGCCCGCCCCAGCCTTCAAAGGACTCCAGCACGGTTGCGGCCACCGCCTTGGGCGAAGCCTCGTCAATCCGGCAGCGCAGCATGGTACTCTTTCCGTCCATCACGCAAATCACGTCACCGCAGCGATGCCTGAGCACCTTGACGCAGTGGGCGGCCTCCTCTTCGGAAAGCACCACCCTGCCGCCTTCAATATCCTTGGAATGAAACAGTTCCATCTTTACATGCGGATTATTTTCACCTCTCCGTCCATGCCCACCTTGATGATCTGCGAAGCCCTGCCCGTGGCTCCTTTCTCCATCGAAGGGGAAACCACAAAGTCAACTGCCGAACGTATCTCCCCGGAAATCTCCTTGAAAGACCCCGGCGTACCCTCTCCCGAAATATTGGCCGACGTGGAAACCAAGGGCCTTCCTAGCTTGAAAATCAACGACTTGCAAAAATCCGACATGGGAATACGGATGCCAACGGAGCCGTCTTCCGCCACAGCGTTCCACGCAAGGTGGAAGCGGTCGCCCTTTTCTCCGGGCACCCCGGCCACGGCCTCGGGGTAGATTATGGTCATGGGGGCGTCGTTCACCTCAACCAGGTCCACCGCCATGGGCGGAACCGCCTTCACGTACCTGGTCACCATGTCCAGGTCCGAGGCAAGCAGCACCAGCGACTTGCTGTCCTCCCTGCGCTTGATTGAGAACACCCTGGCAACGGCGTCGGGATTGGTGGCGTCGCACCCGATTCCCCAAACCGTATCGGTAGGATAAAGGATAACCCCTCCTTCGCGGAGGACCTTCAAGGTCTCAGAAATAATTTCCGGCATACCCATTGTTCAAAAGTTTACGCAAAAATACAAGAATCCAGTCAAAAATCAGTATTTTTGTAAGTTAATATATAACCTGCTTCGTTGAGAGACCGTATGCAACCGCGCATGTAGCGGGAGGGGCCCGCGGCAAAGCCGTGGGAAGGACGAGGCCGGAGGCCGAGGGTCGGAAAACGAAGGCAGGTTATAAGCAATGTAAATTATGGCCGGTTTTAATTTCGGTTTCTTCGGAGACCAGGAACACAGGGTATTCAATTACAAGCCCCGGTATTACGATCCCGAGGAGGAAAAGCGCAAGGCGATGTTCGGCGAAGTTGACGGCACCGCCGACAAGGAGCGCAAGGACGGCACCTACATCCCCGGAAGCAGCATACGGGGTGCATGGAGGGGCGGCAATTACCAGCGCACCCGCAGCGGTGCCACCAGGGCCCAGGCCGTCATCGGCATAGTGGGCCTCCTGCTGGTTGCAGTGGTACTTTACTATATCATCAAATTCTATTCACTCCTGTAATGGAACTCAGGATTCTTCCTTCCGGCATCGCCGACATGATAGCAGCGGGCGAGGTGGTCCAAAGGCCTTCCTCCGTGGTCAAGGAACTGATGGAGAACGCCGTGGACGCCGGAGCGTCGCAGGTATCGGTGGCCATCTCGGATTCGGGAAGGACCATGATCCGCGTGGTGGACGACGGATGCGGGATGTCTCCCGACGACGCCGTCCTGTGCTTCCAGAGGCACGCCACCTCCAAGATCGCCACGGCCGAAGACCTCCAGCGGATACTCACCTTCGGTTTCAGGGGCGAGGCCCTCGCGTCCATTGCGGCTGTATCGGAAGTGACCCTCCGCACCCGCAGGGAGGAAGACCAGACCGGATGCGAAGTCCAGTTTGCGGCCGGCGAGCACCTCTCCACCCGTGAAACGGCAGCCCCCAAGGGAAGCAGCTTCACCGTCAGGAACCTCTTCTACAACATACCGGCCAGGAGGAAGTTCCTCAAGAGCGACAACGTGGAGATGCGCCACATAATCGAAGAGTTCACAAGGGTGGCCCTCACCCGGCCCGAGGTGGGTTTCAGCCTGTCTCACGGCGGCCGGGACATCTTTGTCCTCAAGCCCGCCAAATCCCTCAAATTCAGGATATTGGACCTCCTTGGAAGTTCGGTGGTAGGCGACGTGGTGGACATCTCGGCCGACACCTCCATAGTCTCCGTCCGAGGCTACGTGGGCAGCCCCGACTCCGCCAGGAAGACGCTCGGGAACCAGTTCTTCTTTGTGAACGGGAGGTATTTCCGCAGCCCCTACCTGCACAAGGCCGTGATGAAGGCCTATGAAAACCTCATTCCGGAAGGCAGCACTCCGTCGTACTTCATCTACATGGAGGCCGACCCCGGCTCGGTTGACGTGAACATCCATCCGGCCAAGACAGAGGTGAAATTCGAGGACGACAGCATTATTTTCCAGACCCTGCTGGCCTGCATCAAGGCCTCGCTGGGAAAGAACGCGGCTGCCGGAAGCATAGATTTCGACAACCCCGAGGAAAGGGACATGCCGGTCATAGGCAGCAGATTCGAGGAATACCGCCCCGCCTCCATTCCCCAGGCCGGGACCGATCCCTCGTACGACCCCTTTGCCGCCCCCTCCGCAGGACCGGCCAAAGAGTTCGACTATTCCAGATACGTGGATAAATCCGGCGACTACGGCCGTCTCTTCGAGGACAGGCCCCTGCCGTCGGCAGTCCCCATTGTGGTCCAGGGCCGCTTCATAATCGCCCGCTCCACTTCCGGCCTGATGGTGATCCACGCCAGGAGGGCAATGGAAAGGATCCTTTACGACAGGTTCATCAGGGCCCTTTCAAAGAGCGCCCACGTCACGCAGACGTCCCTGTTCCCGGTCCAGATCAACGTGGGAGCCGAGGGCAGGACCGTCTTTGACGCCAACGCCCGGGTCCTGTCGTCGCTGGGCTTTGACATAGTCCCGTTCGGGACCGACACCATAGTGGTCAACGGGGTGCCCGAAGGCTGCTCCACCGAAAGCGGAAAGGTGGAAAAACTGATGGCCGACATCCTCCTTGCCCTGTCGGACGGGACTTCCCCGCTCCCGGGGATGATGGAATCGGCACTGGCCGGAAAACTTGCCGCGGCAGCGGCGGCCGGAACCTCCCTTGACAGCCCTTCGGCCGCCCAGGGAACGGTGGACGCCCTGCTTTCCAGCGACAATCCGGAATTTACAGGCTCCGGCAAGAGGATAATCTCCATAATCGGAGCCGACGAACTTGAAAAAAGATTCTAAGATGCCATATTACTACGACGACGGCGGCGGAAACCGGATCGGACAATTTTGGAGAAGCATCCCTGCGGTGACACGCAACATCATCATGGTCAACGTGATAATGTTCATCGCCACCCTTGTCAACGAGGATTTCATGGTGGGCTGCTTCTCGCTGTTCTACCCGGCATCGCCTCATTTCCGCTGGTGGCAGTGCATCACCCACATGTTCATGCACGGCGGATTCTGGCACATATTCTTCAACATGTACACCCTGTTCCTGTTCGGGAGCGCTGTGGAAAAGACCATCGGGACCAGGAAATTCCTGGTTTTCTACTTCGTGACCGGACTCGGGGCGGCACTTCTCCACACCGGGGTGGAATACCTCCAGGCCCAGTTCTACGCAGTGGGCATGGCCACCGGCGACATAAACGCCCAGGTCGCCTACACCAACCTGCTGAGGACCCCTACCCTGGGAGCTTCCGGGGCCATCTACGGCGTCCTCATCGGCTACGCCATGCTCTATCCCAATTCCGTCCTGACCCTTATCTTCCCGCCGGTTTCGCTCAAGGCCAAGTGGTTTGTAATAATATTCGCGGTGATCGAACTGGTCACCGGAATCACCGGCACCGCCGAGGGCGTCGCGCATTTCGCCCACCTGGGAGGAATGCTGTTCGGCTTCCTGCTGATCCTGTATTGGCGGAAGACCGGCAGGCTCTGGCGGTACTAATCCCCATCAAACTATGGCAGAGACAAAAAAGAGATCCTTCCTGTCCAGGTTCCTGTTCTGGATTGCGGCCTTCCTGGTGGCGGCCCTGCTGGTGGTCTGCTACCTTTCCGCCATCATAAATCCGGTAAAGGCATGGCACCTCACCGTGGTGGGACTGCTGTATATACCCATCCTGCTGCTGGTCGTGATATTCCTGTTCTGGGCGATGTTCCGGCGTGCCGGCATCTCCGGCCTGCTGCTTCTGGCTCTCCTTCCGTCGGTTTTCCTGGTGGGAAGGTACTACCAGTTCAAGGGCAACCAGGTCGAACGCTATGAGGGCGGCCTCAAGGTGGTTTCCTACAACACCGGTCTCTTTGCCCACGACCGCACCGGGAAAAAACTGTCGCGGCAGGACCTTATCGACTCGGTGGCCACCTTCCTGCGCGGGACCGGGGCCGACGTCATCTGCCTCCAGGAGTTCCTCCTGCCGGCAAAAACCGACGTGGCATCGTACTTCAGGTCCAGGTTCCCGGGCTATAACGCCGAGTACTGGCTGCTTCATTCCGGCCCTGAAGGAATGGCCGGGAACGCCATCCTCAGCCGCCTCCCCATCCTGGGGAAAGGCAAGATCGATTTTGACAGCAGCACCAACATGGCCCTTTATACCGACATCCTTGCCCAGGGGGTGAAATTCCGCGTATATAACTGTCACTTTGAGAGTTACAATATCACAATCGGAGCCATGGCCAAGTCGCTCAAGGACGAGGTGGAACTTGAGGCAAAGGAAAGGAAGATAAAGCGCAGCATCCTCCGCCGCGCCGACCAGGTGGAATCCGTGCTCAAGAGCATGGACGAGTGCCCCATCCAGTGCATGGTTACCGGCGACTTCAACGAGAATCCCCTTTCCTACACCTACCGCAGGATGATAAAAGGACGTAAGGACTCGTTCGTGGAAGTTGGAAAAGGCCTCGGGGCCACGTACAGCGGACTCTGGCCCTTCCTGAGGATAGACTATATCCTCTATCCCGCCGACCTCGCTCCACTCTGGCATGAAGTCAGGAAAGTAAAGTATTCAGACCACTACCCCATCGTGGCCGCATTCAATTTAAAATGAAATGGTTAGAATAGGTAACGGATACGACGTCCACGCCCTCGCCCCAGGTCTTCCAATGTGGCTGGGAGGGGTGAGGATTCCGTCCCAAAACGGTTTTGTGGCCCATTCCGACGGCGACGTGGCCATCCACGCCCTATGCGACGCCATCCTCGGGGCCCTGGCCCTTGGCGACATCGGCCACCTGTTCCCCGACAACGACGACCGGTGGAAAGGCGTTGACAGCAAGATCCTTCTTGGAAAAGTGATGGAACTGGCCCGGGAAAGGGGCTGGGAAATTGGCAACGCCGACATCACCATCGCCCTGCAGAGGCCCAAGCTCGCTCCCCACATCCATTCAATGAGGGAGACTCTGGCGCGTGTCATGGGGACTGAGGTGGAAGCCGTAAGCGTCAAGGCCACCACCACCGAGCGCCTGGGCTTTGTGGGAAGGGAGGAAGGCTGCGAGGTCTGGGCTACCGTTCTCCTTGTGAAACGGTAAGGCCAGAAGTCGATACATCTCCGCTGCCAAGCACCCTGGTCTTTACCGATCTGGCTGAGCCCGAAAGGGTTATGTCCCCGCTGCCGTTGACTGCTGCCGAGATGTCGCCGGCATTCCGGCAGACTATATCCACGTCGCCGCTACCGTTTATCTGCACGCTGCATTCAGGAGCGGTAAGGGATTTCACCCCTATGTCGCCGGAGCCGTTAAGGCTAACCGTAAACGCCTTGCATTCAACAGTTTCCGCTTCAATATCCCCGGCTCCGGCAAGGGTTATGTACAGACCTTCCGCTGTCTTCAGCCTACCTCCTATGTTTATGTCACCCGAGCCGCTCAGGGTCACGGAGCTGATATCGGGGCAGGATATCCTTAACATATCGTCCGTCTCCGGGGAAATGGATGTCCCGCTTTTCAATCCCACCACAAGGATTCCGCCCTCGACCGAAATCTCGTAATAGTCGATCAGATTGTCGTCGGTGAAAAGCACCACCGACTGTGGCCCCTGCGTGAAGTCGACATCGGTGGATCCAACCACTTTGATCCCGCTGAACGGGGGCACGTCAAAGGTCTTGGACGCCTGTACGCCGCTTCCTTCGACAATCGTATTGTTCCCGATATTGATCTTGAATCCGGGGATCCTGAAGACACACCCTGAAAACAGGCCCGCCGCGGCGAGCAATAGCATCAACTTTTTCATCGTCCAATGGTTTTATTCACTGCTGATTATGGCAAGGCCCGGACCGATGGCACGTTCCGTCCCGTCGGAGGGCTTGTTCCTGATCTCAAATGAAGCGTCCGCACCGTATTTGGTATCACCTGCCTTCCTTACGATGAAGGTGGAAGAGCCCCCTCCGTCGATGTTCAGGGCGTATTGACAGCCCAGCGAGAGCATGATCTTCTGCATGTCCAGGTAGTTCATCCCCACTGCCCTGGTCTTGTCCCTTCCGTCAAGGACCACCAGCACAACCTTGGTATTGTCTTCCATGATACCAAGCATCGTCCTCGGGTGCACTCCGGACACGCTGTCTTCCGACAGGGGGGAAGGGCCGCCTTTTTCCACCAGCAGCACCCCGCCGCTGAAAGCTTCCTTTATAAGTCCGAACGACTTTATATTGGGATAGTCGGCGCTCCTGGCCATACGGACCTTCTCGTTGTCGCTCCAGTAGACAAAACTGCGGGGCCTGGTCGCTTCGGAATCAAACACGTCCTTGTAGCAGGTGCCGTTATGCCAGAATATCCCCTGGGGCGATCCCGCATTGCTGCCGGAGGTGATGAAGAAATCGGTATTCACACCTCCTTCAACCCGATGCCCCTGGGTATCAATCCTTTTGAACTGGGCACTCAGCTTTTCGCGGCCGCCGCTGAAATCCCCGGTGGTCGCCCCCGGAACGGTATTGGTCATGCTCACCGTCTTGTCGGACAGGTCCACCTGCATCACAAATACCGCCTGCGGGGAACCGGCGTAGTCGGAATAACTGATTTCACTCACGCTGATACCGCTGTGGGGACTGTAGGTTGTGAAGGCCGTTTCCTTATTGACGAGTCCCGTCTCCTGGAAGGCCTTTTGGACGTCAACCGGATATTCTTTAGCCGGGACTGTCACTTCCTGTTCTTCCTGCTCCTTGTCCGGGCCCGGAAGGTCCGGCGTCATCGTCTTTTTGCATCCGGTAATTCCCGCCAGCATCAAGACTGCGATTACTGTCAACACACTTTTCATACGTACACGAATAATCGATGCAATTTAGCAATTTTTTTTTGTAAATTATCAAAAGAATTGTACCTTTGCAATCCCGATTGGCCAGAAGGGATTTAATTGAGATATGGTGTAATGGTAGCACTACAGATTCTGGCTCTGTCAGTGAGGGTTCGAGTCCTTCTATCTCAACAAAAGCCTTAACCCCGCGGGGTTATGATGGCGGGGTAGCTCAGCTGGTTAGAGCGTCGGATTCATAATCCGGAGGTCGTGGGATCATGCCCCACTCCCGCTACAAGCAAACACAACATATGTCTTGATTGACTACGTTCAATCTCACAGACAAAACTCTATATATACCCGTCACAATACCCTGTGATGGTCTTTTTTATTTTATGGGGATGGGGTTGGGGAAGAGTACGATCACCCAAACAGGTGACAATGCTCCCTATCCAGAAAAAGTCCAAAAGTGTGACCATATGTGCGACCAGTGCTGTTTAACTAAAAAAAGGTCGCACTTTTTATGTCTAGAACCACTGCAAAAGTCTCTTATCTCCGTGTCTTCGTGGACGCTGACCCGCACGGCGTTCCGGGTGATGAAAGGAGCCGTCTGCGCCGGCGAGGAGAGATTTGCGTCAGCAGCAGGGCCACAGCGGCAATGATTTGTCTATCAGCCATTTCCGTCTTGACTCAGTTCCCTCAAATATAATGATTATTTGAGCCTCATGCATTATTCCGTGTTAAATAATTAAGTCAGTGTCTTTTTGGGGTGCGGAAAGATTTCAAAAGATGGGGAATATCACAAAAAATCACTAACTTGCAGCATTAATCCCCAAATACTTTCATATCATGAAAAGACTGCTACACATTTCCCTGGCCGCAATGATGGTTCTCGTCGCATGCAGCAAAGACCCGAAACCGGGCAAGAAATTTGCCGCTCCTAAAGTAGTCGATCTTGGAATTGAAGTCAATGGAGTCAATGTAAAGTGGGGCTCTTTCAACGTGGGAGCGACAAAAGAAAGCGATTATGGTCTCTACTTTTCTTGGGGTGAACTTTCAGATAAAGACCTTTATGAATGGAATTCCTATCAATTCGGTGAGAAAGATTCATACAATGTCACCCGGTACTGCCCGGGGGACAAGTCTTTCCGTTGGGCCGGAGGGGGAAGCCCTGACGGTCTGACAATCCTGCAGACATCCAATGATGTGGCGCGGCAGAGAATCGGTAAAAAATGGCGGATGCCCACTTTCAACGAGGTCCTGGCCCTGATTAACACGAAGACGGATCCGGACTACGTGTGGGAATGGACTGAAATCGACGGACATAAAGGCTATAAGATTACAAGCAAGAAGGCAGGATCGGAGGGCAACAGCATCTTCCTTCCTGCCGCCGGTAGCATTTCCTCCGGATCAGAGCCATCTTCTGTCGGACAAATGTGTGACTTCTGGTCGTCGTCCCTCGACACAAGTGATCCCAGTCGCGCCTATTCGTTCGGGTTCGGGTATTATGGCTCCGATGACCAGAGGGTGGGTACCGGTGCTTACTCCCGGTCCTATGGCCTGGTCATCCGTCCCGTCAGCGCAGAATAAGAATCGACATATCATCACTTTCATCCAGGGCCGCCCATCATAAAGCGGCCCTGAGTCATTGTTTAACATATGTTTTGATTGACTCTATATGCGGCTGCCGCCACGAAAGACAATGGGAGAAAACAAGGACTGGATAGTTCGGTTGTGGCCTTTGGCAGAGTTCTTGCATCTGAAGGCCTGGTCAATCAATGGACACAAAAATGAAAAAGTGGATACTATCGGTGCTCGTCACCATCCTTGCGGTTTATGCCGCATATGCACAGGAAGGCCGGAAGGCCCTCGCAGAAATCGACTCGCTGGCGGCCAGGGCGGAAGCTCTCGGCGCCGACGGCACCCAGGCGCAGTGGGACAGCCTCGACGTCCGGTTCGGGGATATCATCGGCCGGATGCATGAAAACCGCGACTCCCTTTCCCGGGAGGAACTCAACCACGGCATGCAGGCCCTCGGACGTTACGTGGGCGCCCGGGCCAAATTCCTCTCTTCCCAGGCAGGAACGGTCGTAGACAGTGTAAGCAGTTACGTCAACATCATCGGCCGCCGGATCGGCGCCTTCCTCCGAGGCTTCCACCAGGGGATAGGCACCACGCCACCCCCTCAGAACTGACGGGGCTTATTTCAATGACCTGCGGCCAGTCCAAGTGCTTATACCCTGCACTTAAACTGGACCCCTATAAGCAAAAACGGCCTGAAATGCTTATACCCTGCCAGTTATTTGGACCCCTATAAGCACCAACCACGGGGAAAAGCGCACTAACCTAATCCGGAAAATATCTATCTTTGCCAGGAATAGGAGACCTTGCATTGAAACACCTGCGCCACATAGCGCTGCTTGCGCTTTTCATCTTTTACCCGCTTGCATCAACGGCCCGTGGTGCCACAATGCTGGACTCCCTCCTGTTCCGGTTCAAGACGTATTCCACCCTGTGCTCCCCGGAAAAGGTCTACCTGCACTTCGACCGCAGCTGCTACACCGCCGGCGAGACAATCTGGTTCAAGGGCTGGGTACAGGAAGCCTCCAGTTTTTCCGACCTTTCCCCCAGCAATTTCATCTACGCCGAAGTGCTTGACCAAAAGGGTGAAGCCCTGGTGAGGGTTAAGGTCAAACGTACCGGCGACGGCTTCCCGGGATGCATTGAACTGCCTGACGACCTGGAAACCGGCGACTATACCATCCGGGCCTATTCCCTCTGGCAACTCAACAACCACATAGAATACCTTTTCAACGACAGCATCCGGATAATCGGCGGCAAGGGAAAGAAGGAGAAGAAGCCGGGGACGTCAAAGTCAGGCGTGGAACTCAGTTTCTGGCCTGAAGGCGGACGGTATTTTTCCGGCCACAAGGCGGTGATGGGTTTCAAAGCGGTTGACCGTCAGGGCAGAAGCGTGAATTTCAACGGATTCCTGGTGAGCGACCAGGACAGCGTCCAAAGGCGGGTCTTCACCGTCCACGACGGCATGGGAACCTTTGCCTTCCTCCCGCAACCAGGAAACAGCTACAGCATCCGCGACGAATCCGGAAGGATGCATCCCCTCCCCCCACCTTCGGAAGAGGGTGCCACCCTGCAGCTGAGGATCCATTCCGGCCGTTACTACATCGGCGCCATCGGCTTTGGCGGAGGTGAGGCGAGCCTGCTGGTCCGGGACCTCTCCGAACTCCGCCCCCTCGCCCAGGTCAGCCTTGACGGCAAGCCCGGCGTCTTTATCATGGAGAAGTCGTTCTTCAGGCCCGGAATCAACCATTTCCTGCTGGTGGATTCAAGGGGGAAGATCCTCTCGGAGAGGCTGTTCTACGTACGCGACGACAACGCTCCCATTTGCAGGCTTGACATGGACCGGTTTACCGACACTCCCAGGTCCAAGGTTCAGGGGTCCATCTCCCTGAACTCTCCCGGCGGGGCTCCCCTGGACGGAACCTGCTCTGTATCAGTGGTCAGGGGCTCCCTCAAAGACTGGCAGCAAAGCGACGGCATCACCTCCTACATGGGTCTTGGCAGCGAACTGAAGGGCAGGATCCACAACCCTTGCTACTATTTTGACCCGGATATCCCAATAAAGGAAAGGGATGCCGCGCTGGACCTCCTGATGATGATCCAGGGATGGCGCTACTACGACATGGAGAAGATAACCGACGTCAAGGGAGGCTTCTTCCGGATCCGTCACGTACGCGAAATGATGCAGGAGATACGCGGCCGGATCACCCGGCGGATTTCGTCAAAAGCTCCCAGGAATTTCATCTTCACCGTTTTGATACCCAAGCTGAACATGGTCCATTCAATGGAGGTGGAACAGGGCAGCGACTTCATAATCGACAGCCTGGATTTCCAGGAAAACACCGGGGTCCTGATCAACATCGGCACCTCGCGCCTGGGTGCGACCTACCTGCCCAAATGGGATGGGGACCCTGCCGCGGAACCTTATGTCTACAAGCCCTCCCCGGGATTTGCCGGAACCATAAAGCCCCAAGCGCCCCGGCTTGCCGAAGCCGCGTCGGACGACACCCTCAAGGCCGCGGTGGTAACCGCCTCGTACCAGGACAAGGATGTGCTCGTCTTCGGACACAGCTACCGGCAGGACCTGGTCACGTACAAGGACATGACCCTGGTGGAGTACCTGAGCATGACAAAGGCCATGTTCGAATATGACGGCGAGAACATGTACAACCGCACCCGGAGGAGGGATATATCCTATTCCGAGGACTCCCAGGACGGCATCCAGGAGCTTCCAGAACCCGACGGGTTCAACCAGACGGGGCAGGTGAAACTGATAGTGGACGACTTGGAAGAGCCCTGGTGGGGGTACGACATGCTGCGCCTTGAAGACCTTCGCTCACTGAGCATCTCAACGCAGCCTGATCCCTTTTACGGAGGGGATGGAGGTGTGGTACACATCTCCGTGAAACCGGGAGGACTCAGCCGGAGCACCGACCGCGATCCGTCCCTTCTGTATTTCGTTCCGCTTGGATACCAGGTTCCACGATATTTTGAATCCCCGCGCTACGACCGTGGAGACTACGTGCTTTCCGACAAGCGGAACACCGTCTGGTGGTCGCCGGATGTCAGGATCAGCGGCGGACGGGCTGCCATATCGTTCTTCAACAGCGACTTGACCGACTTCCCCTATATTGTCAGGATTGAGGGTATTGGCGCCGACGGACGCTCATTCTCCAGCCACTGCATGATTTCGCCTGAATAAATCCGGCCGCAGCCCGGAAATATTCCTCAAAAATATCTATCTTTAGGGTATGAAAGTCGCCCTGTTTATACCATGCTACGTGGATGCGCTCTCGCCGGACGTGGGAACAGCATCATGGAAGCTTCTGCGCCACCTGGGCGTAGATGTCAGCTATCCCGAGAACCAGACCTGCTGCGGGCAGCCCATGGCCAACGGAGGCTTTGAGCGGAAAGCCATTCCGCTTGCCCGGAAGTTTGAAGAGAGATTCAAGGGTTACGATTACGTCGTGACCCCGTCGGTGAGTTGTCCAGCCTTCATAAAGGAGCATTACCCGCATCTGCTCGGGGAATCACACACTTGCGAGGCCGCGGAACACACCGTCGACATCGTCACCTTCCTTCACGACATCCTCAAGGTGCACGAGCCCCTGGGCCGGTTCCCCTACAGGGTCAGCCTCCACAATTCCTGCCATGGGGTCAGGGTCCTGGGACTGTCGGCCCCAAGCGAGAAGAACATCCAGCCATACAACAAAATGGCCGACCTGCTGTCGCTTGTCGAGGGCATCGAGGTGGTGGAACCCGAGCGGAAGGACGAGTGCTGCGGATTCGGGGGCTTCTTCTCAATGGAGGAAAGGGCCGTTTCCAAACGCATGGGGACCGACAAGCTGCGGCGCCATATCAACACAGGGGCCCAGTACGTCACAGGGCCCGACGCCTCCTGCCTCATGCACCTCAAGGGCATTGCACGCGGGATGGGGGCGGACATAAAGTTCAAGCATATAGTTGAAATCCTTTCGGCAGGACTATGAGCAAACAACATAAAGACAAGGCAAGGGAGTTCCTGCAAAACGACAGCTATGCCACCTGGCACGACCAGACCTTCTGGGGCGTCCGCGCTAAACGGGACACGATGGCCGGGAATCTGCCCGAATGGGAAACCCTTCGCGAAAAGGCATCACAGATAAAACGCCATACCCTTTCCCATCTGGACCGGTATCTGGACGAGTTCAGCAGGAACGCCGAACGTAACGGAGCAGTGGTCCACTGGGCTTCCGACGCCGCAGAATTCAATGAAACCGTGCTGGGAATCCTCAAGGGACACGGGGTCCGCAAAATGGTGAAATCCAAATCGATGCTTACCGAAGAATGCGAAATGAACCCCTTCCTGGAGGCCCATGGAATCGAGGTGGTGGAGACGGACCTGGGCGAGCGCATAATACAGCTGGGCCGGCAGAAGCCCAGCCACATCGTCATGCCCGCCATCCACCTGAACCACGACGACGTTGGGGAACTGTTTGAGCGTGAGGGCATTTCGCATGAAAAGGGGAATCATGACCCGGTGTTTCTCACCCAGCAGGCCCGCCTGAGCCTCCGCCATGAATTCCTTTCCGCCGGCGCCGGAATGACCGGAGCCAACTTCGGGGTGGCCTCAACAGGCGACGTCGTAGTCTGCACCAACGAGGGCAACGCCGATATGTCCACCTCCTGCCCCAAGCTGCACATCGTGGCCATGGGCCTGGAAAAGCTGGTCCCCGACTACGACTGCCTGGCGGTTTTCCAGCGCCTCCTGGCCCGGTCCGGCACCGGCCAGCCCACCACAACCTACACCAGCCACTTCCGCAAGGCCCGTCCCGGGGCGGCTCCAATGCACATAATCCTGGTGGACAACGGCCGCAGCACTTGGCTCTCGGATCCGGAGCACTGGGAGTGCCTCAAATGCATCCGCTGCGGGGCCTGCATGAACACCTGCCCCGTGTACAGGCGCTCCGGAGGCTATTCCTACAGCTATTTTATCCCCGGTCCCATCGGAGTCAACCTTGGCATGCTCCGTTCTCCAAAGGAACATGCCGGCAACGTGGCCGCCTGTACCCTCTGCCAGAGCTGCCAGGAGGTCTGTCCCGTAAAGGTGAACCTGGCCGGGCAGATCTACCGCTGGAGGCAGCAACTGCCCGCATTCGGCAAGGCCAATCCCACAAAGAGGGTGCTGAGTGACGGAATGAAGATGGTTTTCAGCCATCCCCTGCTTTACAAGACGGCTACCGGAGTATTGAAGCCTTTTCACAGCAGATTTAAAAAATTGGAAAAATGAGCACCAGGGAAGAAATACTGGCAAGATGCCGCTCGTCAATAAGGGAACGTTATGCCATGCCCTCGCTGGACGATATCAATCCCATTACCTGGGACGACCCCGTGAAGCAGTTCCGCCAGGCCCTGGAAAATGCTGGCGGAAAGGCGGTTGAAGTGCCCTCAGGCAGCGACCTGGGCGAGGTGATAAAGGGACTTTTCCCCCAAGCGGTCAGCTTTGCGGGCAACCCCGGCGAAATCCCGGCAGTCAACATCGATCCCGACACCGTGGAGGACGTCTCCCGGATGGAGTCGCTGGATGTGGGAATCGTAAGGGGTGAGACAGGCGTGGCGGAAAATGCCTGCGTCTGGGTACCCCAGACAATGAAGGAGAAGGCAATGTGCTTCATCTGCGAGCATCTGGTGATACTCCTGCCCAAAAGCCGGATAGTGAACAACATGCACGAGGCATACCGCAGGATTTCCTTTACCGGATACGGTTACGGCTGCTTCATCAGCGGCCCTTCAAAGACCGCCGACATCGCCCAGGTACTGGTAATGGGTGCCCAGGCAGCCCGCAGCCTCACTGTGCTCCTGCTGCCCGAATGACAGACGCCGTCACTCCTCGTTGTAAACCGTCAGAAGAAGGTCGCCCGATGAAATCCTGCGGGCAAGGTCCTGGATATCCGAAGGTTGCAGTGAGGTAACGACCTTCTCATAATCATAGCCATAGGGAATACCCGTCTCCACACGGTCCACCATCCGTCCCAGCTGCATTGCAAGTGACCTTGCCACCTTGTCCTCCTTCTCGTAGTAGTGTTTAACAAGGTACTTGACGGCAAATTCCATCTCGTGTGGGGTAGGGCCGTCGGCGCACATGCGCTCCAGTTCGTCCTGAAGGTCGCCCAGCAGGAGGTCCCGCATCACGGGGCGGGTCCTGAAATCCACGAAAGAACGGGACGGGATGCCCTTTTCCCCCTCAAATACAGTGAAGAATGAGACGCTGTACGCCCCTCCCCTCTCCTCACGGATGAGCGAGAGATAGCGGGCGGACATGATATAGTCCAGGATGTCGGCGGCAGCCCTTTCCCTGACGCTCCCACGGGCCTTGAAATAGTGGTTCCAGCTTATTTCGGTGAACGGGGCCGACAACGGCGTCGAAGTCCTTACGACATCGGCCCTGCCCTTCACCACCGGAGCCTTGGGCAGGTATTTCCCCTTCCTGTACGGATAAGGGACTTCCAGCGATGCGATATATTTCTCCACGAGGGAGAGGATTTCAGCCCTGGGCAGGTCGCTGCAAATGACCACCTTCATGGAGGAGACGTCTCCGTAAAAGCGCCGGAACACATCCTCCGCCATGGCAAGGTCCACCATCTCCACGGCGGCGCTGTCTATCTCGCTCATCCAGGGGTGCTTGCCGTATGTGGCCACCCGGCAGTCTTCGTCAAAGAGGTTCTTCGGGGTCTTCTTCTTGCCCAGGCTCTTGAGCGACGAAGCCTTCTGCAGCGAGAGGGTGCGTTCATCGCCCAGGAAAGGATCGGAAACCTGAAGGTATGCGGCCTTGAAAGCGTTTTCCACCTTGCCCGGCCTGGCCGAAACATCGATCCGCGCGCCCCTGGACCCGCCGCCCAGTGTGAGTTTCACCCCCGACAGGGCCGGATAGTTCTTCATTTCCGGCCTGGTGCAGCCACGGAAACCGGCCATCCTCTTTACGTGCGCAAGCGCGTATCGCGACGCCGTAACTACCTGAGGATCAAACGCTTTATACCCGGTATCAAAAAGGAACGACATGCACAGCCGGTCGCCCCTTCCAACAGGAGCTGCTTCCTTGTAATAAAGCCGGATCCCGTTGGAGAGCTTCCACAGCTCCATGTCCGTGCCCTTAACCTTCGACACGGACTTTACCGCGCCGGGGGTTGCGGCCACTTCCAGGTCCAGTCTCGGATACACAAGGTTCCGGGGAGGGATATTCTCGGTGGCGACCTCGGCTATTACCTCCTTCATCCTTTCGGCCGAAGGAGCTATCCCCTTGTCCGACACGTGGTTATAGCAGTTTGAATAAATCTTGTCAGCCTCCCCGAACATCATCTTCGGATACGGCGCAATGTCGTCCGGGGTCAGGGCGTCCAGGATGGAGCGGCGTATCTCATTCATGGTTCCCGGAAGCACCAGCGGCGCCCCCTGCAGGAAGCTGGCGAGGACCATGTCCACTATCTCGCTGTTCCGCGTCTCACTGCGTTCAGTCAGGGAGTTAAGGTGCATCCTTTCCGAAACCCCAAGCTTCGCGGCCTCGAACTCGGCCTCCGAAATCCCGTACAGCAGAAGCCGGCGCACTTCCCTCTCGGTAAACCGGAGGCATCCTTCCAGGTTGTCCTTCCCGGACGGGACCACAGTCGCCATAGAGACATAGATGTCGGGGCGATAGGTATTGGTCACCATCGTGGCGCTCTGGGCCGGGGAACCCTTCTCCTTAGCCCTCTCCTTGAAGCGGTCGGCCATCACCGACGAAACTATCATCCGGCACAGGTAATCCTTGTAGAACGATTCGTCGCGGTGGTTGCACCCCTCCGGTTTCTGGCGGTAAAGGGCCTTGAAGGCCTGGTAGCGGATCTCGGGGTCAGTCATGTCGGAGAACAGCGGCTCCGTGAGTGCCGGCGGATCGTATTCGTCCTTGGGTTCGGGATTAACTGACGCGGGTATATCGGAAAACAATTCCCTGACGCGTCCTTCCATCCTGTCCACATCAAAGTCACCGACAATGATAATAGCTTGAAGATCAGGACGATACCACTTGTGATAGAAATCCAGTATCTCATCCCTCCTGAAGCCGTTAATGACTTCCAGCGAACCCAGGACGCTCCTCCGGGCCTGCTTGGAGCCATGGAACACCAAGGCGTTCTGAAGCCGGGCCATACGGCTGCGCGGGTCATCGGAGAGCCTCCATTCCTCGCTTATTACCCCCCGTTCCTCATCCAGGGCCTTCTGCTCGCATGAAATGTCGCAGGACCAGTCATGAAGGACAAGCAGCACGGAATCCACAAAGGAGTCCCTCACAAGGGGAACCTCCGAAAGGTTATAAACGGTCTCGGTCTTGTTGGTGTATGCGTTGACGTTATATCCGAACCGGACCCCCTCCTTGGCCAGGAAATCCAGGATACCCTTGTCGGGGTAGTGCCTGGTGCCGTTGAAAGCCATGTGCTCCAGGAAATGGGCCAGGCCGTCCTGGTTGTCCTCTTCCTGAAGTGCACCCACATTATGGGCGATATAGAACTCGGCGCAACCCGCCGGCACGTCGTTATGGCAAAGGTAATACGTCAGGCCGCTCTCCAGCTTCCCTGTACGGAAATCCGGATCGTCGACGATGGGCTGGGCCAGCAGCGGGAAGAAACAAAAAAACCCCAGAAGGACAGGGGTAAATCTTTTCATATCAAGAAGTTGTTAAAAGTTACAGCCTATGCTCACGCTGGCTACGTTTCTGAAGCGGCCGTCCATGTATTCAGGCGCCGAAAGCATCGAGAGGAAGCTGTCCGAGACCTTGATGTAAGGAGCCAGTTTCTCAAAGCGCA
>JAFRXI010000062.1 GCA_017437755.1 Bacteroidales bacterium
GCTTATGCCAACGCCAGGATAGAGCGCTTCTGGGGAGACACGCTCATTGGACGGGAAGGCTGCCTGTCAGTTCCATACCGCCGCGGAAACGTGCCCAGGTATGAGTTCGTCACCGTGTCCTATACCGATCCGCTGACCTTTGAGAAACGCCTGGACACGGTGTCCGGTTACACCGCGCGCATCTTCCAGCATGAAATCGACCATCTGGACGGAGTCCTCTACATAGACCGCACGGACGATGTCTGGGGAACCGAAGAACCCTGAAACATATTCCGACCATGAACTGTAAGCAACTGATTGCCAAGATTTTCTCTTTATTGCTCCTGTTGTCGGCCCTGGCCCCAGCGGCACAGGCCCAGAAACCGGAATTCAAGATGCATATCCGTCTCTGGCAGCATCATCACGCAGTGGATACCCTTTCCAACCAGTTGCTGGAGGCTTTGAAGAAGTATCCCGGTTTCTGCGATGAAGTGTGGTTCGACTCTCCATACAGCCCATCAAAGGAAGTCGATTACTCAACCGTTTCCAAACTGAAGCAGATGGGGGAAGAAATGAGGAAACTGGGAATCGTCCCTTCCTTCCAGCTCATATCAATTGGCCATCCGGAGGCATCGGATGCCCCGGCCGATCCCGGACTTCGCTGGGAGACCCTCACCGGCCCGGACGGTACTGCCGCAAAACGGCAGAGCTGTCCCAGGCAGAAGGCCTTCCACGAGGACCTGATACGCTACTATACCCCCTTCATCGAAGCCCTGCAGCCCCATGGTATCTGGGTGGACGACGACCTCCGGCTCACCTTCCACGGCCCGGCCGAGGAGGCCTGCTTCTGCGACAGCTGCATCACCGACTTCAATAAAGGATACGGTTACGGCTACTCCAGGGAGTCTCTCGTGAAGGCCCTCAGGGACAATGCCGGGGGCGGGAACCTACGGAGCGAATGGATTGCTTTCGGACAGGAGAGCATGGCCATGGAGGCAGCCGCCCTCGCCAGGGCCTTCCACAAGGTCTCCCCGGGAAGCCGCATGGGACTGCAGCACGTCAGCTTCTACAAGAGTTTCCTGGAAGGATATGACTGGAATCCCATCTTTGACGCCTTTGAAAGGGAAACAGGACTCGTTCCCCTCTCACGGCCAGGGCACGGATATTACAACGACCATTCGCCGAGGGAGATGCTGGAGAAGGGCCTGGGCATCTGCCGCCAGATTAACCGCCTGAACCCGGACATCACCGAAATCGCCCCTGAGATCGAGGGATATATCCACAAGGCGACCGGAAAATCACCCCACGGGCTCTGCGTGGAAACGATGTATTACCTGGCCCTGGGAGCCACCCAGATGAGCTATTCCATCATCGCTTCGGCAAACGAGCCTATGCAGTGGTATGCCGACAACTATTTCAAGGCCCTGCAGGAATGGCACGGTTTCGCGAAGGAATATGCCGATTTCAATTGGGGCTCGACCCCTGGAGGCCTCGACCCGTATCTCAGCCCCAACCTCCCTTACAGCGACTTCAGCGAAAAAGACGGGGACATGGGATGGGCCTATACGGAATCCGGCAATTACGCCTTTCCTCTCGCGGCAATAGGGGTTCCGTTCGCTCC
>JAFRXI010000063.1 GCA_017437755.1 Bacteroidales bacterium
CATCAAGCAGGAACTCCGCAAGAAGCTGGTTGCCGTCTATGACTTTGCGGCCGTCGGAGACTTTATCAGCCAGGAGGGCAATTCAGCCAAGATTGACGCGCTGAACAGCGCCATCAACGGCAAAAAGGCCGTCATCCTGAAGCGCTACGCCTCCTCCCACTCCAAAAAGACCAAGGACTACCGCGTGGAGCCTTACAAGATTAACACCAACTACATAGACATCTGGGCCTACGACCTTGACGACGGCATCAACAAGCGCTTCAAGACAGACCGTATCGGCGAGGTGGAAATCCTCAAAGATAGCTGGGCGAATGAAGAGTTTCACGAGCCTGAGGAAATGGATGCCTTCCGCATCCACGGTCACGACCCCATCCCAGTGAAGCTACGTATGGATATGGTCGCACGGAATCTTCTGGTGGAAGAATACCCTATGACGGAAAAGGGACTCCGGGAAGAGGGAGATTTCTTCATCTGGTCCGGCAAGGTGAACGGGATGGAGGGTGTGGGCCGCTTTGTTCTGAGCCTTCCGGACAGGATTGAAATCCTTGAAGGTGAAGGAATCCGGGAGTATTTGTGCGAAAAATCCGGCGCTCTGGAGGCGCTGTGTCAGAAAGTGACAAAATAAGGAATTAGATTTGCGCGGGAAATTCCAGGAAAAGACATGTAGAATTTGTCAAATACTGACAATTTTTGTGTATATTTGGGAAACTTAAATATTGACATTATGAGTAGCGTTACCCGTACCAAGAGAAGCCCGGCGGCAAAGCTGCTGCTGGCGCTGCTGTGTTTCCCGCTGTTTGCCGTATTGTCGGCATTTGACTATGTGTTCAATTCCTAAAGGCTTGATTTACTATGATTTCAGAAGTTAATGAAGAGCTTTACCAGCTATGTGAAAGAGCCGCAACCGGGCTTATAGAGAATATCCGCAGCGTTCTCAGCGAGAACTTCGCCAAGACTCCCGTTCCGGAATCCTGGTCTTCTAAAGGCCTGACGTATACGGATTATCTGGCCTACCGTAGCGGAGGGTATCCGCTGGAGAATCTTGGCGCCGTAAAGGAATGGGCGTCGGAGGGAATCCGGATGGAGTTGAAGCGGCTCTCGGAGTCCGAACTGTTTGCGCTCGCCGCCTATTTCATGGAGAACCGGGAACAGGTAGCGCAGCACGATGATGACCCGTCTCCGGATGCCGAAGTTCCGAATAATTCCATGCCGACGGATGAGGAGATGATTGATTTCATTCTCGGCTGCTGGGAGGATGAGTTGTATGATCGTTACGAAGATGTGCAGCCGAAAGTGACCGATGCCGACGCCATCACGCTGGTGGACGGCCGTAAGCCGATTACCTGCCCCTATTGCGGTGGCCGGGTTCTGCCGATTGTGTATGGTGAGCCCACGGAAGAGACTTGGAAGAAGACCGAGGAAGGCAAAGTGATCCTTGGCGGATGCTGCATTCGCGCTGAGGGCGGCGATCCCGAATGGGAATGCAACCAGTGCGGGCAGTGGTTTAGGAGGAAATGATATGATTGAGTTTGAATATAAGACCTCCCATCGGGACGGAGTTGAAATCCGCCATAGCGTGCAGAGTTCCGACAGCGACTATGCTTCTGTTGCCAACGAGTTCCTGATTAA
>JAFRXI010000064.1 GCA_017437755.1 Bacteroidales bacterium
CTTCGGCACCGTTGGAGCCTTTGGTAAAGGATAAGCAAGTGCAATTCAACGCTGGCAATGCCTCGGTCTACAATGATGACTTCATTGTTTCTTTCGACAAGGCATCGGGCGGTATCGGCCATTCTTCCTGCCCTTGAGGATCTCGTCCACCATTCCGTATTCCAGGGCCTCCGCGGCACTCATCCAGTAATCCCTCTCGCCGTCGGCAGCCACCTTTTCATAAGGCTGTCCGGTGTGCGAGGAGATTATGCGGAAGAGTTCCTCCCTGGTCTTCTCTATTTCCTTGGCGGCGATGAGGATGTCGCTTGCCTGGCCCTTGGCCCCGCCCAGAGGCTGATGGATCAGCACCCTGGAATGCGGAAGCACGCTCCGCCTTCCGTGTTCGCCGGCGCAAAGCAGGACCGCCCCCATTGAAGCGGCCATGCCGGTGCAGATGGTGGCAACCGCGGGCGAAACAAGCTGCATGGTATCGTAAATACCCAGGCCTGACGATACCTGACCGCCGGGGGTATTCAGGTAAAGCGAGATATCAGCATGGTCGTCAACCGACGCCAGGTACAGGAGCTGGGCCTGGATGATGTTGGCCACGTCATCGTCGATGGGAACGCCCAGGAAGATGATCCGGTCCATCATTAGCCTGCTGAACACATCCATCGAGGCCACGTTGAGCTGCCTCTCCTCAATGATGGTGGGGTTGATGTAAGCGTCGTACGCAGTCCCGTAACGATGCAGCGTCATGGGACTTATGCCACAGTGCCGGCTGGCGTATTTCTTGAAATCGTCCATCAGAGAGCGCGGAATTTTTCTTCGGAAATCTTCTTGTTCTGGAGGGTAACGTTTGCCCTGACAGCCTCGATGGCCTTACGGTCTTCAACCTGCTCCTCGAGCCTGCGGACCTGATTCTCGTCGTCGAGCATGCGCCTTGCGGCATCCTCAATCATGTCCTGCGGGACGTTGCCCATACCGTACATGGCATACTGGTATGCGGCGAAGGAAAGCGCAGCCTCATGCAGGTCCTTGTCCTCCACCTTGAGGTCGAACTTGCGGAGGATATGGCCGCGGGTCATCTGCCAGCGGAAATCGGTGAGGAATGAGCCGAACTCGGCCTCCACCTGCTCCGGAGTGTACTTACCCTCGTTGACGCTGATCAGCCACCTCTTCAGGAAAGCCTCGGGAAGGGCGATGTCGGCCTTCTTCATGAAATACTCGCGGATATCGCGGGAAAGCCTGGCGTCGGCCTCCTGGGTGTAGTTGTCGCGAACCCTTTCGGCGATCTTGGCTTCAAACTCCTCGGGAGTCTTGACAACGTCCTTGCCGAAAATGCGGTCGTAGGTTTCCTGGTTTTCCGATGCGGGGACAAAAGTCTTGACATTCACCACGTTGAGCTTGAACTCAGGGTTGAGGGAAGAAAGTTCTTCTTTCTTTACCTTCAGCATCGCGGCACGGTCGGTCTCGTTCTCAAAGGTCTTGTTCACGTCGATCTCCACGGTCTGGCCGGAGGCAAGTCCGATGAAAAGCGGACGGACAGCCTCGGAAACGCTGCGGAGCGAGATATATGCACCTTCCACCTTATGCTCCCCGTTGTCGAGGTCGGCAATGATATAGTCGTCTTCCTTGGCGGCCTTGCCTTCCTCGAGGTTACCCCACTGGCGGAGCAGGCTGGCCTTCATTTCGGCCTTTGCCTTCTCTGTAACATTGATCTGGTAATAAGGGAGCTTGTCGTCCTTGTCCACGGTGAAGTTGACTTCGGGAGTGGTGGCGATGTCGAACTTGAAGACAAAGTCATTGCCGGACTTCCATTCAAGCTCGGGCTGGTCCGCGGAGGGAAGCGGCTCACCCACGATGCGCAGATTGTTGTCATTTATATAGCCGTTCAGGGCTTCGGAAAGCACGCCGTTTACGGTCTCATACAGGACCTGTCCGCCATACAGCCTCTGTATCAGCGACATGGGCGCCATTCCCTTGCGGAAGCCCCTCAGTTCGGCCTTGCGCCTGTAGTCGTTCAGTTTCTTCTTCTCTGCCTCAAGGTAATCGCTCCCGGAAACGGTCACGGTTAGTTCCAGATCAAGCGCGTCGATCTGCTTCTTTTCAATGTTCATAAATCTATATTTTAGTTATTATCTTCAAAGGGGGTGCAAATGTAGTTAAAATATGTGAATCATTCCGATTTTTGCTGAGGATATTCAATCCTTTCGTGATAGAGCTGGGCCAGGTACTTCTTCAGCACGTCCTTCACGGTTCCAAGTTCTTTCACCGATATGTCAGAATTCTCCAGCTGGCCAGCCTTCATCTTTCCGCTCACGATGTTGTCCACAAGGTTGGAGAACGACTCCTCTGAATAGTCCTTCAGGCTCCTGGAAGCCGCCTCTATCGAATCGCACAGCATCAATATGACCTGTTCCTTGGTGGAAGGCTTTTCGCCATGGTAGAAGAAGTCCGAAACGTCGGTCGGGTCCCCTCCGGCATTCAGGTAGGCAGTGTAGAAATAGCCGGTGCTGGAAGTGCCGTGATGCGTCTTGATGAAATCGCTGATAACCGACGGCAGTCCGCTCTTGGCCGCGATCTCAAGCCCGTCGTCAACGTGACGGATGATGGCCCTGGCGCTTTCCTTGGCGCTCAGCCCGTCGTGATATCGGTTTGCGGTGGCCGGAGCCTCGTTCTCGATGAAGCACAGCGGGTTTTTCATCTTGCCGATATCGTGGTAAAGGGCGCCGGCCCTCACCAGAGGGACATTGGCATCCACTGAGCGGGCGGCTGCGTCGGCCATGTTCATCACCTGCAGGCAGTGCTGGAAAGTGCCTGGAGCCCTGAGCGAAAGCTCCCTCAGGAGGCTGTTGTTGGTATCGGCAAGTTCCACCAGCCTGGTGGTGGACACCAGGTTGAACATCTTCTCGAACAGGTAGATCAGAGGATAAAGGGCCACCGACAGCATCGATCCCCCGAACAGGAACAGAATCGTCCTGACCACGTTGCTGCTTCCGGTATCTATCAGCCTGAACCCGCAGTAAGTAACCGACAATGAGGCAAATACAATCAGCGCGGTCACAAACTGGAGCCATCCCTTGCCAAAATGCTGGAACGACAGTATGGCCACTACCCCGGCCACCAGGTACATGACGAACAGTTCCACGCCGTTCCCCGAGAATATGAGCAGGGGCAGCAGCGAGATTATGTATACCGGCAGGACGACCCTCTTCTTGAAGAATGCCAGGAGATATAGGGCCGACACGGAGAACGGCACAAGGTAGACGGTCTCCGGCGAGAGCTTGTCGGTCATGAAAGCGGCCACCGTCGTCAGCAGGAAAATGGTCAGCAGGTAAAGGTACCTGTTCCAGTCACCGAATATCTGCGGATTGGTGTAAAAAATTGAGAGATAGAGAATTACGATAATAGCAAAGGCTATTATGATATTCCCGAGCCAAAGCAGTATCCTGGGACCGTCGTAACCGAACACCTTGTCGTATTCCGCCTTGTAGGAATCCAGTATCTGGGCAATCTCAGAGGTTATTATCTCCCCCTGCGACACAATCTTCTGGTCGGCCGTGACATAGCCCTGGGTGGGCGAGATGTAGTCGGACGACCCAGCATGGACCAGCTCGGTGGTAGCCTTGTCGAAGATGAGGTTTGGAACGATGATATCGTACACCCCTCCCCTGGACAGAAGCGAATCCATGCTAACGGAAGGATACGACTTTGTCAGGTCGGCAAGCAGCTTGTTCTGCGCGTCGGAGACCTTGTAGACCTCGGTTACGGGGTACTTCTGGACCCTCTTGTTCTTCTGGATGAATATAACTTCCTGCGACACTGCTGCCGACCGCCTGTCCAGCTTGATCCTGGCGTCGGAGATGACTCCCTTTGAATAGATCTCGCTCAAGCCGGACGCGATCGATGGCTTTACATTGTTGTACCGGCCAAGGTCCAGTCCCTCCACCGCCTTGATTCCGGTATTGGCAATCTCGTCGGAGAAGCGGTAATAAGGCACCACGCTGGTTCCGGCATTCTCCCTTTCCTCCAGGATCTGCTCCTGGGTCTTGAGGATGGGAAAGTCGAATTGTGAGATGAGGGTCTCGTAGGGCCAGGGCGACCCTTTCTTGTAATCATAGTTGAACTTTGCCGTCCTGGGCATTATCACCACCAGTACGACAAATAGGATTGCTAGCGGCACGAAACGGCGCGGTATCCTGGGCAATGTGGCCTTCATCTTACGGTCTGTCTATTTGAACGGGCTGTCTTCCTCCCTGGCGATGAAGCTGTAGGTGAGGGAATCGGTAAGCCTTGGAAATAGCCTGTGGGCAGCGACTGTTGCTTTTCCCAGGCCTGTCAGTATCATTTGCGAACGGCGGGCCTTGAGCCCCCTGGCAAGGTATTCGGCGCATTTTTCAGCGCTCATGAGCTTCCCCTCGTCCAGGGGCGTCTTTCCCTGCGGCGACCCGTCGGCCACCAGGGCGGCGTTCCTTACGTTCGACTCGGTATAACCAGGGGCAAAGACAAGGACATTCAGTCCGTCCTTGAGGTGTTCGATGCGGAGGGTGTCCAGGAAGCCCCTTATGGCATATTTGGAACAGGAATAGCCCGTCCTTGCAGGAAGTGCCGAGAAGCCGGCGATGGATATGACCCCTACCACCTGTCCCCTGGACTCCAGCAGCCAGGGAAGCGCATATTTTGTGCAATACA
The DNA here is from genome assembly GCA_017437755.1 of Bacteroidales bacterium. GTDB lineage: Bacteria > Bacteroidota > Bacteroidia > Bacteroidales > UBA932 > Cryptobacteroides. Next base: position 4,675 of record JAFRXI010000064.1, read on the forward strand.
CGGTTCCCCAGAAGTTGACGTCCATCAGGCGGTGAATCACCGAAAGGTCCAGGTCCTTGAACATAGCCCTCATGGAAAGGCCGGCATTATTCACCAGAATATCTATCCTTCCATACTTCTCCACCGTCTTCCGGATCAGTTCGCGGCAATCATCCTCGACTGAGACATCGGTTTTAACGCAGAGTACATTATCCTGATTATCAGATATTTCCGGGGCCAGAGAGAGCATTTTATCAAGGGAACGGGCGGCCATTACAACCTTTGCACCCAGTTTCCCGAATAAGCGGGCAGAAGCCAACCCGATTCCCGAGCTGGCTCCTGTCACCACTATGACCTTGTCCTTGAAATAATCCGTTTTCATCATTATTCCATGACTTTCATAGCTGCTATGTCATCCCCGTCGTAAAGGCCGGCATCGAGCTTGGCCTTGATTTCCTTGAATGCGTTGAGGGTGTAGTTGACATCCTCCATGGTATGAGCGGCAGTGGACACGATACGGAATATTATCATGCCTTTGGGTATCACGGGATAGATCACCATGGAGCAGAAGATGCGGTAATTCTCGCGGAGGTCCTTGGCGATCTTGGTAGCCTGGGCTATTCCGCCGCCGTCGATATGGATGGGGGTGACGCAAGCCTCGGCCTGGCCGATGTCGAATCCCTGCTCGCGGAAGCCCCTCTGGATCGCATGGGTGATTTCCATGCACTTGCGGCGACGCTCGTCGCCCTCGGGCGACATGATTATCTCCAGCCTCTTTATATTGCTGATAACAAAGGGCATAGGCTGACTCTTGGCATACATCTGGGAGCGCATGTTGAGCCTCAGGTAGTTGATTATCTTGCGCGGTCCGGCCACAAAGCCTCCGATGGAAGCCATGCTCTTTGCAAAGGCGCCGATGTAGAGGTCAACCTCGTCCATCACCCCAAAATGCTCGGATGTTCCCCTTCCATGTTCTCCCATGAGCCCGAAGCCGTGGGCGTCGTCGATCAGGATGCGGAAATTGTGCTTCTTCTTCAGGGCCACGATCTCGTCAAGCTTACCCAGGGCGCCGGTCATTCCGTAAACGCCTTCTGTAATGAGGAGAACTCCACCGCCGTTGGCATCGGCTTCCTTGCAGGCGCGGGTAAGAACCCTGTCGCAGTCGGCCATGTCGTTGTGGCGGTATTTGTACTTGCTGCCTATATGCAGGCGGATTCCGTCCAGCAGGCAGGCATGGGCCTCGTTGTCGTAAACGATTACGTCATGACGGGCGGTGAGGCAGTCTATGGTTGATACGATTCCCTGGTAGCCGAAGTTGAACAGGAACGCATCCTCCTTCTTCTCAAAGTCGGCGAACATCTTCTCCAGCTTCTCATGATATGAGGTATGGCCGGAAAGCATGCGGCTTCCCATGGGATATGAAAGGCCCCATTCGCGGGTGGCCTCGGTCTCGACCTTGCGGATTTCAGGATGGTTGGCGAGTCCAAGATAGTTGTTCAGACTCCAGTTCAGGACATCCTTGCCGCGGAACTTCATATGGGGGCCAAGCTCGCCCTCGAGCTTCGGATACATGTAATAGCCGAATCCCTGCTCGAAATACTGGCCGATGGGGCCGCCGGAATCACGGGAAATCCTGTCGAAAATGTCAAGTTGCATGATATGGTTCAGATTATTGTATTATGCGTCGATATTGGCGTAATGTGCGTTTTCCTCTATGAACTGGCGGCGTGGCGGGACGTCGTCGCCCATCAGCATGGAGAATGTCCTCTCGGCCTCGGCCGCATTCTCGATGGTAATCTGCCTGAGGAGCCGGCGGGAAGGATCCATGGTGGTTTCCCAGAGCTGCTCGTCGGACATCTCACCAAGACCTTTGTATCTCTGCACCGTCACGCCCTTGTCGGTTCCCCGTCCAAGGCGCTCGGTCGCGGCATCCCTCTGCCCGTCGGTCCAGCAGTAAACCTCTTCCTTGCCCTTTTTCACGAGGTAGAGCGGCGGAGTGGCCAGGTAAACGTAACCGTTCTTGATAAGGTCGAACATATAGCGGAAGAAGAACGTGAGGATCAGGCAGGCGATGTGGCTGCCATCCACGTCGGCATCGGTCATTATTATGACCTTGTGGTAACGGAGCTTGCTCAGGTCCATCCTCTTCTCTCCGGTCTCGTCCTCCTGGGCCACGGTCACGCCGAGGGCCGTATAGATGTTGCGGATCTCTTCGCTCTCGAAGGCCCTGCTCTCAAGTGCTTTCTCAACGTTGAGGATCTTTCCCCTCAGGGGAAGGATGGCCTGGATGCGGCGGTCGCGGCCCTGCTTTGCGGTTCCGCCTGCGGAATCTCCCTCAACCAGGAAGAGTTCGCACTTCTCGGGATCCCTCTCGGAGCAGTCGGCCAGTTTGCCGGGCATTCCGGCGCCTGTCATGACGGTCTTGCGCTGCACCATCTCGCGCGCCTTGCGGGCGGCGGCGCGGGCGGTTGCGGCAAGGACTATCTTCTCGATTATGGTCTTTCCCTCGCGGGGATGTTCCTCAAGGTAGGTGTCCACGGCGGCCGCGGTTGCCTGCGACACTGCCGATGTCACCTCGCTGTTGCCCAGCTTGGTCTTGGTCTGGCCCTCGAACTGGGGCTCGGCCACCTTCACTGAGATGACCGCGGTGAGGCCCTCGCGGAAGTCCTCGGGCGAAAGGTCGGTCTTGAGCTTTGCAAAGAGGTTGTTCTTCTCGGCATAGTTCTTCAGTGACCTGGAAAGGCCCATCTTGAAGCCCTGC
>JAFRXI010000065.1 GCA_017437755.1 Bacteroidales bacterium
AACTGCAATAAGGGCCGATAAATACATGCGCCCCGTCGGGAGGTCCCAGAAGGCGGGCCATCCGGAAACCAGCCACATCAGGGCCGGAATCCCTGCGATGAAAATGGCAAAGCCAAGAAAGTATCCCAGAACCTGTTTCATACCCAAGAAAGTCTGACTCTCAAAGGTAATCATTTTTTGGTCACTTTTGGTCACCCTTCTTCCTGAGCAGAAAAATGCTTCCGGCAATCATGGCCGCAACAAGCAGAAAGGCCAGGGCCGTGTTGAAGGCGTCGCCCATCTTGATTTTGAGAAGGAGAATGCCGTAGTTGAGGGCAAAGAGCACCGCACCGCCCAAAAGGCCGGCACCCAGCGCCCGGACAGTGCCGCCGGGGTTCTCCTTCCAGGTCCTGCCCCGGATGATTTTGTGGCAGATGACCGCCAGTGGAGTGAGGCCGATGAGGATGGACAAAGAGAGCACCAGCTTCCGTCTGGTCCCGGCAGCCGCTTCGGCCTCAGCAGTCCTCTTTTCCGCCTCTTGGAAGCGTTCCATGATGGCCTGAGTTTCCGGAGTAATGTACTCCTGGTATAGCTCCTCAGGCGTTTGTGCGGCGGCCGACCACGCGGCAAGAAGCGCCAGAAGTAAGAATCTTCCCATCATTCGAAATCGAAAAAAGCAGCCGTTAGGATATTCTTGCTGTCTCCCGGCAGGTCGGCGTCGTGCTCTTTCAGGAAATGCTCTGCCAGCAAGATGTCAGGAATGGCGGTCCATACTTCATAGGCCACCAGGACCACAATCATATTTCCCGCTTTGAGGGCGTTTTCGGCCACGGGCATCCCCGTATAGGCCCCCCAGTCCCCAGTATACTCTGGTAGACAGCGGTCCAGGAAAATCGGGTAGCTGTCGTCCCAGCCTTCCGGCATGTAGAAGATCATTTTATGGCGGGACGATGTGTCCTCTCCGGCATACAAGACGTCCCCCACCACAAAGAAATCTTTGTAGCTCTCGTCGTCAAAGACTATCCGGCAAAGCCAGTGTTGGCCGTTCTCAATATTGGTAAAATAGCGCTTTTCCTTGCAGCCTGCAAGAAGCAGCAAGGCAAGGGGAAGAAGATAGATCAAGCGTTTCATAGGACTATTCTTTAACTAAACGGACAGGGTATTTTCTTTGGCCCAGGCTAGTCTCTCCCAGCTCCTCCCACGTGTAATACCCATCCCGACCCGGCGCCTTCAGCAAGGGATTCAGGATGATGACTTTCAGGTAACACCCGTCTGAGCCCGCGATGCAGAGCTCCCTCGCGGAGCGGCTTCCCATGGGATAGAGGAAGGAGATGCTGTTGCCGTTTTTCCCGGTAAAGACCACCCACTCCTGTCCGTCTTTGTCCTCTATGGACTGCGTACAGCCCTCGCGGAGTTCCTTGATTTCCGCCAGCGTTGGCAACCGCCATCCTTCGGGGATATCGGTTTCGGGTGCGATGTCTTTATCTGCCCACTGTACACTCAGCCCCAGGTTCACAGCCCTGGGCGCCTCCTGGGCACCGGCACACGCTGTGCTCAGCACCAGCATAGCGAGAATAATCGATAGCTTTTTCATATGGATTCTGTGTTTATGGACAAATAGGCCTATTTCCCGCCTTTTGGCAAAACGGGCCGAAGGCTCATTTTTTGGTACAGATGATAAGAGCGGATATAGTGACGATACTTCTCAGTGGTGCTTTGGGTCATCTGGAGGAAAACGGTGTAGTTGTTATCCCGATAGTATTTCTCGGGGTCGCGCTCCGAGGACCAGATAGAGCCGCTTTCGCCATCGCGGTCCAGTTCTCCGTCGCTCCAGACAGCGCCTGCGAGCGGAAGGAAAATGGAGTTTCCGTTGGGGCCGGTAACTTTGTAGCCGGCAATGCCTTCAAGCGCAGTCAGTTCCCATGAACATTTATTTGAGAGGTCCTCCAGTTCGGCCGCTGTAGGCGTGCGCCACTCTCCGCCCCAGGGCACGGATGCTCTGAAAGGGAAATAGTCGCCGTATGCCTGGGGGGCGTCGGCCCCAACATTCCGGTCGGCCCAGAATACGCTGAGACCGATATCAACCGCTCGCGTATCTTCCACACGGAGCGTCCGGTCTGCAACGCCTGAGGGAGGATTCACTGCCGGAATATCCACCAACTTGCCATCCTCTCCCACCCAGAAAACCCAGGAGTTTCTCTGGACGAGGACGACAAGTGTATCGCCGAAGTAGCCCAGATTCAGGATACGGCCATCGGAGCCCACAAAGATACGGGGCTCTACCACATAGCAGAAACTGCCCAATTTGGGATCTGTCTCCGGTCCCTTCACCTCCTGAAGGGCCATCACGCCGGAAATATAGGGATCGGCCCGGACTTCCAGGAAATTGGCGCCGGCGCCAGGCAGCCAGCGCATCCCACTGGCCTCCACAGGGACCATGGCAAGGGAAAAATGGCACTGCCCCACCGCATCTGTTTCGGAATAGGCAATCCCCAGTCCGCCCGCTTCCGAACGGAAAATCTGGTATCCGTTTCCCCGCGCCAGGGCGTTAAGGTTCATTTTATAGGCCCGGAGCAGATCGGACCAGGTGTCGGCGGCACACACCAGCTGTGCGCCAAGCACAATCAGGACAAACAGGAAACACTTTTTCATAGCCTGGTTACGTTTAGAATCCGGTAGCGGATGCTATTGTCGGTATAAACGCCAAGGCTGTTGTTGTAAACACTTGGCTCATTGATCCTTGCCGGTGGCATATGGACAATCTTATGCGCCTGCCGGGTTGCACCGTCCTTGCCGTATTTGACCTCATATTCCACCCGGATGGAGATTTCCTTTCCGGAAGGGTTTGTGAAGCGAAGTTCGTTGAACCAGCCATCCTCGCCGGGGATGGCGCCGAATGCAAAATACCTGCTTTCCTGCACCTTGCCTTCCAGCGTCCCGTCCGGGAGTTTATTCCAGACCGTATCCCTGTATACGGGATAGTCCAGCGTGATATGCCTGGGAATGTTGTTGGGAATAACCATTCTGGGAACAGTTGTGCCCGAAGGATTCTCCCTCAGGGGCTGGACATCTTTCAATTTGAAACGGCCAGTGCGTGTGTAACTCTGGGCGCTTTCCCGAATCTTCCTGGACCGGCCGTTCCACTTTTTCAGTTTGCGGGCATACTCCTTTTGGGCCCTTGAAGGCCGCGGCGGACGGTATTCCGGGGTTCGGACAGACGGCTTTTTGAATTTACCCTTGGCATCCCGGATGGCATCGGCCCCGGTGCTACCGGAGCTATAACAGGGATTGCCGGAAGAGGTGCTGTAACTTTCCGAGCTATAGGAAGAGCCACCGACACTTTGCCCTGACATCTCCTCCAGCTGGCCGATGGCCGAGCTGGAATGGAAGCCGGTGTCGAACAGGTCCGTATTAACCTGCGCCCAGGACGCAAGGGGCAGCAGCAGGCATACCAGTAGCGTCAATCGTTTCATTTTCCGAATTCAAATCCAATTCTAAATGATGCAAACCAGTCGTTCCTTATCTTGACATCGCTTTTTGAGCAGCGGTCAATGAAGCCGTGGTCGGCGGTCAAGGTAAAGCTCCATTTTCCTTTGACAACATAGACACCTGCCCCGGCAACGACATTGAGCGGCCTGTACCCGTAATCCTGTTTCATAAAGGAGAAGCTGCGGTCAAAGCCGTTGTGCGACACAATGCACCAGTCCAGCCTTGGACCAGCGTAAGCGCCCAGATAATCGAGAAAGCGCAGCATTCCCAAATCCTCCGTAGAGATGACGAAATCAAGGTTCAGCGGGACTGTGATATATTCTTCGTGGAAGCTTTCTCCGGCAGGAAGGCCGGATACGGGATGAGTGCCGCCGGATGGAAATCTAATAGACTGGAAGCGCCATTCCGTCCCGAAATCCAGATCCAGATAGTAGGAAAAATCAATGCTCCAGCGGGCGTGGACCACGGGGCCGTGCGAGATATACCTTTGTGTCCCCAGCGCATCAGAGCGCGTCGTCCCTCCCACCAGATAGCCCGCTCCGACCCGTCCGCGCGCGGATGCGGCGGAAACGCATACCAGAATGAATGCCATGACAAAAAGAAGCTTTCTCATAAGCCTTCTGCATTTTCCGCAAAAATAGCCTATATGAGAAATACTCTTGTGGCGGATTCCACCACAGGACCCGTTTATCGCGTACGTCCTTGCCCGTCAGTGATAAAACAGGAATCCTACGTACACATGGGGGCCGTGGGGAAGGAGACTTGATTGACTCAGTGCACATAGATAGTCCAGCTTGAGGGTCAAGTGCATCGGACCGGAAACAATGAAATCGCATCCCACAAAAGGGTCGACAGCCATGAAGCCTTGTTTATGATAACGGGTTCCGTCTATGGGAGCCCAATCCGATGTCGGCGCCTCCATCATCAAAAGGGTCGTCATCGACCCGCCCCCCAGGGTCAGGCCGGCATAAGGCTGGAATCGGCCTATAACCGTATAGGTATCGGCCAGTAAGCCGCCCCATCCATACTTAAGGTAACTGCCATTACTCAGCTGGCTCAGATTGGACACATAACCTTCGCTGCCCACACGGAAATGCTCCCCAAGATGAAGCCGGATAACACCGCCTATCCCAAATGGGGCGCCCTTTGCCTGATAGCTTATCGCATCCAGCATACCGGAAAGGTATCCGCTGTGAACCATCATTCCCCCGTCAAAGCCGCGAAGAATCTTCTTCTGCTGTGCCGTAGCGGTCACTGCAAGCAGCAGGCAGAGTGAAGCCGTAATCAACCTTTTCATACCTAAAATCTGTAATAGTGCCCTCCAGTACGATCGGATGCCCCAGATAGCCGCTGCGATGCAGTATAGGAGTTTCTTGTTCATACCGAGCTTTTAATGGCAGCAAAGTTCGGCATAACGGACAAAAATATTTAGGACGGGCAGGAGATTAATTAGGATTATCCATGCATCTTCTTACGAAAGGCCGCATTGTCCGCATCATCTGTGACAGCAATACAGATTGCAGCCGTACCCTTTACTATAATGACGAAGGATTGCTTGCCTGTTCCGAGGGCACTGCCAGGACGGGCGACGGAACTCTTGTGACCAGCGAGTACTTTGTCTTCACCTGGGAAGACGGCAATGTTGTCAAGACCATCCGCCAGACGATAAAAGACGGCAACATCACCGAAGAAACCGAATACAACTACGAATACAGCACTGCCGCCAACCCTCTGCATGGTTTCATCTTCCTCATCCATTCCAACAGCGGCATCATATTCGACTACGAGGGTATCGACGCACTGAGCAAGAACCTGCCGTCGCGCATTACTTCTCAAAAACACAGATATGAATTCAGCTTCTCCGGCGAGCAAGTCAGTTCCGGCGAAAAGCATTTGATTGCGGACTCAAGTCCCATCTTGCGCATGACCACGGATTACAGCCTGGATTTCGAGTACCTGAAATAAGTGTACACGGGATCCTAATATTTCGCCATCAAATCCGGATTGAAGCCTTCTTCACCCTTTTTGCCGACGAAACGGCCCCGACAGGGCATACGAGCCGGCAGAGATGGCACCCGACGCATCTGGATCCTGTCAACTGGGGCTTCCGGGTTTCCTGGTTGAAGACGAGGGCCTGGTGGCCGCCGTCTGAGCAGGAAATGACACATCTGCCGCAGCCTATACACCTGGAAGTGTCAAACTTTGGATATACGATGGTACTGCGGTCAAGGTCGGCGGGAAGGCGGAAGGAGGGCAGAAGCTCTCCAACAAGGTCCGAGAGATGCTCGATGCCCCTGTCTGCCATATAGTTCTGAAGGCCTAGGGTCAGGTCCTCTATGATGCGGTAGCCGTACTGCATGACAGCCGTGCATACCTGAACATTACGGCAACCGAGCCGGATGAACTCCAGGGCGTCATGCCAGGTCTCAATGCCTCCCACGCCGCTGTACTGGGTGTTTTTCATCATGGGGTTCAGTACCATGGAAAGGATATGCCGCAGTGCTATGGGTTTCACGGCCCTGCCGGAATAACCCGACCCGGTCTGGTAGCCGCTCACCTCGGATCCGTCTCCCATCGTGATGCTCTTGATGGTGTTGATTGCGGATATCGCATCAGCCCCGGCAAAGTATGCACCCATTGCCGGTCCGGAGATGTGGGTGATATTGGGAGTCATCTTGGGGATGACGGGGATTGAAACGCTGCGCTTCACGTAGGCGGTGAAGAATGTGACCAGTTCAGAGTCCTGTCCCACGTCTGAACCCATACCCGACTCTCGCATCTGGGGGCATGAAAAATTCAGTTCCACGGCATCACAGCCGGCTTCTTCCGCCATTTTGGCAAGCACCGTCCACTCCTCTTCCGTCTTTCCCATGATGGAGGCTATGATAACCTTGGACGGGTAATTCCGCTTCAGGCGCCTGAGGATATCGAAGTCCATCTCCACGGTATTCTCGCTGAGCTGCTCCATGTTGCGGAATCCATAGAAATCTCCCCTCTTCCCGTTGCCGTAAACGGCGTCGAAACGCGGAGACACCTCATTGATTTCCTGCATGCAGATGGTTTTGTAAAACACACCGCCCCATCCGTCTTCAAAAGCCCGTGCAACCATCTCATAGTTGGTACATACGGCCGATGAAGCCAGGAAGAAGGGATTCTCACAGCGGATGCCGCAAAAGTCAATCTCAAGGCTGGGAAGCGGCCTTGCAGGCGCTTCAGGGAGCTCTTTTACCATCTCGCGGATGCGGATGGGGAAGTCGTAGTGGATGCAGGCTTTCCCTGCCGCTTCCAGATCCTCCTCGGTGCAGTCCTCCACCCACTTGCGGGCGATGGCCTGGTTGCCGAAACGGATGGCCCGGACAGCTCTGGCAGGGTCTCCACCTCTGCAGGCTCTGCTGCAGGGCGCATCGGCGCAAAGCAGGCAGCGTGAGGCTTCTTCAAGTATATGCATAATCTTCTATAATTCAACCCTTTCTGCGAAGTTAGGAAAAAAGATTCACTTAGAAGCCATAATTATGCATATTTATCCGGACAATGTGCCCGCCGCCTGTGGCATGCGGCAGGATACACGGTCACCGGCGATACTGCCATATCAGCCAGGGGCACAAATCGTTAAAGTGCTCCTACCGTCCCAAAAATATGGACGATAGGAGCATTCTGGGGGGCGTAGCAGTGAGTTGCTTCAGTCGTTGTAGATAATCTTCTCGATTTTGTACCGGGTAGAAAGGGTGCCGGTGTCGTAATGGCCGTTCACGCTGATTCCCAGAAGGGGATCGTGGATGCGGTTCCCGGGCAGGCCGCTGCGGAGCACCTTGAGCCGGGGAGTGCCGTACTTCCCTTCCTTCTCCCAATAGATTATGGTGAAGTCGTGGTCCACGTTGCTCTGGTTGGTCATGTTCAGTTCCAGGTACCAGTCCTTGTCTCCGGGAACAGGATAGTGGCGCTCGAATGTGCAGCCGGGAGGGAATTTGTTCACTATGCCCGCATCACATTCGTCAATGACGTCGGGGGCCACCGGATCCGGCTGCAGCTCATAGGTGTCAACTGGAGCGGAAGCGCTTGAGCGGCTGTCTTCCAGATAGTCCAGGGCGCTGAAGAGCATCGGGGTAAGGATTCCGAAGGCGAGACCCAACGCACTGCTTCCGCCGCCCCGGGATGCAGAACTGGCAGCGCTGACGGCGCGCGCTGCCGGAATCACGATGCGATGGTCGCCGGTGGGCTTTGAAAACTTCTGGCCGCTGATTTCTTCCAGCTGGCCAAGGGCCGAGGTGGCCTTTGTTCCGGTGTCGAATTTTGACTGCGCTCCGGCCGCCAGGGAAAGGACGGCAAACAGCGCTATTGCGAAAAACTTTTTCATCATTGTATCAGGTCAAGGTCCTTGAGCGAAGGCTGGGAACAGTCCCGCGCGGCGGGGTTGTCAAAGCGGAAAGTCTTCCCTTCCGCCGTAGTGAAAGTAATGCTTCTGAGTGAAAGCATATCGTTATGTATGAAGTACTTGGCCGTTGCGAGGGCCTCGGATGAGATGCTGTCGAATTCTGCCTTGAAAAGGGGGGCATCGGAGCGGGGAACCCGGATTTTGTAAGTGTCATGCAGGATTTTGTCCACGGAGAAAATGAAGGTCTCCTCTTCGGCATCGTAGCGGCTGAGGATAAGCTTGGCGTCCTTCCCTATCATGGCCGACACGAAAGCCCTCTCTGCCGCCGGCATCAGCGAGGCGATATATCCCTCCGTCTTGGAAGGATCCCTGCGGCGGGCCTCAAAGTCGGCGGCGGACTCAAATTCTCCCTTGGCCCAGAGTCTATAGTTGTTCCAGGTAAAGACGGAGAAGGAGTTCCGGGGATAGAACATCACCAGCAGGTCGAACATATCCTTATCTTTCATAAAGGGAATCAGCTCGTGACCTTTGTGGTTAAGCAGGGCGCGCTCGTTTCCACGTCCTGCGACGATGGCGAAGGGAAGACGCAGGTTCCCGCTCACGTGAGCGTTGAAACTGTAAGGCGACAGGCCGTCGTAGTCTTCCGGAAGGATTTGCCGGCCGCTGGTTTCCATCATCCCCCACTTGCTCCCGGACTTGCGGTAGCACCAGGTGTCCGGGGCTGTGGGCCAATATGACAATCCGTCATAGACAGGAGGAAGGGCTTCGACGCCATTGTCGCCCCTGACGCCCCAGAGGCCCCCTTTGTTCACATAGAGCCAGTTGGCGTCGGCCCATTTCCCGCCCCACTGACGCAGCGAGGCCGTCAGGAAGAGGGTGTCGTACTGGATGGGAACCACAACCCGGGCGTCCGAGGCCATAGCGCCCCACTTTCCGCCGGTCTTGACGGCAACCACATCGCCGTGGGCCCGGTAGATGACCGCATCGTCATAATGCTCCGGCGTGCCTTGGATGTGCTTTCCGCCCTCGTCTATCCAACTGAAGTAACCGTTCTTGTCCCGCACCAGCAGTTGGGCTTTTGCGCCCTCGGCATGCCCGCAGGCGACGATTCTGCAGTTGTAGCCGCTGAGGGTCTGCTTCCATTTCCCACCCACCAGGCAGAGGGCGGAATACTTGTTCCCCTTGTTGTAGACGACCAGTCCGTCGGAGAGCCGCCACATGTCGTCGCAGCGCACCGGACCGAAGGCGAGCGTTGCGATAAAGTTCTTCTCCGCTTTTCTGATTTGGGCGATTCCGCACCAGATTTCGGGCGTGACACCCGGTATGGCCACATTCTTTTTCACGACGGTCCATCCCTCCTCCGCGGGAAGCGTGCTGCCTTCGCAGAGGCGCTTGAAATCCGCTCCTCCGCTCACAATCACGTCCTGGGCGGCCAGAGGCAGAATGCCCAGGACCAGAAATAATGCCGTCAGGATAAAGCTACGCATGGGGCGCTACAGATTGATGTGGAAGTCCATGCCCACGGTCCAGCGGTGCAGCGGGCTGCCCTTGTCCGGGGCCAGGTTCAAAAGCCCGTAAGCGGCGGTAAGCTTGAAGGAGAAGCCCTTGGTACCCACCCCGCCACCGGCTTTCAGATAGACATTGAAGGGCTTGATACCCAGGTCTTTAATGGTATTCATCTTCATTCCCTTGCCGTTCTCGTCTTTAAACGGCCAGTCCTTATCCGTACTGGAGGTGGTCGATGCCAGGCAGTAGTCAAGAACGGGCCCGGCAAAGAAACTCCATCCTTTCCTGGTGCCATAGTTGAACGATACCGGAAGTTGCAGGTGGTGTTCCCGGATGGACGTGTCGTAGTTCCCCAGGGTGATCACATCCAGTTTGGTTTCATCGTACCAGGCGCCCATCGCCCCCCAGAGAATGTCGTATTTGTAGTTGATGCCCAAGTTGACCATACCGGACATGCTCACGGGGATGCCGTAGATGATGCCGGCGTAAGGACCCATGCCGAAACCACCCGATTTGAATCCCTCCGGGACCTTGCGGCTCAGCATTTCAAAGTTCATCCCGAAATCAAAGCCCAGCTGGGCGGATGCCTTTGGGACCGCAAAAAGCAGGAATGCCAAAAAGAGAAGAAGTATCTTTTTCATACGTCTTGGTGTTTTCTGCAAAAGTAAACCATATGAATGTCCCCCTTGTGGCGGATTCCACCACAAGGGCTGATTTGCAAGGATTTTCCGGGAGGAAATGATATCTTTGCAAAGCTATGCGCCGTTTTGCCGTCATATTTTCCTTACTTGTGCTTGCAGCGCCTGGTCATGCCCGGTCGGACCCGGGCATGACCAGGCGTTTTGTGAACTATAACGCGGCCGACGGCATGCCTTCCAATACCGTCTACGCCATTGTCCAGGATGCCCACGGAGTCCTCTGGACAGGCACCCGGAACGGGCTGGCCAGTTTTGACGGCTCCCGATTCAGGAGCTGGAAGGAGTACGGAAGGGTGAATGCCCTTGCGGTGGATCGTGACGGCCGGCTGTGGGTCGGGACCTCGGAAGGGCTGACGGTGATGCCCGATCCGGTCGGGCATGACGCCCCGGATTCCGTCATTGCCGGCCCCGACCGGCAATCCTACGACACAGTCCGCGCCCTGTACGCCGACAAAGAAGGGTTTGTATGGGCCACCGTCGGTGACACCCTGCTGCTGAAACTCTCATACAAGGAGGGCATCCGGGAGGAGGCCCGCTGCTTCTACGACAAACGGGACTCGGAGGGTGACTACCCCTATTACCAGATATACGAGGCCGGGGACGGGAAACTCTGGCTTGCGGGCCGCCTGGTCCACAACCAGTATGTGGGAGACAGGAATGCCCCGCACATCACGCTTCCCTCCTGGGAGGGCATGTACTGCAACGGAAGTTACTCTGAAACCGGCGGAAAACTCTACTCTTTTGAAGACCACACCTCCCTCCTGCACGCCTATGAGGCCGGCCGCCCCATTCCCCTGGGCCGACTGCCCGTAGCCCACGCCAGGCTGCTCACGGACCGCAGCGGAAACCTCTGGGCGGCGGGATCGTACGGCTTGGGCATCGTAGACACGGCTCATCCTGAGGATTCGGAGGTATTCCGCCACAAGGCCGATGACCCCTCCAGCCTTTCCTCCGGGGAACTCTACTGCATATTCCAGGACCGGCAGGGCAATATATGGGCGGGCGGCGACAACGGCCTCTCAGTGCTGTCTCCGGCCTTGCAGCAGGTGAAGACGGTCTCTGCCGCCCAGGTGTCGGCCATCATGGAGGACCATAGCGGCAAGCTCTGGATCGGGACCGCGGAAGAACGCGTGTCGGCCCTCTATGAAGACCGCGCCGGCAACGTTTACGTGGGCCTCTGGAACAATACCGGATGGGAGGTCTGGAAGGACGGGATAATGCTGCACAAGGACCGCCTCACCGGTCCTCTTCCCAAAGAGCAGACAGAAGCCCGGGACCTTGACGGGGCCAACTGGATATCGGACTTCCTGGAAGACAGCGAGGGCCGGTTCTGGGTCATATCCTGGGAAGGCGCAGGCATCAACGAATGGGACCGCCAGGCCAGGAAAAGCCTCCCTCCGCGGTGGCTGAGCCCCTTCAGATACCCTTCGCCGCAGGTTGACTCCAACATATACGTCAGTTCAAGGCTCGGAAGCAGGATCATCGAGGATGCCCAGGGCAATCTGGTCTATGCCACCACCCATGCCGGGCTCAATATAATAGACCGCAACACCGGCCTTGTCACAAAGTACTTCAAGGGCAATTCCTCCATCCCCGACGATTACGTCACCGACCTTTGCCTCACCCCGGACGGCACTGTCTGGGCCGCCACACGCAGCGGGCTGTGGAGATGCCCGGCTCCGGCCGGGCATGACAGGGAAGGAGCCGGGCATGATGGCGTCACTGACGGCCCCCACCGGCAATCTTTCCTGGACGGCATGCTGGTGCAGTCCGTGGAGGCCGACGGGAAAGGCCGCCTCTGGGCCGGAACGGAGGACGGGCTATGGTTCGTGGACACCGACGGCAGCACCGGCCGTGTCCCCAAAGAACTGGGATTCCCCTCCGACATCTACGGAGAGCGCGTTTCCTGCCACCTGAAAGGCGGCGCCCTGGCCTTTGGCGGCGCCGCCGGCGCAGCCTCTTTCCACCCCGACAGCCTTCTTTCCATCAAGGCAGTCGGAAACCTGCCGCTGGAGGGCCTTATCCGGCACCGGTACCGCCTGAACGGAGGAGACTGGACCGACGGACGCTTCACCGGGCTGCCGGAAAACATCCGCCCCGGGCGCTATCTCCTCCAGGAGCAGGATTCCGATATCTTCGGCCGATGGGACCGCGGCGAAATCCGGGAGCAGACCCTCCGCATGCCGCAGCCGCTGTGGCTCCGATGGCCCTTCCTGCTGCTGTATGCCCTCCTTCTTACGGCTGTTGCATGGACTGTACTCCGCCTGAGGGGAAGGCGCCTTCTGGTGAAAGAACTGGAGATGAGGAACCGCCTGTTCTCCATTATTTCCCACGACCTCCGGAATCCCATCTCCGGGAACCGGATGCTGACCCGCCAACTGCTGGAACGGGTCAGGGACCTGACACCAGCACAGCTGGAAGAAGGGCTTGTGCAGCTGGCACATTCGGCCGACAATACATCATCCCTGCTGGAAAACCTTCTTATTTGGTCCCTCAACCAGGAGGGGATGCTGGAGCCGGTGATGCGGGACGAGGACCTGACCTCCCTGGCGGCCGAAGCCATAGGCACCATCCCCGATGGAGCAGCCATCAAGGTAGATATTCCCTCCGGCCTTACCGTGCGCACCGACCGCAACATGCTCCTCACCGTCCTCAGGAACCTCCTGGACAACGCCGTGAAGGCCAGTCCGGAAAGCGTAGTCCTGCACTCCCGCGGGAAAAGGATTATCATTTCCGATAACGGTCCCGGACTCAGGGAGGGAGATGCCCGATGGGGGCACGGCCTCGGCCTTGTGATTACCCGCGAGCTACTGGATAAATTGGGAGCGGTAATGGAAATGCATAACCGGCCCGAAGGAGGCCTTCAAATAACCATCAACCTATGATAAATGTCCTTCTCATAGAAGATTCCGCCGTGTTTGTGATGGGGCTCAAACTGGCCCTGGGCGCAAACCCATCCTTTGGCAGTATCGATTCAGTGGCTTCTCCTGGGGCGGCGGTGGCCTACCTCAACGCCCACCCGGAAACCGACATTGCCGTAGTGGACATAACGCTGGAGTCGGAGACCGACGGCCTCACCCTGCTGGGGATCCTCCGGGATGCTTTCCCGCGGGTAAAGTCCCTGGTGCTCTCCCATTACAAGATCCCCGCGTATATCATCAAGGCCATCACCTCCGGGGCCTGCGCCTATCTGGCCAAGGATTCCTCGCCGGAATCGATTGTGGATGCCGTCGGAGACGTTGCCGCCGGCAAATACCTGTTCTTTGGGGAGACCATAGACTCGGGCAAGATTCTCCGCTCCTTTGGCGGCCAGGAGAACCTTCAGGCGCGAAAGCCGCAGGGGCTCACGCCCCGGGAACTGGAAGTGCTGCAGCTGACATCCTCCGGCTACAGCAATTCCCAGATCGCCTCGGCCCTTGAGATTTCCGTAAACACCGTAGACAGCTACAAAGAGCGCATCAAGGGGAAATTCGGCCTTGACAGCATTGTGGAATGCGTTGCCACCGCCGCCGTCAAGGGGATCGTTACGGTTGGCCGCCTTTCTTTCTGAGCAGGAAGATGCTTCCGGCGATGCGATTCGCCGAAAAATGCGTAAATTTGAGGCATGGAATACCTGTCAAAGCAACGATACGACGAGATTGCAGCCGAGTTGAAGCATCTCATAGGCGAGGTCTACCCCAAGGTGACTGAAGACCTTGCAGAGGCCAGCGCCCAGGGGGACCGAAGCGATAATGCGGGATACCGTGAAGCAAGGCGGATCCAGGGGAAGACCATCAGCCGTATCCGTTTCCTGCAGAAAATCCTGGAGCATTCACGCGTGATCGACCCCGATGTCCTCCCCAAAGACAGGGTCTGTCTTCTGAGCCGGGTGGAATTCACGAACCTCTCCACAAATACCCGCATGGAATTCAAGATAGTCAGCCCCCACGAGATGGACCTCGAGGCCGGCAAGATTTCGCTGAATTCCCCTATCGGCGCCGCCCTGATGGGAAAGAAAGCCGGTGAAATCGCCGAGGCCCGGGTCCCCTCCGGAATCCTGCGCCTGAGAATAGAAAGCATCACGCTCGACTGAGGCCGGGACCTGTCCAGCGCAAGTCCCGATGCTTATAGGGGTCCATTGAATAAGCAGGGTATAAGCATTTTCGGCCCTTTTTGCTTATAGGGGTGCAGAAAAAATGCAGGGTATCGTCACCTGATGGAAGAAAGGGCCCGGCCGGAGGCTATTCAGCGGGAGCCTGTCCGCCGGAGGCGGCCATGCGGTACTCCGAGGGCGTCATGCCGATCCTCTTCTTGAAAATGGTCTGGAAAGTCTTGCGTGAGCTGAATCCGGAGTCCTGACTGATGCTCTCTATCTTGAAGAACGGCTTTTGGCTGAGCAGGCGGCAGGCTTCTTCAATCCGTTTTGCCGCCAGGTATTCGTTCAGCGAGCCGTATCTGGGATCCGCCTTGAGGGCCATGGATATCTTCCGCTGGGAGACTCCCAGCTCGCCGGAGATGGCTTTAAGTGAAATGTCGCTCCTGAGATACAGTCTGGTCTGGTCCATCCTCAGTTCAAACCACTCCATGAAACCGCTGTCGCCCGAGGGCATAGGAGCCGATGCCACCGGAAGCCGGGGCGCGGCGGCAGACTCGCTTTCCCGCAGTTTGCCCACGAGCTTGTTGTTTTCGTCCACCAGCTTACGCGTGGTCCTCAGGGAGAGGAGCAGCGTGATGACAAGGGCGGCGATGATGCCCAGAATAATCAGAACAATAACGAAGGGATTAATTGCATTCATCAGAGTAAATTTCGCCATTTTTGCTCAGATTCGGGCATTCCAGGTGCTTTTCATTGGCCAAAATGCCCAATATGCGGCCAAATCGTCGATTTCTGCGGAAAACTACCGTGCAGATTGCTTACATTTGGGAAAAGAAAGCTTGAGATGGAAAAGAACACATGCAGGGTCGACCATATTGACGCAAGGGTGCCGCGGTGGGTGGTGGAGGCGTCTTTTTGCATTATGGTTGCGGCGGCCGTGAGCTGCGTAGCCCCGTTGCGGGACCATATCCTGACTCACGTTCCGTTGTTGAATGCAGTGCTGCAGACCGTTGGTATGACGGTCATGTATTATTGCATGATGAGGGGAATGAAGCCGCTTTACCATCCGCTGACGATCCTCTGGTGGGTGGCCATCGCCTTCTGTCTGTTCGGATTCGTGACCATGGTGCCCGGCCTCGAGGGTCTGGAATTCTCCGCCGCAACCGCCGCGTTCCTTCCGCTCATCTATCTGCCCCTCGGGATCCTTCTGTGCATCTGGTACCGCGGGCGCCTTGCGCAGGCTGGCATGCTTATGGTGTTAAGGGTGTTTGTCACCCTACTGCTTCCGGTGCTTTTCTTCCTGCCCGGATGGCTCGACCACGCTGCCGGGAATTACATCCTGGACGGCATCACGCTGGTGGTTGAAATCCTATACGCCTGGGCCCTCCGGAGGGTGCTGGTATAAAACAATCAGGGGCCGCCCAAATGGGTGGCCCCTGATTGGGATTTATTGTCCTTAGTAATTTGGACTATTGATCGACCGGAACAAGGCGTATCGGCATTCTGAAGTCTGTCATTTGATTATCCCATGCTTCATTAATATAGAAGCCCTGATCACCATTGGTATAATACCAGGTTGCACGATCAACAATCTTTTCTCCGTACCAGAGATAAACTCCGTTTGAATGACGAGTACCCCACGGAAAGTCTACACCGGCCGAAGGCAAGATAAGGAAACTACCCCCGTTTACGATAACGAAGCATTCTTTACCCTTGATGTCCATATGATATGTAGTTCCATCTAAGGTGCCTAAGTCACCACCGCCAATCCCACCAGTGTATTTATTTCCGTCCGGGAGTTTCCAGCCCTCCGGCAACTCAAGGGCAACAGCTTCATAAAAATTATAGAAATTGCCGTTTTCCCAAGGCCACTTAGCTCCGTAGTTGACCGTGCTGAATACCTGATCAAATTGAGCCGGAGCTCCGTGTCCCTCTCCGAGTTCCCACCAACATTTCTTAGTGGCGTCGGTCTCCTTCAGATTGCCGAGTTTGAGGGCGGCGTGAGGAGCGATCACATTTTTGATAGCAGTGAACTTGCCATAGGTATGTTCCGCGTCATCTATATTTTCCGCGTCAGATAGCAGGAACAGGTAACCATAACCACCGTCACCCCAAATCGGTATAGGGTTATCCTCTTCATCCCAATCGTACTCACCCGTTGGCATCTCAGCAACAATTGCTTGCTCCGCGTCGGAGTTCCCTACCAGCCCGCTGAAAAGGTATCCGGTTTCGGTTCCGTTATTATAAACGTAACCCGGCATGGGATCGCCGCAATTGCCCTCAACGGCGGAGACGGTGCCGTCAGCGTTCACTGAGCCAAAACCGAACGGCTTCACGGTATCGTTGAAGAGGGAATAGGTGTAAGTGCCGTCAGCGGTGGTGTTGCCGGCATCCGGATCCACCACATAGAACTGGACGGAGTTCGCCACGTTGTTCCTTACGGTCACGCTTGCCTGAACAACGGTGTTGTTGTCTTCATCGACATCGGTTGTGTAGGAGACATTCTCGTCTGTCATGAAGTAAGACATGATGTCCTTGCCGCCCTTCTGGAATTTCCAGCCGTTATTGTATGCAGGTGTGACGTTGCTCGCAAACGGCATGAAAACGGCGGTGAGTTTCTTGTCGGTGGCACCGGTGACGTCACTGTCGGAACCGGTGAGTGCGTATTCCCAACTGCCGCTGACCCTTGAAAGTTTCAGATAGGTCTGCGTGGAACCTTTAAAGAACAGGAACACTGCGTCGCCGTCCTCCCATGCATCCTTGGAGGCCTTGGTAAGAGGGTTCACGGTGATTTCAAATTTGATGGAAGATTTCTCTGCAACGGGGGCGTTGTTCTCCATCGGGGCTTCCTTTGTGCAGGCGGCTGCAGCAAGCAGGCCGCAAAGCATTGCCAATGATTTCTTCATTTCCTTTCCTCCTTGTGTCTTAGAGTTCTTCTTCATCATTGAAGGGTTTTTCAAACTGGGGGTCCACTGGCGAGGCTGCAATCATTTCCTCGAGGCAGACGTCTATCGCTTCGCACTCCGGCTGGCAATAGGGCATCGGGCGTTTTTGTCCAAACATCATATTTATATTATTAGTTTTTCAAAAAAAAGTTCGCGAATTTAGCCTTGCAAACCGAACAGGGCAACAATCACGGCAAATGCTGTGGCCAAATACGCCATTTCTTTATCGAATATGGCCAAAGCGGCCTGAATTCGGCGTCTATAATACGATTTTGGGCCCCTATTCGCCTATAGGGGCCCATTCCATGGGTGTGCGCCGCGCAAACCGGAGCGGCGCGGCATGTGTACGGTCAGTTACTCGACGCCTCCAAGGATCTCCTTTACCAGGACACCGGCACCGATGTATTTTTCACCATAGTCCTTGACAAACTTGCGGAAATAGGCCTTGTGCCCGGCACTCACATAGAACCAGGTTCCGTCGTGCTGATAGAGATACATGACGGAAGCCGCCGGCTTATCCGTAACGGGAGCTTCCTTTGCCTCTTCCCCGCGCTGATTGTCAAACGTGCCTTTCTGATAATAGACCACCCCGTTGTCGGCCGCCTTCTTGACCGCCGCGTAAACTTTCTGGAGATATGCCTGGACCTTTGCCGCAGGGATGGCGGTAATGTCGGGGCCGGTGTAGAAGAACGCCTCGTCCTTCATGGGTTTGGCCTCCGAGCGGGGATTTGTGGCCAGCTCGCTGAGTTCTATCGCAAAATCCGGGACCAGCTGGTCGCTTTCCAGGCCGGCAAAGGCGAATTTGTCGCCTATGCTCAGCTTGCCCTTGGTTGCGGGAGCCTCGGTCTTGTCGTTTTGGGCACCTTGGGAGGCCTTTTTCTGATTGTTGCCGCCGCATGACAGCACCATGGCCGTCACGGCGATGAGGAACAGTACTTTTTTCATGGTATATTTCATTTTTTGACAAACTCAACCCTGCGGTTCCTGGCGCGGCCCTCGTCGGTGCCGTTGGAGGCGATGGGCTCATGCGAACCCTTGCCCACCGGGGTAAGGCGGGTCTGGGCGATGCCCTGCTCCACCAGGGCGGCGACGATTGCCTCGGCACGTTTCTGCGAGAGCGGATCGTTAACCCTGTCGGAACCGGTGGCGTCGCAGTGGCCCTGGACCTCGAATTCCAGCCCGGGATTCTCCTGCATCAATTTGGCGATGCGGTTTATTTCAATCATGGCTTCGGGCTTGAGGTCGGCCTTTCCGGTCTCGAAGGTGATAGCGTAGGTGACTATCTTGCCATCGCTCATCAGCCGGTCATACAGCGGAACTGCACCCTTGGCCATGCGGATGTTCTTCAGGTAGAAACGGTCCTTCTCGTCACAGTTGGAGACGGACCGCAGGGCCATCCTGGTGGGACGCATCACATTTGGGAGATTGACCATCCGCACGCCATTCACATAGTACTTGAACGCCCGCTTGTTGAAAGAGGCGGCCACGTGGAGCCAGGCGTCGGGCTGTATGAGCGGGGCCAGGGTCTCTCCCTTGGCCCGTCCTTCCCGGGGATCCCCGGAAGGGGACAAGAAATTATAGATGACGTCCGCCTGGGATCCTTCCAGCGGCTCTTCATTGAAAGCCGGATTGAGCATGACCACGACGATTTCGGAATTCTCTTCCGAGCTCAGGATCAGGTCGATATGGTCATTGTTGCTGGACCCGCCGGTGGCCGGGGACCATACGTCGAACTCGATGGTAAACTCTTCGGGAAGATAGTCCGCCTCCTTCATGAGCGGGGCGATGGTGCCGTACCAGCCGGAGAGCTTGATGACCTGCTCCCCGTTCAGTGTGATTATTTCACACTCCTCTCCGCTCAGGAAATCCCAATGCAGCGGGAATTCGCCCACCTTTTCGTTCTCCACCGGATCATCAAAGAATATTTCGTCGCCGGGGACAAAGTCTGTCTTGGCGTAACCGGTCTGGACCTGCTTCCGCTCAGACGCCCGGTCGGAGCCGGACATGACGGCAGCTTCGGATCCGGGCATGACGGCAGCTTCAGTGCCGGGCATGACGGCGGCATCGGCCTCCTCGCCGGCCTTCTTCCGGCTTTTTTTGCCCGAATTGCCCTCGAGCATATCATTCACGCCTTTTTCAACCTTATTGCCTATCTTCTGCTCCAAGGCACTCTTGGCGCGCTCGCCCAGCCTTCCCAGAAGCCCCTGGGCCCCTGCATAACCGCTCAGAAGCGAGAGCATAGCGACGGAGATGAACAACTTTTTCATAATAATATACTGGTATTAAATGATTCCGTTCTGAATTGCCTTCCTCACCACTTCGGCGGAAGTAGCGGCAGAAATTTGACCAAAAGCTGTTTACGGTACCACTTGACCGTTTCCGAACTCAGGCCGAGCTTTGCCGCAATCTGCGGGGTTGTCCTCCCGGCGGCAATTTCATGCAGGATGGACTTTTCCCGCCCTGTCAACTTGATGATATCTGCAGCATTATCTTCCATCTGTGGTTTGTTTTTGCAAATTTCGCAGATTTCATTGTCATAAACACCACCCTTTCGGGTGGCTGATTCCACCCTAAGGGGTTGATTTTGGCTATTATATTGCCGCCGCTGCCAAAGAATCAAAGGACTATTCCTATCTTTGTATATATGAGAAGATTCATTACCTGCCTGCTGGCAGCGACCGCTTGCCTGCTGTCCCATTCCTATAACGACTACCGCGGTCATAACCTGGATTCCCTGGAAAGGGAGGTGGGCCGATGGACTCCCCAGGACATTGACGTGGCTTCCGACGGGCAGCTGCTCGCACTTAACCGCGCCTGCCGGGACCTGATGCTGGGCTACAGCCAGCTGAACGGTGACAAATGCCTGTTCTACGCACGCAAAGCCCTGGAAATCAGCCGCCGGAAAGGCTGGGTATATGCCGATTCCGACGCATACCGGTACATCGGGCAGCAATTCTACGGGCGGGAACAGTTTGACAGCGCCCTGGTCTATTACCGGAAATCCATGGAATGCGTGGAGCAGATGGCGGGCGGCGCCGTATCCGTCACCAATCCGGAAGGATATTCGGAAAAGGAGATCGACGACCAGCTGTCGGCGCTCTACGGCTCCATAGGCAACGTGTACAACCTGATGGATTCCATTCCCCAGGCGATGGACTGGTACGGGAAAGCCGGTGCCATCTTTGAAAAATACGGATGGAGGGAAAGCAGCTCGGTGCTGTACTACAATATCGGCGAAACCTGGGTGGATGAAGGCAACCCGCGGAAGGCCATCCAGGCTTATGGGAAAGCCCTTCAATACGCCAGGGGCGACTCCCTGATGGTGGCCAATGCGCAGAAAGGCCTGGGGCGCGCCTATATGGAACTCGGCAAGACCGGGAAAGCACTCCATTTCCTGCATGAGGCCGACAGATACTACTCCGCCCACGACAAGGAGGAACCCGTATTCACCAAAGAGAACTACGAATATATGTCGGCCGCGCTGATCGCCCAAAGGAAGCAGATACTGCTGATGGCCGGCGAAACAGTCCTAATCCTGCTCATGCTCCTCGGAATCCTGCTCCTGAGGAAGAAACTCCGCCGTTCCCGGATAGAGCAGACGGAAGTATCGGAAGTCCTGGAAGAGACCATCCGGGAGATAAGGCATCCCGCCTCCGCCGAGGATGCCCCGCAGGTTTCCGCTCGTGAAAAGGAAATCCTGGACCTTCTGGCAAAGGGATACACCACGCCCCAGATTGCAGGGGCCCTGGTCCTTAGCCCGGAAACCATCAAATGGTACCGGAAGAAGCTCCTGGTCAAATTCGACGTGGCCAACACGGCCGAACTGGTGAATCTGGCGCGGGAGTACGGGATTCTCTGACACCGCCCCGAGCCGGTCGCTATTGGATAATCGGCCGAATAAGATTATATTTGTACGATAAATACATCATTCCATGAATAAGAAAGAGCCCTTTGTCATCACTCTCAGCCGCGAAGTCGGTTCAGGAGGTCATACCGTAGGCAGCATCCTGGCCAGGAAACTGAATGTAAGATACTGCGACAAACTGCTGCTGGAAACCCTCCAGAAGCAGTTCAACCTGACTGCAAGCCAGATTGAAAAGCTCAAGGGAGAGAAGAAAAGCTGGCTGGCCGACTTCATCAAGACGGTCTCCCCCATCCCTTCGGCCAAGGCTTTGGGGCTGGAGCGCAAATACGCCCAGGAATTCATCCTCGACGTCACCACCGACGACATCTTCAAGGCCGAGGTGGAGATTCTCAACGGGTTTGCCGAGATGGGCTCCTGCGTCATTGCCGGACGTTCCGGATTCTTTGTCTTCAAGGACCATCCCAATACGCTGAACGTGTTCATCACCGCGTCCAAGGCCCATCGCATGGAGCGTATCATGAGAAAGCAGGGCCTTCCGGAGGAGTCGGCCGAGGTCCTGATCAAGGAAATCGACCAGGAACGCGACAATTATACCAGGCGGTATGCGGGCGTGAGCCGTTTCGATGCCCGCAACTACGACATCGTACTGAATGCCGACGGCCACACCGAGGAAGAGCTGGCCGACATCATCTTGTCTTATATCGGATAGTCCCCGGCAGGGACCTCCCTACCAGGTTCTCCTGATCCCGTATTTCCTGAGGATCTTCAGTATGGGTTTTTCGATGGATGCTTCCCAAAGGGAGTATCCATTGTCATTGGGGTGCGTGCCGTCGGCCGTTGACGACTCCCCGTTATGCAGGGCGGCGTCGGGCTTGATGTAGTAAACGTCCCTGTACTTCTTGCACGCAATCTTCATCAGGCTGTCGGAAAGGGCCCTGCGCCCGCCGAACTCGGCCTGGGCGGAAGTGTTGAAATTCTCCTTCTCCCAATATATGGTACGCTGGATTATTATCGGCTTGCCGGGATGCGCCTTCACCATCCTGTCGATGAAGGGAAGCAGCCGTTTGCGGATCATGGGGATGTTGGGGTTGGAAAAAGGGTCGAAAACATACGCATCCGCCTCGATGTCTTCCATCACGTCGGCAAAATAAGGCTGCATCTTGCAATTGCCGCTGAATCCCATGGGGATGACCTGCAGGCCGGTCTTGCGCATGAACTGCATCGGGTAGCTCATGCCCGCGCGGGTGCAGCTGATGCCGTGGGTGAAACTGCTGCCGTGGAACACGATCCTGTGCCTGAACGGGGATTCCAGCGGTTCCAGCATGCTGCCTGCCGGCACACAGACCTGGCATGAATTCAATTCCGTATACAAGGGAAGATAAAGCAGGCACTCCTTCTCGCCGGGAGCCATATCCTTGACGATGCTCACCACCCTGTCCTTGTCACGGTGGTCCCTGTCGAAGGTGGACGCTCCGGCCCAGAGCCACTTCCCGTCCTTCTTTATGTAAAGGTCGAATCCCCGGTACGAACGGTATGCGTCCCGGTTCACCCAGCCGAACTCCACGCTGGTACCTATCTCCGTGGCATCGGTCCTGAACATCACGGTAAGCCCCGCCGGAACCCGGCACTGGTTGTTCTCACCGGGGGTGAAGCCCTTGTAGACGCAAGTATCGATCCTGTGATAAGGATTGGGGGTGGCAAAAGCCTTTCCGCAAAGGTTGAGAGATGATGCCTCGACCTTCTTCCAGGCCGATGTCTGGGCCGCAGCATTCAGGCACAATGCAATCGCGGCGATGGTGAAGATGAATCGTTTCATATCGCAAATATACTCATTTTTTAATTGACCGTCCAGCCCCGCCGGGGAATTGCTACGCCCGGCGCTGGTATAATTGTTGCTTCGATTCCGGCCGTTATGCGAAATTTCATGGAACGCCTCAAAGCCCTCGGACTGGGGGTTGCGCGCAGTTTCCGGGAATACCCGGTGGAAGCGCTTCTGGGATTGACATTCTTTATCCTTTTCATCCTTGCCGACCAGGACGTCACCCTCTTGGGAAGGAAGATCGGGGAGGCCCCGTTCGTGTATTTCCTGCCGCTGATGATACTGACCTTCTGCCTGCACCGGCTGGTATCCGCAAGTACCCGGAAGGGGGGCCGCACGGTCTGGACGGTCCTCTACGCTGCCTCGTGGGCCCTCTGGATCCCCATCTGGCTGTCAGTAACCTCCCCGCGCGGCACCGAGACCGTAATAACATATCTCCTCTCGTTCATCCTGCTTTTTGCGGGGACCCGGAGGCAGGACAATGAAACTTATGCCCGCACCATCCTCCACACCCTGATCAAGGGTGCCGCAGCCTGCATCGTCGCGGGGATACTGGCGGGACTTCTGTCCGGAATAACCGGCTCGGTGGATTTCCTGCTTGTCAAGGGCGATATCCCCAAAGAAGCATATTCATATCCCGCCGCCCTGATCGGACTGGTCATCGCCCCGCTGCTCTGCTGCCTCTTCATCTCCGAAGACCTTATGGAACTCAAGGGGAAGCGCTTCCTGAGCGTCCTGGTGGATTATCTGCTGTCTCCGGCCCTGCTGGTTTACACGGTCATCCTGTACCTGTATATAATCCGCATCCTGATCCAATGGCAGCTTCCCGACGGCGGCGTCGCGTATCTGGTGGGCTCCTACATCGGTGTGGCCCTGGCCTGCCGGCTCCTTCAGGAACTGCTCGTCACAAGGCATTTCGACTGGTTCTACAAGTACTTCCCGTTCATCGCCCTGGCACCGCTGGCCCTGCTCTGGACAGGGATTTTCCGGCGCATCGGCGAATACGGACTATCCGAGTCCAGGTGCTTCCTGGTGGCCGGTTCCGCCCTTCTGACGGTCTTCTCTCTGATGCTTGTCTCCCCCAGGACCCGGTCATTCCGCCTGATGTCCTTTATCCTCGGCGGATGTGCCGCCCTGCTGACATTCGTCCCCGGCATAAGGGCAAGGGACCTGGGCATCCTGAGCCAGCGGACAAGGCTGGAGAAGGTCCTGCCCCGGCTCCTGGTGGACGGACGCCTGCCGGAAACCGTGCCTTACCGCCAGATTGCGGCCACTCCCCTGCTGGAAGCTGACTGGAAAGCCGCCGACGGCGCGTGGACCTACCTGCAGAGGGAAATGGGGATCACCGGATTTGAAGCCATATACGGCCGGTATGGCGTCATGTCCTTCAATGCATGGGAACTGGACCAGGCCCGGGAGCGGATCGCCGCCGGTATTCCCGAGCCGGAGGCTGGAACCCCTGAAACCACGTATGAACTCACCGGGCCCGTGGACCTTGGCGAGTACACCCGCATGCTTTCCAAGGACGACTACTGGTGCTACGAGGACACCTCGGAAGTGGTCTTCTATGCCGACCCCACCCGCCGGACAGAACTGCTCCGATGCAGGATTACGGAGCGTCTGGACTCCTGCACCGATGCCTCCACTCCGGCCGATGCCCTGGTGTACTACAACGGCCGTTACATGGCAGTCTTCGAGCGGATATCGGACTACCGCCGCTCCGCCAGCCATTCCGCCTCCTTCACCACCGGCCGCAAACTGCTGTTCGCCAAGCCGTAGCGCTATGGTCGTCAGGCCTCGGCCTTGTCTTCCTTCTTGGCCTTGAGGTCGGCTATCTTGTCTTTTGCCTTGTCGGCGAGGCTGGCGCCTTTCTCCTTTACTTCCGCAAAAGCGACCTGGGCCTTGTCCTTCACTTCGCCGGCCACTTCGCTGAGCTTCTCACCTGCCTTTGAGGCAGCATACTTGATTTTTTCGTCGAGGGTCACCTTGCCGTCGCCGTTGAGATCGCGGGGATCCTTGATAGTTTCTTCAGCCATAATATCAGGGTTTTAAGAATTTTTTCCAATATAAGCAAAAAAGTCTTATAATCTCCAATCTCATGCACAGGACTTGCAATTTCAAAAAAATCAGGATATATTTGTGGGAAATTTCTAACTTTTCCTACAAATGCAAGAAAACGACGGCAAATACATCTTCGGGGTGGTCAAGGTTGGCGACAAGGGACAGATCGTGATCCCGCGCGACGCCCGCAAGGTATACGGCATCAAAGCCGGCGACGCCCTGCTGATGCTGGGCGACCAGAAGGGCATGGCCCTGCTGAAGACGGAAGTGTTCCAGAGCGCCATCGAACAGGCCATGGAGGGCCTGCCGAAATGAGAAAGCACTGGATGGACAACCTGCGGTGGGTGACAGTCCTGCTGGTCCTGCTCTACCACGTAATCTATTTCTATAACAACACGGGGGTATTCGGGGGCATCGGCGGTTTTGGCGACGGACCGCAGTACCAGGATGTTGTGATGTACATACTTTATCCCTGGTTCATGCCGCTGCTGTTCATCCTCGCGGGCATCGGTTCACGCTACGCACTGGAAAGGCAACCGGCCGGGGAATGGTTTCGCTCACGCACACGGAAACTACTGGTTCCCAGCACAATAGGCCTGTTTGTCTTCCATTGGATGGTGGGTTGGTTCAATACCGCCGTGGCGGCCAGGACGGGTGCTCTTGACGGGATGCCAGCCCTGGCGAAGTACATCATGATGGCCCTGAGCGGCACGGGTCCGCTATGGTTCATCCAGGTCCTGTGGCTGCTTTGCATCGTGTTGCTGATAATCCGCGCCATCGACCGTAAGGACAGGTTCCATGCATGGTGCGGCAAGGCCGGAATCGTCTGGATAATCCTCCTGGGCGTGCTGTTCTGGGCCGGCGAGCAGACCCTCGTCAGGAATCCCCGCCCGCAGAGCGCAGACGGCCTCTGGAACCTCTACAAGCCCCTGTTCTACATGATTCCGTTCCTGCTGGGATATTTTGTCTTCTCCCATGACGAGGTCCAGGAAAATGTGAAGCAGGCATGGATCCCGCTGATGGCATGCGCGGTTATTTCCGGTGGAATCCTCATCGGCACCACCTTCGGGCAGGACAACACGTCACCGCAGTACCTCGGCAGCCCGATGAACTGCATCTACGGCTGGCTGATGTGCCTAGCCATGATGGGCTGGTTCATGGCTAGGTTCAACCGCACCGGCATCTTCGCCGGCTATATGACACGCTCCAGTTTTGGAATCTACATCGTCCATTACCTGGTCATCGCCAGCCTGGGCTATATGATGAAAACCCACACGGAACTGCCTCCGGCAGCCATGTATCTCATCCTCGGGGTGGCGGTTTTCACCCTGTCTCCGCTGATTTACGAGATAATCCGGAGGATTCCCCTCATCCGCTGGTGCGTGCTGGGGATAAAACCGGCCCGACGTCTTAATGCCCACCGAGCCGATGGCGCCGAGGCATCGGACGGATGCTAATCCGGCAGGTTGTCCCTTCCATCGGGTATAGGACAGCTGCGGAAGCCATGGGAGGATAGCCAGTCGAGATATCGGGGAAGAATAGCCCTTGTATTGGCCTCATGCTGTTTGCAGCAGTGGAAGAGCACGATATCCCCCGGACGGGTTGACCGGCACAACTTCTCTACAAGGAGATTCGGATCGTTAATCTCCCGTCGCGAATCTCCGGAGTCAAGACTCCAGTAAACCAGCCTGTAATGCCGCCTCAGCCGGGCCAGTTGGGAAAAACGGATACTGCCGAATGGCGGCCGGGCGATTCCAGTATGAAGGAGAGCCTCGGCCCTCTCAATATCCTCGACATATTCCCTCGCAGAAGTGTCATAGGCGTGGATGTGGCAGAATGTATGATTTCCGATGGAGTGGCCGGCGGCGACCAATTGTTGCAGCAAATCCGGATACCTGGCGGCATTGTCGCCCCTGCAAAAAAAAGTTGCCAGGAAACCATGTCTTCCAAGTTCTGAAAGGATAAAGGGAGCAATCCCTTCCTCGGGCCCGTCATCAAAAGTGAGAAACACTTCTTTTTGGCGGGTCTTTATCCGGACGGTCATGAACAGATTCTTGGCAATCAGGTTCTGCATCCGGAAAAAGAGAGTCCTTATCTTATTCATCCTGTACAATCCGAAATTTCAACGATGCCCGGGTATTCCACAAACCCATGTCTGTATGTATTGTTGCCGCCGTCTGCCTGTACAAGCGTCATGTTCAAGTCATCAATGACCTTTCTCATGGGGCCGTTCAGCCCAGTTTCCTTATAATTGAACAGTATCTCTCCGCCATACTTGCCCGCCAGATAATTGATTACCGACGGCTCAATCCTTTTGTTGGCTACACGACAGGAAATCACAAAATCAGTTATGCATGCAGTCCTCTTCCCCACGATCATGAATCCCACGATTCCATAATCCCCAAACCTGTCGCCTGACCGTAGGACATAGCAATCAAACGCAGGAGAAGCCACCATTTCCTTCACTTCCGCCAAAGAAAGCCGCCGCCCCGATGCGTTAAGCTGATTGGTCCGCTGAAGAAGTTCGTAACAGCGAGGCAGCTCCGTACCGGACGGATGGCTCAAGAAGACCTTGATCTGACAGGAAATCAGGAAATCATCGATGGAGCCATCCCATGACGCCTCCTCCTTCTTGAATTTTTCCAGCATAACATATGTCTTCCTCCGTCCCTGTGATTCCGGACTCACGGGAACGTCAAACCTCGGACCGGCCGCATAATCAGCAATTTCTTCAGGACTGACACATGTGATGGATGGGATTGCACGCTTGACTTCCTCCCTTTCAAAGGGATTGTCATCCACGAATACCACAGTATCCGGATTGATGTTCATCTGACGGATCGTCTTCTGGATATTCACGCTCTTAGGGTCCCAGTTGATTTTCCTGAAAACAAAATATTCCTCCAGACCAAACTCCTGCAAACGGGCCATCGCCTGCTGCTCATCATTCTTGGAAGCGACACTGCTGACGATTCCCTTTTTATCCAAAGAAACTATCAAATCCGCAAGTTCCGAACGCAACGTCAGATGATCATTCTCCACCAGAACCCCTTTCCATATAGTATCGTCCAGATCCCAGATGACACATTTCACCTTCTTCTCATTCATCACCGGCGGCCGGTCAATGCAAGGGATCACATCCCAATCGGCGAACACAAGAGTGATGGAATCCTCCGCGCCGGAGGGATGGACATTGATCAACCGTGTCAGATCCGGTTTACCGATTGGAATGGAGATACGGGTATCGCCCGTTGGGAGAATAACCTTCGTCCGTTGCAGCAATGTCCGGTCTTTCTTCATAAAATCCACGAACACGGATGTTTCCACTCCGTCGTTATAGATAAGGCCTTCCAGGTTGAACGCCTCGGCAGGATAAGACCCACATCGCCCGATGAGCCGGGACATATATTGATTCCAAACACCCGTCCACTTTGACTTCAGGAAGAAGCCCGGCATCATTGTGCTCATGACCGTACAAAGGCGGCCCGCCCCAATCGATTTCTTATAAATGGAAATATAATCCCTGGCCGAAACGGAAAGCGGAATGAATTCAGCCTCCATTTTTGCCCATGACTTGAAAGAAACCCTCGCCGCAACCATATCGGCATAGATTACGGGCTCAATCCCCGCCTCAAAGCGCCGGCAATGCCCATCCTTTCTGGCCGCAAACCGGGGACAGGTCGAATAACACTGGGGAGCCGAGCATTCCAGACAATGCTCGCCCCATATCACGGGAACGATATTGCCCTTGTCGGCATATTGTTTTTCCAACATGCCTTTTATCCGCCTGTCAACAGGACTATTTGAAAACCGATACTCGAACATGGCTGTCCCTTTACGCTTTTCCGTTTATCATATCCAGCACCCTGCGCACCTGTACCACGGCGTTTTTGGTGCGGAGGACATACTCCTGCGCCGCATTTCCAAAAGAGCGCAATTCCTCGGGAGGAAGGGACAGAAGCCTGCGAATGGTAGCCGCGAATCCTACTTTCGTCTCTTCGTCAAAGGTATATATGTAAGGCATATGATCTTCCGGTATCCCCACCAGACGAGTCGTAACGATGGGTGTTCCGGTCACCATATACTCAATATTCTTGGAAGGGAAAGAATACCTCGTATAGTCCGCTCCCGTGAAACGGGGATTCACCAGCAAGGTGGCCCTTTTCTCCGCCTCGAATACCACATCGTTCTTTGCCGTCCCCATATAAACTATCCGGTCATCTTTCTGCGAATAATCTTTAATGGCGGGGACATAGGGGCCGTCGCCGTAAAATACAAGCCGGAGGTCCGGGTCCTCCAGGGTCATGAAAGCATCACACAAAACCCCCAGTCCGTACGATTCCACGATTCCTCCCGCATAAAGGATGTCGCGGGTGATGTTCTTTACGGGATGGGCGGCTCCCGCCCCGGCTGAAACCAGAGCCTCTACGACAATGGACGGATGATGGTAAGGATTAAGGACGGGATCCATCTGCCTGGTCAGGAAAACAAAGAAATCGGACCGGTATATACTTTTGACCCTTTTTCCTCCGCTAAGTCCAGGCATGTCAGTGACCAGCGCAACCGTCTTTCCCCGCCCCAGCAAAGCGCCCAGGGATGTTCCCAGGCAACGGCTTGGGATCAGCACGTCATAAAACACAAAGCCATCCTTTCTGTTACGCAGGCACCAGCCCCAAACCCTGAACAATATGTAAAAGAAAACGAAGATATGATAGACGGCGGCGCTCCTGATGAACGGGACATACCGATATGTCACGCCCTCCTCGGTTTCCATGGGGAAACGCTTGATCCGATACGGCATCTTCCTGGCGGCAACAGGAATAAGGGAGAGGACCTCCACATCCACATTGTTTGCCTTGAAGCCCTCCAGGTAGAGATGGCAAAACTTCTGCACGGCAAACCCAAAAGGGATACCCTGCTTGAAGAATTGATCCTGAAGCCGGTTGCTCAGCGTTCCTGAAACGAACAATACCTTCATTTCCTAAAAAACGACCTGCAATTTAATAAAAAATGAAATCATAAAAAAAAAGGACGACACGGACTGCCCTAAGGGGTGTGCTTTCCTACTTGCAAAGCATGATGTCAAGGATCATCCTGTCGGTCGTCTTCATGCCCACCGAGCCGATGGCGCCGAGGTTCCGGATGGTTTTTTCAACGTCATCCTCGATGATGCCGTCGGTGGAAGGGATGCAGGTGCCCCTCAGGGCAAGCACGGCCGACTGGACGGCGCATGAAACGCCCGACGCGACCTTCATGGCGCATCCCACCTTAGCCCCGTCACAGACCATTCCGGTGATGTTTCCGGCCATATTCTGTATGGCCGCGCACACCTGCTCAAGTCCCCCGCCCTGCAGATAGACAATCCCGCAGGCGGAACCGGTGGAAGCCACAACGCAACCGCATAGGGCCGACAGTCGGCCCAGGTAGCTCTTTATGTGGATTGCCACCAGGTTGCTGAGTATCAAGGCCCTGGCAAGGCGCTCGTCGTCCACCCCATATTTAAGGGCATAGGCGATTACCGGCATGCTGGCGGTAATTCCCTGGTTGCCGCTTCCGCTGTTTGACATTGCCGGCAGGGTGCACCCTGCCATTCGGGCATCCGAGGCCGCGGCCGTAAGACCCATTGCATAGCTCATGAAATCGTCGCCGAAAACCTCCTGCTGGTTTTCCCGGATGGCCTTTCCCACCCTCAGTCCGTAATCTCCCCGGAGTCCCTCGCGGGCAAGGGCCAGGTTCAGCGTCCTGTCCTCCAGGATAAACGAGATATCGTCAAACGAAGCGGTGCATGCAAAATCGTATATCTCCTTGACTGTCAGCCCATAATCCTTATTATCGGTATCGCTTGAGGCGGCCCCGGACTCGGAACTCATCAGGATATTGCCGGCAAAACTGGTTTCCACAATGCGGTCGTGGTCGTCCTCGATTACGGCATAGGCATGGGGATTGACCTCGGCGCTGGCGCTGGTCCCTCCCTCCAGGGAAACCGTAGCCTTGACATACAGCAGCAGGTCCACCTCCGATACCGTGATCCTCACCGCCCTGGCGTCCAGGAGTTCCTTCGCCCTCCCCACGGCCCCGGGGGTTACATCCCTCAGCACTTCCAAGCCAAGGGACGAGTCGCCGCAAACCGCCCCCAGCGCGGCGGCAACCGGAAGACCTATCATCCCGGTACCGGGAATGCCCACTCCCATCCCGTTCTTCAGGATGTTTGCACTGACCTCCACGTCTATGCAAAAATCAGCAGTCTTCCTCCAGCAGCCGGGGGTGCATTCATGGCAGTTCTCCATGATTATTTCCACCGCCTTGGCCACGGCAATGGCCACTGCGATGGGCTCGGTGCAACCCAGGGCCGGTTTCACCTCCCTGTGAATCAGCCCGATAATCTCTTCCTGACGCTTTGTCATCAGCCCCGGCTAATACATGAGATGCTGTTTCTCCTTGCGGCGCCAGCACGCATCCGACTTGTAATTGGTGAAATAGATCACCAGGTCGGCGTCGCTCTTGTATTCCACGAAATAAATCTTCTTCTTGGCGTCGCTCTTATAGTTCACAAAATGCCAGAGGCCCTTGTTGCCCTGGGCGTCCGACTTGTAGCTGCACTTGTACACGACCAGGTCGGCGTCGCTCTTGTTGTTGGTCACATACACCTTGACATCAGCGTCGCTCTTGTAACTGACGGAATACACCGTCTGCGCCGACACCGCCGCGGCGAAAGCTACCAGTAATGCCAGAATTGAAACAATTTTTTTCATAATCACGGTTTTATATGTCTTTTTCGAACAAAAATCGTGCAACCAGCCAGATTTCCGGCCTTATTTGTGCCTCATCATGAGTTCCTGCTCCAGGTCGGAGACGCTCACCCCCATGGACTCCATGAGGACCAGCATGTGATAGGCCAGGTCGGCGGTCTCATACATGAAACGGCTGCGGTTGCCGGAGGCGGCCTCTATCACGGCCTCGACGGCCTCCTCCCCCACCTTCTTTCCGATGACCTTGGGGCCCTTTATGAAAAGCGACGTGGTATAAGACCCGTCGGGCATCTCCCTGTGACGGCCGGCCACCACGGAGGACAGTTTCCTCACAAAGCCTTCTGCTTCAGGAGTGTCAAAGCAGGATGTGGTTCCCCTGTGGCACACCGGACCGGCAGGATCGGCCATGACAAGCAGCGTATCCATGTCGCAATCGGGATACATCTTCTTCACTGTCAGATAGTTCCCGCTGGTCTCACCCTTGGTCCAGAGGCAGCCGCGGCTGCGGGAGAAGAAGGTAACCCTCCCCTCGGCGACGGTCTTGTCAAAGGCCTCGGCATTCATGTATCCAAGCATCAGCACCTTCAGGGTGGTTGCGTCCTGGACAATCACGGGGAGCAGTCCGTCGCCCGTTTTCTCAAGATTAAAATCGCTGAATATCATAATCTTACAGGTATTTCAAGTTCTTTCAAGCGCGTCTTCACCTCGCGTACCGTATAGTTCCCGTAATGGAAGATACTGGCGGCAAGTGCGGCATCGGCCCTGCCTGCGGTAAGGACCTCGGCAATATCCTCTACCCCGCCAGCACCGCCGGAAGCGATAACCGGAATCCCCAGCCGGTCCCACAACGCAGCATAAACACCGCAGGGATAACCGTTCCTGGTACCGTCGTGGTCCATGGAGGTGAACAGTATCTCTCCTGCACCGCGCTCCTCGGCCTCACGGGCCCAGGAAAACAGTTCCTTATCCGTCCGGACGCTGCCGCCGTGGGTGGTGACATGCCACAGGCCGTCGTCCCCGGTAGCCGCGTCAATGGCCACCACAACGAACTGCGAACCGTATTTCGAGGCTATATCGCCTATGATATCCGGATTGTAAACCGCTGCGCTGTTTATTGTTATCTTGTCGGCGCCGCTGTCGAGCAGCAGGGAGGCATCGTCCAGGGTCCTTATTCCCCCCCCTACCGTAAACGGGATATTGATCACATCGGCAATCCTCCCAACCAGCGACGCAAAGGTCCCCCGACCCTCGCGGGTTGCCGTAATGTCCAGGAAAACAAGCTCGTCGGCGCCATCCAGGGCATACCGGCGCCCCAGTTCCACGGCATCGCCCACTTCCTGAAGGCCAAGGAAATTGATTCCCTTCACCACCTTCCCCTCCTTGACGTCCAGACACGGTATTATCCTCTTTGCAAGCATGACGACAGTTCCTCCAAAGTTATTTTTCCTTCATACAGGGCCTTGCCCACGATGATTCCGTCCATCCCCAGTTCCCCGGCCCGGAGAATGTCCCCAATTCCGGAAACCCCGCCGCTGACAACCAGTTCCACCGACGGAAATCTCTCTTTCAGAGCCGTATAGAGGGGGAACGACGGTCCTCCAAGCATCCCGTCACGGGAAATATCGGTGACTATCGTCCTCTTCAGACCGGCCGCCGCGAACCTTTCAATCAGATCCTCGAGTCCGGTTCCTCCGTCCTCGAGCCAGCCCTTGACCGCCACGCGGCCGTTCCTGACGTCGGCCCCCAGGATTATCCGTTCCGGCCACTTCCCAAGCCACCGTTCCATAAGAACCGGATCCGTTGCCGCCACGCTTCCTATTATCGCCCAGTCGGCACCGGCATTCCACACCGATTCCAGCGCCTCGCCGCCCTTGATTCCACCGCCCCATTCAATCTTCACAATCCCCAGTGAAGCAATGGTTTCCAAGGTCCTGAGGTTCTTTGGCGACGATGCCTTGGCACCGTCCAAATCAACGAGGTGGAGCCTTCCGGCGCCGCAGTCCGCGAAGCGACGGGCCCATTCCGACGGGTCCCCGCCATAGGTCCTGCGGAGGGAATAGTCGCCCTGGGAAAGCCTTACGGCCTTACCTTCAATGATATCAATAGCGGGGATGATCTCGATCATAACTCCAGGAAGTTTTTAAGTATCGCCTCTCCGGCATCGCCGCTCTTTTCCGGATGGAACTGGGTCCCGTAGAAATTCTCGTACCTCAGTACGGCGCTGAACATTATGCCGGCATAGGAGCATGTGGCCACGGTATCGGTACAAGTGGAGGCATAATATGAATGCACAAAATAGAACCAGGGATTCTGCGGCAGGCCATTCAGCAACTTCCCCTCCATGTTTGAAAGGGTATTCCATCCCATGTGTGGGACCTTGTCGGACGATGTGGCCGGAAAGCGCCGTACCCGGGTGTCGAAAATCCCAAGTCCTTCTTTTCCAGGAGCTTCCTCGCTGCTCAGGCAAAGCACCTGCATCCCCACGCAAATACCCAGGACCGGACGGCGGACAGATTTTATCACATCCACAAGCCCCCGCTCCTGAAGGTTGTCCACGGCCTTTCCCGCATTGCCCACGCCGGGCAGGACCACCCTGTCGGCAGAAAGGATGACCGACGGGTCGGACGTTACCTCAAACTCCGCCCCAAGGCGCCCGAGCGCATTTTCCAGGGAACGCAGGTTCCCCATTCCGTAATCGATGATAGCAATCATATAAGTCCCTTTGACGAAGGCAGTTCATATTTGAAAACATCCCTTTTGACTCCCTGCCGGAGAGCCCTGGCAAAGGCCTTGAAAACGGCCTCGGCAAGGTGATGGTTATTCTCGCCGGAAGCCTCTATCCTCAGGTTGCACCTTGCCGACGACGAGAGCGACTTGAAGAAATGGCTGAACATCTCGGTGGGAGTATCGCCAACATATTCCCTTGTGAAAGGGACATCCCACACAAAGTCGGAGCGGCCCCCGAAGTCGATGAGTACCAACGCATTGGCCTCATCCATCGGAAGGACAAAGCCGTAGCGGTCAATCCCCCTGCGGTCGCCGAGGGCCTTGTTTATGGCCTCTCCGAGGACTATTCCCACGTCTTCCATGGTATGATGCTCATCCACGTCCAGGTCGCCCTTGCACTTCAGGGAAAGGCTCACCCCTCCATGGTGGGGGATCTGCTCCAGCATGTGGTCAAAGAAGCGGAGCCCCGTGCTTATCGCGGATTCCCCCCTGCCGTCCAGGTCCAGGGTCAGGTCTATGTCGGTCTCGCTGGTCCTGCGGGTGATCCTCACCTGCCTGGATGTGCGGCGGACGGTCTCCGCTATCTCCTCCCAGCTCATGGGCCCGACCTGAAGCCCCCTGGCCCCAAGATTCGCTGCCAGGGCAAGGTCACTCTCCCGGTCACCGATTACAAAGCTTCCTTCAAGGTCGTACGAACCGTCGAGATACTGCCCCATAAGGCCCAGACCGGGCTTCCGCGTAGGGGCATTCTCGTAAGGGAAGGTCCTGTCTATCAGGATATTGTCAAAGAATATCCCCTCCCCGGAAAGGATCCTGAGCATAAGGTCCTGAAGAGGCTGGAAGTCTTCCTCCGGGAACGACGGAGTGCCAAGCCCGTCCTGGTTGGTTACCATTACCAGTTCGTAACCCAGGCCGGAAAGGGACTTGAGGGCGGAGATTGCTCCGGGCACAAAGTCAAACTTTTCCAGCGAATCTATCTGCTCGTCCTCCGGTTCCACCAGTATGGTCCCGTCCCTGTCAATGAACAATGCTTTTTTCATCTTTCTATTTTTTTAAATGACCTGTCTGTTTCTCCACCCTCGGCCTTCGGCCTCGTCCTTCCCAGCCTGACGGCCGGGTCCCTCCCGCTACATGCGCGGGTGCATACGGTTCCGAAACAGACAGGTCATTCATAATCTTCTAATGCTTTTAAAAGCGAGCGGTTTTCTTCGGGGAGGCCGACGGTTATCCGGAGGCATCCCTCGCAAAGGGGCACCCGGTTGCGGTTGCGTACGATAATGCCCCGGCTGATGAGGTGGTCATAAAGCCCGTCGGCATCCCTGACCTTCACAAGAAG
The DNA here is from genome assembly GCA_017437755.1 of Bacteroidales bacterium. Classification (GTDB taxonomy): domain Bacteria; phylum Bacteroidota; class Bacteroidia; order Bacteroidales; family UBA932; genus Cryptobacteroides. The sequence goes on from JAFRXI010000065.1 coordinate 35,622, forward strand.
GAAGTTGGCGTCGCTGTCAAACACCCTCTCCACAAAAGGGAAACCGGCCAGGGCCACAGTCAGTCCAGCTCTCTCCGAGATAATGGTCTCCACCTTGTCATCTATCGGAGTATCAAGAAGTTCCATTGCCTTCTCCATGGCCGCCAGGCTGATGTTGTAGGGATATTTTACCATGTTCATCAGCCGTATTACAGCCTCGCAGGAGATTGCCATGCCTATCCTGAGGCCCGCCATGGCCCTGGCCTTGGAAAGGGTCTGGAGAATGATAAGGTTTTCCCTTGAAACAGCCTCGGCGGCAAGGCTTCCCTTGAGTGAAAAGTCCACGTAGGCCTCGTCCAGCACCACTATTCCGGAGAAGCGGTCCACCACCTCCAGTATCTGCTCCCGGGGGAAGGCATTGCCTGAGGGATTGTTGGGAGAACAGAGGAAGATCACCCTGGTGTTACCGTCGCAAGCCGAGAGGATGGCCTCCGGGTCGAGCGAGAAATCCGGTCCCAGGGGCACCCCCTTAACTATGACGTCGTTGATGGCCGCGGCCACTGTATACATCCCGTAACTGGGGACGATGGCAACGGCATTGTCCTTCCCGGGCTCGCAGAATATCCTGAATACCAGGTCGATGGCCTCGTCGCTGCCGTTCCCGAGGAAAAGGTTCTCCTCCTTGAGGCCTTTCAGGGCGCAGATACGCGCTTTCAGGGCCTTCTGACGGGGATCCGGATAACGGTTGAAGCCGTTCTCATAGGGGCTCTCGTTGGCGTCCAGGAAAATCCCCAATGAGCCGGAATACTCGTCGCGTGCAGTGGAATACGGCAGGAGTGACGCTATGTTCGGTCTTACGAAAATACCACTCATATCTTTGACAGTCTTATGGTTACAGCATTTGCGTGGGCGTCCAGCCCCTCGGCCCGGGCCATTGCGGTTATCACGGGGGAAAGTCCCTTCAACCCTTCCCGGGACAGGCGCTGCAAGGTCATCTTGCGGAAGAAGCTGTCCATGTTCACCCCGCTGCAGGAACGGGCCCAGCCACCGGTGGGAAGGGTATGGTTGGTTCCGGATGCATAGTCGCCGGCGCTTTCCGGAGACCACGGCCCGATGAATACGCTTCCGGCGGTGGTTATCTTTCCGGCAATCGAGTCGGCATTCCCCGTGGCTATGATAAGATGCTCGGGGGCGTAGGCCTCGGAAAATGCGATACGGTCTTCTTCGCTTTCAAGGACCACGGCGAAAGAGTGGCTGAGCGCCCCGTCCACCTGGGTGGTTCTTGGAAGCGCTTTCCGCTGATTTTCAATTTCTTCCATAACCGCTTCCGCATAGGCGACGGTATCGCAGACTAGGACGGCGGTGCTGTCGGCGCCGTGCTCGGCCTGCGAAAGCAGGTCGGCCGCCACGAATTCTGCCGGGGTGCTTTTGTCCGCGATGACCAGCACCTCCGACGGTCCCGCCGGCATGTCGATCGAGGTCCCGATACCTGAAACGAGCTGCTTGGCAAGCGTTACATAAGGGTTCCCCGGACCAAATATCTTGTCTACCCTGGGCACCGTGGCCGTCCCGAAGGCCATGGCCGCCACCGCCTGGGCTCCCCCAAGGCGGAAAATCCTCGTCACACCGCATTCACTGGCGGCATACAGGACCTCCGGGGCAACCTCACCGCTGCGACGGCACGGCGTGCACAGTATCCTTTCCCTGCATCCCGCCAGGGCTGCGGGGACCGCCAGCATCAGTACCGTGGAAAACAGCGGAGCACTGCCGCCGGGGACATACAGCCCCACGCTGCCGATGGGAATGGGACGCTGGATACAGGTTACTCCCGGTGCCGTCTCAACGGTTATTTCCCGTGGCATCTGGGCCCGGTGGAAAGCCTCGATATCGGCCTTGGCCGCAAGGATGGCCTCCTTGACCTCGGGGCTGACCAATTCTCCGGCACGGGCGATTTCCTCCCGGCTGACTTCCAGCGGGGCTTCCACCCCGTCGATTTCTTTCATAAGGCGCCTCAGAGCCGCGTCGCCTTTGTCGGAAACCGCGGCGAGGATGGCTTCAACGCGAGGCCTTATTCCCTGATAATCAACCGCTTTCCTCTTAACGAGAAGATCCCATTCTCTCCTCGGAGGGTTCAGAACAATTCTCATAATATAATCTTGTCAACGTCCAAAACCAGTATTCCTTCCGCCCCGATGGCCTTTATCTGGCGGACCTTTTCCCAAAGTTCAGAGGCATCCACCACCGAATGCAGCGAACACCAGCCCTCGGTTGCAAGGGGCATCACGGTGGGGCTGCGCATGGCCGGGAGTATGCGGATGGCCTCGTCGAGCGATGCCTGGGGAAGGTTCATCATCAGATATTTCTTGCCCCGGCTTTCCACCTCCGACGCGATGCGGAACAAAAGGTCTTCCAGAATCTCCTTCTCCTGCTCCGGAAGGTCTTTCCTGGCAATCAGGACCGCCTCGGATTCAAGCAGCGTCTCCACTTCCTTCAAACCGTTGGCAACCAGGGTGCTGCCGGACGAGACGATATCCATTATGGCATCGGCAATCCCCACGGCAGGGGCAATTTCCACCGAGCCGGTAATGACTTCCACCGAGGCATCCAACCCATTGTCGTCCAGATACTTCCGTAGGATGTTGGGATACGAGGTTGCAATCCTCCTGCCATTGAACCAGGCGGGGCCGGTATAGTCAGAGGCCTTTGGCACGGCAAGGCACAGGCGGCATTCGCCAAAGCCCAGGCGGGCGGCAATCTCCACGGGGGCCGCACGTTCCACCACCTCGTTGAGTCCCACTATTCCCAGCGAAGCGGTTCCCGCGGCAACCACCGCAGGTATGTCGTCATCCCTGAGGTACAGGGCCTCAACCGGGTAATTCCTTGATTTTGAGACAAGCTTGCGCTTTGGGGAATCAACATCGATTCCTATGCTGGAAAGCAACTGAAGGCTTTCCTCGTTCAACCGCCCCTTGGACTGGATAGCTATACGTATCATGATGTTTCAGGTTATTACAAAAAAGACTTGCCTTTTGAAGGGCAAGTCATTATTAAACATAAACTTATGCTATACTATGGCAATGCTTACCCTATCTTTTTGAGATATGGTGATGATGATGGATGTTGTTGCCATTGTTACGCATACGGAACAAATATAGGCAAAAAATCCTTGTTTCCAAATTTTTTGTAAATTTAGGATTATCCGCCCGGCTACTCCAGGTCCCAGCCCAGGCGCCTGGCAAGGTCTTTGGCAAAGGCCATGTCCTTTCTTGGGATTGAAAGCCTCAGGATTTCCCTGGATCCGTATTTTGAGTCTGGTTCCGGCTCCATAAGCATTGCCGGTTCAGGCCGATCCGCACCGTAGCCCTGTACCAAAGTGCCGGGGTCCACCCAGGGATGCTTTACTGCTTCATTAAGCGCCCGTTTCACAAAAGCATTGATGGAAATGCCGGCTTCCGCCGCCAGGTTGGCGATGTCCCGGTGAGTTCCGGGAGCAATACGCACATTGAAAGTTCCCGTATAGCTCTTTTCCGGCTTGCACCCATATTCCTCACAAAAAATAAGGTAATCCTCCACCGCCTCATGGAACGCGGCGGTAAGTTCCTGTACAGACTCGCCTTCATAATTGACCAGTCCGTCTATTCCCTCTATCTTGCCGAAGAATATCTTGTCAGGCTCGCTATAAGAAACCGATCCTATGTACCCCTTGTACTTAAGCGTGTTCATACTTCTATATCACCATTTTTATAGAACATAACCCGCGATCCGGAAGTTTTACCTTTGTTGGATCTGATGTATCCAAACAAGGTCAACAGCCTTTCCGCTTCATCAAAAGTGAAGTCCTTTGGCAGTTTTTTCAACCGCTCAATCAGTTTTTCCTTCGTCCCCATATGCAAAAGTAACTAAATAATAGTTACAATACAAATAAAAGTGATTGTTTTTCCTGTGAGGCAAAAAATCCCTGTTTCCAAATTTTTTGTAACTTTGGCCAAATACTATATCCATGAAAAGAATCCTCGCATTTGTACTCCTGTCTTTGGCACTTATCCCCGCCCGGGCAGGAAAAATAGTTACCGATACGCTCAGGAGCGACATTCTGGGAGCCGATGTCGTATACAACGTCTATCTCCCTGACGGCTTTTCAGAGTCGTCGGACAAGTATCCTGCGGTATACCTCCTGCACGGCCTCTACGGGACCTATTCCGACTGGCAGAACACCGGCAGGATGAAAGAAGTGGCCGACGAGTTCATCCGCTCCGGCGAGATCCGTAAGATGATAATCGTCATGCCCAATGCCGGCCATCCCGATGTCCACAACGAGTGGAACGGCTATTTCAACATGCCGGGATGGAATTACGAGGACTTCTTCTTCCAGGAATTCATCCCCGCTGTGGAAAAGGAATACCGCGCCGTCGGCGACAAGGGACACCGTGCCATAATGGGCCTCTCAATGGGCGGAGGCGGGTCTACGGTCTATGCCCAGAGGCATCCCGACATGTTCTCCAGCTGCTATGCCATGAGTGCATGGCTGGACCAGGTGATGGACGAGAACGATCCCAAGGACAAACTGTACTACACCCGTAAATCGGTCCGGGAGCATTCCGCTCTGGATTTTGTGGCCGGGGCCGACGAAGCCACGATAGGGAAACTTCGCAGCATCAAGTGGTTCTTCGACTGCGGCGACGACGATTTCCTGCTGGACCTCTCGGTTGCCCTTTACCAGAAGATGAGGTCTGCCAAAATCAAGAGCGAACTCCGCGTACGCGACGGCGTGCACAACTGGGAATACTGGCACCTGGCGCTCAGGACGGCGCTTCCTTTCGCCTCCAGGAACTTCGAGCAATAGTTTCAGCCGACCAGGTCTCTCAGGGCCAGCCCGGCAAGGGTGTGGCCAAAGATAGCCGTAATGTGGGCCATGGTACCGTTCACCCTGCCTTCATCCTCATTCCGGCTCCCCATCATGGGCAGAATCTCCTCTGAATAAACACATTGGAACTTCCGGGAAGGGGTCCGGCCTTCCTTGTGGAAACGCTTCCGCAGCATCCTTGCCAGATGATCGCCCCTGACGTCCCAAAACTCGGCGACCCGGATCCTTGTGGGATCCATCTTCAGCGCCGCACCCATTGACGAATAGAAAAACGCACCGGTATCGCAGGCCTGCTCAATCAGCAGCATCTTGTCTTTCAGGGAATCTATGCAGTCTATTATGCAATCGTACCCGTCCAGGCCGAAGGTCGTGGCGCTTTGCGCATCAAACCTCCGGCAACAGGCCGTGATTTCCGCATCGGGGCTGATCTCCAGCAACCGCTGCCGGAAAACCGCCACCTTTTCCTTTCCGATGGTGGCCGAGGTAGCCATCAGCTGACGGTTTATGTTCGACGGGGATACCACGTCGTGGTCGACCATTGTCAGATGCCCCACACCCGAACGGACAAGGCTCTCGGCGCACCATGAGCCCACGCCGCCCACGCCAAAGAGTATCACCCTGGCTTCCTCTAACCTCTGCATGGCCTCCCCGCCCAGCAGCAGCTCCGTCCTCCGCAAGTATTCCTTATTCATGGCCTTTGAAAAAACGCTGCAAGTTAGCGATTTTTCAGGAATTTGCCATTTTGTTTACCGGAAAGGCAGATGAGGGTGGTGAAGATTGAACCTATAGGGCACCACCAGGTCCAGGCGATGTAATTGGCGCCGAAGAGTTCCTTCTGGAACATCAACGGAATGACTATCAGCATGCCTGCCACAAGGGCGGCGATGACGCTGCGGCTGTTGCCGCGTTTGGAGAAGATTGCCGTGAGGAAAACTCCAAGCATTCCTACGTAGGCGAAGCACATTACCCCGAGAGAAAAGTCCACCAGGTTGAGCCCGCTGCTGCGTTGCATTACGCATGTGAGCACGGCGAATGCTGTGAGCAGCGCACCCATGAGCGCCGCCATCCAGCGTGAAGAAGCAATCTGTTCGCTGTCCTGCTCCAGGGCCTTGCCGCGACGCCGGCTGAAAGGCAGCCAGAGGTCCGCCACGAAACTCGAAGCCATTGAGTTTATGGCGGAATTGAAACTGGAGAGGGCCGCTGCAAGCAGTCCCGTTATCATGAGGCCGCGGAGTCCCGTGGGTATATGGTTCTTGATGTACTGCGGAAACACATCGCGGGCGTCGGAGAAGAAACCTTCGCTCAAGGCCCCGTCGGAACTGGGGCTGTGGCTGTATTTAACCCATAGCAGAAGTCCTATGAAAAGGAAAATAAGGACTGTCGGGAGCGTTAGCAATTGCGATGCGACGAGAGAGCGTCCTGCCTTCCGGACATCCTTGCAGGCAAGCTGCCGCTGGACGAACTCCTGGTCGGTAGTGAACTGTGCAATCTTGAAAACAGCCACGCCTATGAGGCCTCCGAGTATCGTATATGGTTTGCTGAAATCCAGCGAAGGATCAAAAACCTGCATCTTGCTTCCGGGAACCCAGCCAAAAAGCGTCCCGTCGGCTGCGAGTCCGGGTGCCGCACCGGCAGATGCAGGAGCCTTGACCATGCCCCCGGACGTGAGCGAATGCCATACTTCCGTAAGGCTGAGGCCACCGAGGTCGCAGGCTACCATCACAAGGGCCAAAAGGCCGGTGAATATCAGCAGGAGCGTCTGGAACGTGTCGATATACAGCAGCCCCTTTATGCCGCCCATCATCGTATAGAATGTGGAGACCAGCCCGAGTATGAGTATGCTCCAGACCATGAAATGGAATTGTATGCTCCCGAAGGCTATGACGCTTATGGCGATTGCGGCTATGAAAAGCCTGCTCCCGGATGTGAACAGCTGCCCGATCAGGAACATGACCGATGTGGCTTTTCTGGAGGGCTCCCCGAAGCGTTCGCCTATGAATCCGTAGATGGTAATGGTTCTGGCATTGTAGAGTTTAGGAAGGATGAGGGCGGCCACCACGCATCCTCCAAAGACGGCCCCCACAAGGTTCATCACATAGGTGAGGTTGGAATTGAAGCCCAGCTCCGGCGAGCCCACGAATGTCCCCGCGCTTATGGAGGTGCCGGTGGCGGCGATGGCAACAAGCCAGCCCGGCATCGAACGCCCGGCCAGGAAGTAATCCTCCATGTTCCGGTTTTTCCTGGAGAAAAACCAGCCTGTTCCGATGAGGGCCCCGAGGAAGAGCGCCACTATGAGCCAGTCTGCAACAGTCATAACTCAATCATAACCTTCATCGAGGCGGTACGGTTCCGTGCGATATATTTGTAGGCCTTGTCGTACTGGTCGAAACTGAAACGGTTGGAGATAAGGGGCTCCAGCTTCAAGCTTCCGGAGGCGATGTTCCGCACGGTGCATACAAAATCCTCATGCCTGTACATCATGGTTCCTACGAGATTGAGTTCGTGTTCCCCCAGATAGAACATGCTCAGGGCCGGGTCCTTGGCAAATACCGCCACTACCACTATGGTGCCGCCTTTCTCAATCGTTTCCATGAGACTGCGTATGCTGCTTTCAACCCCGGCCACTTCAAATCCCACCTGAAAACCTTCGTCGCCGAAGACTTCCTTCACGGCATCCTTGAGGGGCGTCATGGAAACATTGGCAGTATAGTGTATGCCGCACTGCCTGGCGATATCCAGACGCAAGTCGCTTACATCGGTGATGAGCACTTTCTTCGCACCTGCCGAGATGACCGCCTGGGCTACCAGGTTACCTATGGTTCCAGCGCCCGACACGACCACGTTCTTTCCGCGGAGATCTCCGGCACGGGCAGCTGCGTGGGCCCCCACGGCCGCCGGCTCAACCATGGCGCCATAGTCCAGAGGCATGTCGTCCGGAAGAAGCACGATACGGTCGTCATCCACCACGAAGTAATCCTGCGCGGCGCCGTCGGCCTGGAAGGCCTGCACCCTCAGGTGCTCACAAACATTGTACTGTCCCCGACGGCAGGGGGCACATTCCCCGCATACCAGCTGGGGCCTGGCGGTTACTTTATCACCCGGTTTGCAGACGGTGACGTCCGCTCCGGCTGCCGTGACTATGCCCGCATATTCATGCCCTTGTACCACCGGGTAGAAAGTGGCGGGGTGCTGCCCGAAATAAGAGTGGATTTCGCTTCCGCAAATTCCGATGCGTTTTATGTTCACCAGAACCTCATGCGGCCCCAGTCCTTCCGCCTTCGGGGCGGGCACTTCCCGGAACTCGATATGTTCCGGCTCAAGTAGTACAGCCTGTCTCATCTCATCAGTTTCAGAATGGAAAGGTCGGTGAGTATGAGCGGATAATCCACGCAGAAAAGCGGCTGGAACGTTTCCACGCCGTGAGGATACATGCGTTTCAGTGCCGAAGCGTCCCAGACGGTGCGTCTCACCGGGTCGATAATAATGGGGACGGTGAATTTGGAACTCACTCCGGTTACCACCTGAAGCATACCTTTAAGGGGATGGGCGTTTAGATCCAGGTGCTCCTTCTGCCAGAAAGCAAGCACCGGAATCCCTTTTTTCTTGAGGCTCACGGTCTCAATGGCATTATATGCCAGGAGCGAAGTCATCGTGCGCTGCGTCTTTGGCGTAGTGAAACGTATGAAATTCTCCGGGGCCGGCTCGATGTCCTCCAGAAGCGAAGCGAGCAGCTGCATGGTATAGTAGCCGGGTTTGGGCTTGTTCTCACGCCCGTTTATTACGCCGTAGTACTGGTCGCTGCCGTCCGGATAGTAGGAAAGGAAGTCGGTAACGGAGAAAATGCTTGACATCTCGGCGCCGCATGCGGCGTCCATCATGAGCCTCCTGGCGATGAACTTGGCCTGTCCGTATTCGCCGAGTTTTCCGTAGGCTTCAAGTGCAGGACCGGTAGGATAGCCGCTTTCTCCCTGCCAGATGCGGACAGGCTTGCCGTCATGACGGACGAAAAGGGCTTTTGTCTGGTCAAGCGACATACGGAGGTTCTCTTCGGGCGTGCGGTTGTAGACGTGATAGTTGAAGATGTCTATCACGTCCGCTATTCCGGCCTCGGCAAGGGCCGGCCGCCAGGCGCTGCCGGTGTGGCAAAGGTCGATGGAGATGAGTGCATCCGGAATCACCTTGTGGATTTCGTCGGCCGTGACGCGGACGAAGTCGGCAAAATCGTGCGCCGCTTTCTCCACTCCGTAAAGGGTGCCCGCCCTCTGGGCCTGGTAGAGCCAGAAGCCCTCGGGTTCGTTCCACACCTCCCAGACCGTCACCCGCCCCTTGAAATGCTTCGCAAGCGCCCTTACATAGCGGAACCAGCCCTTCATGGCCTCTTCGCCATGGTAATAAGGCGATTCGCCCACATAGCCGCGAGGGCGCCCGGGAGCGATTTCCCCTTTGGCGGCAGCTACGGCGAGCAGTGAATCGTACTGTGCGCACGGCGTGTAGTGAGGATGGCCGAAACTCACGGAAAACCATGTCTCTATGCCCTGTGCGGACAAGCCGTCCACCACCTCGTCCAGCCACGCGAAATCGTACTTTCCGACCTTTTTCTCGCATTTCATCCATCCTGTCTGGCAGCGGGCATACTTCACGCCGCTCTCACCGAGCAGATCGAAGGTCTTTGACGGGTCGAACGTGTCGCGGTCCAGGGTTTCAAAACCAATTCCCACGAAACCTTTACCTATGTCGCGGCTGTGCCTGTGGGGAATGGGCTGGCTGATTTTCCTGAGCCCCGGTATTCCTGCAAGAGGATCCGGCGTGTCGGAAAAGGCGGATTGCGCCTGCATCAGTGCAACGGGACATGACAGAATGGTGATTGCAATGAGTTTTTTTAGTGCAGCGTTCATATTACTCTGGCAAAATGTCCGACAGGACCACTTGGTAGAGGCCCATGCGGTTGAAATTCATATAAACTTTTCCTTCGCTTATGCACACGGACTGCGGCTCGCAGTTTGAAGGCATGACGGTCGAAAGGTCCGTAAGGGAAACCGTCTTCCCGGTTTCCAGATCGTATCCGGTCACCCCTGTCGAGATTCCGTCACGGTCCGGGCTGACGCCATGGCTTAAAAGCAGCACTCCGTCGAAGATGCAGGCGCCCTGGTAGATCGGTTCGTAACGGTCCAGGACATATTCCCTGAGGACGTCCTTTTCCGTGAATGTGACATCCCCGCCGTACGGGGGCGGCAGAGGAAATTCATAGATGTGGAAACGGTTGTCCGGCGCCTTTATGTCCAGATCCTCCCTCTGCATGTAAACTATCCGGGAACGCGCCGTATCCAGGACGGCCTGCGATCCTCCGTACCCGTTGTCAAGGCTGAAGGTGATGGTCTGTACCCACTGCGAGCCCGTGGGATAGACCTTCTCCACATAACAGGCTTTGGTTGTGAGGTCTCCCGATACGTACATGAGACCGTCGGGGCCGAAGTTCACATTGCCTCCGTGAAGGGTGGGATGGGCGCAGCCGAGCATGAAGGATCCGGTTTGCCGGCAGGTCTTCATGGACCAGGTGCGGCACAGACCTCCGTCATTCACGACATACGCCGTTTCTCCGCTGATGGAGAAGGCCTGCATCGAATGGCCGTCTATCCTGTTGGTTATATGGAAAAGACGGTTGCATGCCGGTTTCGCAAGGTTATTCCGGGCTTCGGCTATTACGCTGCGGTAATGTCCGCAAAAATCCGTCCACCTGTAATACGGCCCGCTTGAGGCTTCCAGCGGAAGAGTGAGCGGCTCGTTGTTCAGGAGAACCTTGACGAGCACTTCCAGATTGCGCCTGCTGCGGTAGAGCACCATTTCCAGGTGAGATGCCATGGGGATGCGCCAGTTCTGCCATACGCACGCCACATCCGGCCAGTCTCGGGCGCACCCGCTCCACTCGGGAAGCCCCATCAGAGACAGCAGGCCCATCAGGGGCATGTCGTGGCCGAAGCGAAGTTTCACCGACGGCTTGTCAGAGGCGATGGCCGCCTCCGCCCCGTCCAGGAAATCTTCCAGAAGGTGCCACATCAGAAGAGGCTGGCGCCGGTTCCCTTCGAGTCCGGGACCTTCATCCATATAGAATATGATGTTTTCCGCTTCCCAAAGGGAACAGAGCTCATCGGCGGTAAAGAAGCCTGAAAAGTCGGATCCTTCAAAATCCATCGAGGACGAAAGACCGCTCACAAAGTACAGGTCCATCGCAAACCGCATCGGGGAACAAAAGTCCCGTATATCGGCCGGTCTCTTGAAAAACCTTGAAGCAAACTCCGGGGCGATGAACAACTCACTGCGATACTGCTCCCAACTCCGCATCCACGTCTGGCCGTCGAGTATCCTCAGGCATTCGGCATCAAGCTCGGGATTGTCCTTGGAATATGGATTGAGCATGGGAAGATATGTTGCCGAGGCGCTGCTGCGGATTGCGAGTGAAGGCCTGCGCCGCACCAACTCCTCCGTGAAAGAGGCCATGCTCATAACGCAGCGGGGCGACGTGGTGGCTATGGCTTCGATAGCGGCGTCCCGGACAAAGACCCCCGGATAATCCTCAACCATGTCGGCGGCAATCTGCATGTGCTGGGCCCTGCCCTTGAAGGTGAGGTCCCCGGAATGGTTCCTAAGCAAGGGGAACACCTTCCCGTACATCCTCCGGAGGGAATCTCCTGCCGGAGTCAGGTTGCCATTCGCCGCAGCGCCCTCGAGGACGTCGTGCAGGCGCTGATACACCGCCGGATTCGTGGCGTATCGGGACCCATGCCGGCCGTAGTGGCTGACGGCGAATGCCCTGTATCCCTTAGGGGGTCCCGGAGAGACGTCGCGGTGAAGGGGCCTGACGCTCTGCGTGCCGCCCGTACGCTCCGGGACGGAAAGGGTCACTCTCCGTATGGAGTCCCTGCACTGCCCCATCCCTGGGGCAGTTGCAAGGACAAGCAGCAATATTGTCGTCAGAGAAAATCGCATCACGCGAATATAGCAATTATTTTCGGGCTTCAATTTTGAAAATCATGAAGCGGTTCGCACCTGCGGGAGTGGTATTGTACGGATACAGTTTGATCTGCGTATCGCTGTCCGCTCCGGAGATGCTGAAGGTAAAATGCGACACAGGCTTGTCCAAATCCGCGTTGACAGCCTTCGGACATTCGGATTCCACAATCTTATAGACTTTATTCCCTGATTCAAAAGCGGAGGCAAGGCTCTTGCTGCTGCCGGTTCCCACTATGACGCTTCCCCCGGAGAAGGTGCCGGATCCGAGTATCTCTACGGCAATCGGGCCGTTGGCGTTACCTCCGAAATGAGATACGTCCACGTACAGCGTGAGGGCGGTACTTCCAGTGAGGGCGGAAAGCGCCGGAGTCGTAACCGAACCGTTGATACTGCTGGCGGAAACCTGGATGCAACCTGCCATTTCGGCACAATACTCGATGCTCCATCCTTCCATATCCCTGTTTTTCAGATAGGCTGCAGGAGCCAGGGTTCCTCTTCCGCCGGAGCTTGAATCGAAGTATCCGTAGCCTCTTTGAGTATACGTTTTTGTGTCACTTCCCGCCTCGGTTCCGTCGCTGACGCTCGAGGGAGCCTTGCCAGCCGCCCTTGCATTGTAGTCGCCTCCCCATACGAACAGGTCGAAGTTCTGGGAAAGAATCAGACCGTCATCGGATATGACCTTTTCCAAATAGTATTTTGGCGTATCGGAACTGAGATCGACCTTTACATACAGGGACGCGGATGCCGCCATATTGAGCCAGAAATCGTTTCCTGAAGGGCTCATGCGCCCGACAGACTTGTTGACGGAATAAACCCTGGTGGAACCCTCTCCGTTTGTGGATATGCTGTAATACGGCATGCATGACTTGACGTTGTTCACCAAGCCCACGCCTCCGTTGCCGGAGTAATCCATGAATCCGTATCCGGTGCCGTCAATACTGATGGTGAAGGAACCGGTGGCGGGAACGGGGAATGTCCCTTCAAACACATCGGAATTCGGAATCCTGGTCATGGGTGAGGGTGACTCGCCTGAAAGGCAGAACTTTACCTCCCTTGAAAGGTCCATGTCCGCATCGCTTCCCGGAATCGTGGTAATCTTCCCGCGTACCACCTTGAGTGTATTGACGGTAGTGCGGCTCTTCACTCCCTGGGAGGTTTTGTAAGTCAGCGTGAACCCTTCTATGTCACCCGGCCAGGCAGTCATATAATAGGTCCCCGGAGTGAAGTACGATCCCTCAGAGGGAGACAGCCTCACGAAATTGCGCAGCGTGGTCGCCTCAGGTGCGCTGTGGTCGTAATAGACGTTGGCGGTTCCGGCAACAAGCTGGCTTGAAGAACTCGCCTTGAGTTCCACCTGGGACACGTCGCTTCCGCTGATTGAAATGCGGATGAGCCCGGTGGCCTGGCTGAAGGTAAGCCCTCCTGTAACATCGCCGGTAGCAGTCATGACCACCAGCCCGTCATCGAAGGAATCCTTGACTCCCTTCTGGGCGGAACTGAGGTTGATATTGACATATGTGCTACCGAATGTCACACTCTTGGGCGGATAGACGGCAAATACTTCTTCCGTTCCTTCCGGAATCTCTCCGGTAAAACCGACCTTTGTTCCGGTACCCCCGGCGGTCATCTGATAAACAGTCCCCTCCGACAGCGCCTCCGCGGTCGCGGGAATGAGTTTTATCTGGTTGCCGCTGTTCCAGTAGACTTTTCCGTTGCTGTCATCGAGATAGGTTTTTGACATGACGGATGCGGGATGGGCCGCTTCCTGTGAAATGGTACAGGGGATCGTGACTTCCACAAGGCTTCCGCCCGAGCGCGGGGAGTTCTGCCCGTCATCGGATGCGGGTGCCTGCTCCTTCACACAGCCTGCCGCCAGGACAAGGGAACAGAGAGTTACATAATATACAAGTCCTTTCATATTCGTTCCTTTTTTACCATGTGAATACTTCCTCATTCTCTACGAAAGCTTCGGTTTCGTAGTTGGAACTGGCGCAAATCAGCCGTTCTGTCTTAACGACCAGCAACATGGCTGAGGGTGTGGAGTAACTTTTCATAAATATGTTTTGTTTATATAATTGTCAGGCCAGTCTTTCTCTTCATTGCCGGTTATATAACTCTGCTCGTAAACATTTCCGTACTCGTCGCGGGCCACGAACTTCACATGGCTCTCCGGCGAAGACATCTTGTACCAGAACATGTGCATACGCCTTTGGCAGAAGGATGTGGTGCTTCGGTTCTTCTGCTCGTAGAAATACTTGCAGGCCCATACGTCGTACATGTCATCGTTCCTCGTGGGCGCTCCTTTCAACACCCCGTCTTCGTAGACCTCCAGCGTCCAGAGCGGATCGTAATTCCATATGTTCGCAGCGATTATGTCCGTGCCGTACTTGACGAAACTGCAGTTGACAGTAATGCCCCTGCTTCCGGTAAGGACTCTTTTGAACGCCGGAAAATCGGAAGTGCGGTAAAGCCTTATCTGGAATGCAGGATCGATGCATGTCGGTTTGTAGTAATGGTTTTTCACGCTGCCGCCCTTCAATTCCATCACCGCGTATCCCATAGGGGCTCCGTCGCCGCATACGGTAGCCGCCCAGTCCACTCCGTTGGCGGTGCCCACCACGTTGCCGTAGATCTTCCTGCCGTCGTCCGTATACTCGATGTGGTTGCGGACGGAATGCGAGTGCCCCGCGATTATGCGCGCCTCCTTGAACTCCTTGAGGAGAGCCCATATCCGGTCGTTCTCCTCAGTGGGGTCGAGGTAGCCGTGAACGGCCAGCAGGAGAGTCTTTCCCCTGTCCACTGTCCTCAGGTCCTCTTCGAGGAAGGCCTGAAGTTCTTCGGTAAGACCCACAGAACACGAGCTTTCGCTGTAGCCCTGATGTATTATGTCATCCATCACAACGATGTGAACCCCGCCCCTTTCCAGGGAGTAGTTCACAGGCCCGGCTACGGCCTCGTACTTGTGCTGTCCCTTTATGTCCGGGATGGGATTGTCTATGTCCTTGAATTCGTGGTCGTGGTTGCCTATGACCGAGAAACACGGAACGCCGAGCTTCTCCTTGGACAGCAGGGCGAACAACTCGGGATACTGGTCCCATGTGTTGTGGACCATGTCTCCCATGCAGAAGGCGTAGGTGGGAATGTCCCCTCCTTTGGATTCCACGAACTTCTTGATGTCCGGAACGGTTTCCGAGCCGAAACGCTCCAGTCCGTTGTTGGACGGCCTCACCTGCGGATCACCGATGAACAGCAGACGCACGTCGTTTTCCACCGCCTGCTTCCTGATGGTAAAGTCGTATACGGTCTTTGAAAGCGACAGCCTTTGGAAGAAGTCCGGCCTTCCAGCCTTGTTATCGTCTATTACGGCGTCCGCCGGGATAGAGTAATAAATATAGAACGCATCCCTGTTGCGGGACGGGATCCTGTATTTCCCGTCCTTCCCGGTGCGGACCTGGGTGAAACCGTCCGACATGAGTATGCCGGAAAGGGGATTCCCGTTCTGGTCTTTTACGGTACCTGTGATTTCGGCCGTGACATTGCCGTAATTCAGCCCGCTGCCGTTGTCGTCGCCCATGCCGCACGCTGAAAGGGATACGGCAAGGGCTGTTGCGATTAACGAAGAAAATATCTTTTTCATGCTGCTAATATCCGGGGTTCTGGTCTTCCGGCGAAATTGCGTTGTTGGAGTCGATTTCCTCCTGCGGGATGGGCCAGAGCTCGTCGCGCCCCACGGTGAAGCGATGGCGTTGGAAAACCCTGAGGTTACCCGCATTTCCATCCCAGGTCTCATCACCATACGTAACGACGCAGTCTTCGTCGATAATTGGTTTGACATTGGAGATGAAGTTCCTTGGAGCGGTTTCGGATGAATATCCCGGAGCCATCACATCGTGCCCGGTGGCTTTTTCGGCGATACCCCAGCGCCTGAGGTCGTACCAGCGTACGCCTTCGTCGCATAGTTCAACCGTCCTTTCATAACGGAGAGCCTTGCGCAGTCCGGCCTTGTCCGTTACGGTCAGGTCAGGCATATCTGCCCTGTTGCGAACTGAATTGATCAGTTCTGCCGCACGTACCAGACTGCCATTCGCGCTCTCGATGTTTGCCTCGGCGGCGATAAGGTAGAGTTCCGCCAGGCGCAGCATGCCCACGTTGATATCGTCCTGGGTCTTGTCGGTACTTGAACCGGTGATTTTGCCGTAGAAGGCATCGTCATATCCTTTCCTCCACAGATATCCTCCGGGGCCCTGCTTGCCGTTGGGTCCGTACTCGCTCTTGTTGCCTACCGCATCTGCGTTGCTGATCATGGCTCCCGTATGATAGTCTTTGACCTTTGACTTGGTGATGTCAATGCTGTATTCCACTCCCATGGTCCTGGAACCGTCACGAACGCAGAAAAGGTCGAGCCGGGGATCCCTGTTAGCCCAAGGGTCCTGCCAGTTGTAAAGCGGAGATTCGTTGATGTACAGGCCGTCCTTGCATTGGAAAAGGTCGATGAATGCCTGGGACGGCCCCGTCCATGAAGCGCCGTTGAGGACCCGCGGAGCTATGTAATAAACGTTAACCGTACGGAGGTTTTCAATGAGTTTGTTGTATTGGAGAGCCCATATCCACTCGTCGTCAGTCTGGCCTGCATATGAGAAGAGTTTGCAGTTCGGCTCGCCTGAATCGGCGTTTGGATAATATTTCGTGTCGTACTTGGCGAGCGTGTGCCCGGCCTCTATGGCCAGGGTGATGGCCTTCTCGGAATACTCAAGGGCCTTGTCCATATAATCTGGAGACAGGTCGGCATGGTTAAGGTATATCCTCGCCTTGAGCATGAGCGCGGCTACGCGGGACAAACGGGTGGTTCCGTAGGTAGCCTTGTTCCAGCGCAGCGGCAGGGCGTCTATCACCTCATCCGACAGGTCATTGAGGATATTCGCGACAATGGTGGCCTTATCGGTGCGGGGGTAATACCTGTCTTCCAATGTAAGGCTATGGTCTATCCATGGAACGGCACCGAAGTATTGCACAAGCTGGTCATAATAGAAGGCCCTCATGAGCAGGAGTTCCGCCTTCATGCAGTCGATAGACTCATCGGAGACTTTTCCCCGGAGTCCCTCCAGATTGTCCAGGACAAGGTGTATCCTCGAGATAGTAGAGTATCCCCTGGAGTACATCTTGGTCGACCAGCTGAAAGAGGGAGTGGCCGTGGACATCATTATGTCCTTGATGCCGGAAGTTACCCTGTATGTGCCGATATCGGTCATACAGTCGATGATGCGCCACCAGGTAACGCTGATTATGCTGCGGTTCGAAGATATCTCCTTGTAAGCCGCATAGACACCTGCAAGCGCTTCCTCTTCCGTGGAAGGAAAACCTTCGGTGGACGGGCCGTTCAGCGGAAGCCTTTCGAGCGTGCAGGAGGTAACAAGGGCGATTCCGAGCACAGCCGTCATTACGTGTAAAAGTATCTGTTTCATGGTCTTGTCAGAATTTAATTTCTATACCTGCGGTAAATGTTTTCACCTGGGGATAATTGCTGCCGATAGTACCCATGGCCACACCGTTGGTGGCGCTTGAGTCATAGGCCACTTCCGGATCGTATCCCTGGTGGAACTTGGTGAAAGTAAACAAGTTGTCCGCATTTACGAAAAGAGTGGCCCGCTTCATCCAAATCTTGCGGGTTATCCTTTCGGGAATGGTGTATGACAGTTGCAGGGTCTTTAGCCTCAGGTATGAGGCATCGCCCAGCCAGAAGTCCGATACCCGTCGGTTATGGTCGCTGGTGTAGGACAGCCTGGGATAGTGCGCGTCCGTATTATCCGGATTCCATCTGTCAAGCTGTTCCTTGCGGAACGTTCCTCCGTTGATACACGGATAGATGTAAGACGAGGAGAGGTATGCATCGGCTTTGCCCACCCCCTGGAAGAAGGCCATGAAGTCCCATCCTTTCCAGCCCAGGCTGAGATTGATTCCGTAAGTGTAACGCGGAATGGCACATCCAATACGGGTCTTGTCATCATCGTTTACCCTCCCGTCGCCAGTCACGTCCTCATATATGAGATCGCCGGCCTTTATGGGAGCGTTGAACTGGGGCAGGTTTTCATTGACCCAGTCGGCTTCATCATCGGAACGGGCAATCCCAAGGCATTTCAGGCCGTAGATGGTATTGATGCTCCAACCTTCCTGGTTGCGGATGATTCCGTCGCTGTGGGAGTCGGTCTGACCTTTCATGTCGGTAACGGTATTGCGGACATCGGAAAGGTTGGCGTCTACGCCCAGAGTGAAGTCTCCGAACCTGTCGTGGTAGCCAAGACTCAGTTCCCATCCCACGTTGCGCACTTCGCCGGCATTCTGGTATGGTTCTCCAACGCCTGTAGACGCCGGAATGGTCACAGTCATGAGAATGCCGTGGGTCATTTTGTGATACCAGTCAAAAGTGAACGACAGCTTGTTGAACAGGGAGAAATCCACGCCTCCGTCAACCATTTCGGAGGTCTCCCATGTGATATTCTTGTTCGCGAGGGTGGTTCTCGTTGCAGAAGGGACAAGCGTTTCGTTGACTGAGAAAGACTCCATTGCCAGCAACTCGGCGAAAGGATAATTTGACGAACTGATGTTCTGGTTGCCCAACTGTCCGTACGAAGCCCTGAACTTAAGTTCGGAGAGGATGTCTTTGATGCCGGCCATGAACGGTTCTTCACTGACTCGCCATGCTCCGGAAACAGAGGGGAAAACGCCCCATCGTCGGCCTTCGGCAAAGCGTGAAGATCCGTCAAAACGTATGTTCGCCTCAAAGAGATAGCGCTCCTTATAATTGTAATTCAAGCGTCCGAAATAGGAGAGGAGGGCCCATTCGCTGCGCTTGCCGGCGTTATCCTTAGTCTCGTCATCGAGACCCACGTTCAGCACGTCGTACTGTGTGTAGGCAAGTCCCTGGCGCTGAGCGCTGTACGTGCGCTGTCCAAGGGTCTCGTACGAAGTGCCCGCAAGCAGTTTCACGTCGTGCGATCCCCATTTCTTGTGGGCGGATGCAGTTAACTGCGAGGTGGTGTAGAAATTCTGGGTATGGGATTCCGTGAGCTGGTTGTAAAGACGGCTGACCACCGGTGACGGGGTCCCGAACGCGTCGGCGGCATAGTGGATCTGGTCGTCGAACTGATGAGTGTGCGAAATGTAGAACCTGGGAGCGAACTTGCCTTCGACTGTGAGCCAACTGAACGGCCGCACGTTCAGGGAGATGGCCCCGGTGAGGTTTATCACATCCACCTGTTTATTGCCTCCCTCGCCCTGGGTCACAGGCAGGATGTTGGTGGTTCCTCCCGTCATGGGGGCATAATAACCTGTGGAATAACGGGTGAGGATGAGAGGGTCGCGGGTGTTCATCATGTTGAACAGACTGGCTGCCAGGGGAACGGCATCCCTGTGACCATAGCTGAGCGCCGCATCAAACTTGAAATCAACCTTGGGGCTTATCGTCACGTTCATGTTGTTGCGGACATTGTACCTGTGGTAATTCTGCCTTTTTATAATACCGTTCTGTTCAAGGTATCCCAAAGACGTGACGGAACTGACGCGGTTGCTGCCTGCAGTTATGGTAACGTTATGCTGGTGAAGGAAGCCGGAGCCGTTCAGGATTTCCTTCTGCCAGTCGGTAATGGGGTAGTTGTCCGGATCCAGCCTGTGGTTTTCCATATACCTGGCTATATATTCCTCGGTATAGACGGGTGTGCTGCCGTCATTGAGTGAAGCCTCCCTGCTGAGCGTCATATACTCTACGGCATCCACAAGTTCAGGGATATCGGTGGGGCGGGCGATGCCTGCATAGCCCTTGTAAGTAACTGAAAAGTCATCTTTTTGGGCCCTGTTGGTTGTCACCAGGACGACTCCGTTCGCAGCCCTGGACCCGTAGATGGAAGCGGAGGCAGCGTCCTTGAGGACAGAAACCTGGTCTATTGTGGACGGATCAAGGTCATCAAGCGAGCCCTGAACGCCGTCGATGAGGATTAACGGGCTGGCATTCGATCCTCCGAAGGTTCCGATGCCACGGATCCGAATGGTGCCTCCCGAATCGCCGGGATTGCCGCTTCGTGTAGTTACCGTAACGCCAGGCATCATGCCCTGGAGTGCGGTGGACGCTGAAGTTATGGGCCGTTTTTCCATTTTATCCATGGACATTGATGCAACCGCGCCGGTGAGGTTGACTTTTTTCCGTACGTCGTAACCCACCACCACAAGGTCATCGAGATAGATGGTGTCTTCTGACAGGGTGATGTTCAGGCCGGAGCTTTTCCCTACCTTCACCTTATTAGTTTCGTATCCCATGCAGGATATCTCAAGGGTCTGGCCTTCAGTTGCTTTCAGCTCAAACGAGCCGTCGGCGCCAACCGATGTGCCGATATTGGTTCCGGAGACGACTACGACAGCGCCCACCAC
The DNA here is from genome assembly GCA_017437755.1 of Bacteroidales bacterium. Lineage (GTDB taxonomy): Bacteria > Bacteroidota > Bacteroidia > Bacteroidales > UBA932 > Cryptobacteroides. The sequence goes on from JAFRXI010000065.1 coordinate 55,891, forward strand.
AGGCCGCCCCGCCGAGTCGCGGACATATCCCTTTATCAAAGGCTGCGCGAATGCAGTCACACATGCAAGAAGCGACGCTGCGCAAAGGGCGATTATCTTATTTGCTTTCATGGTCATTTCGTGATTTTGATTCCGAAGATGAAGCAGCGGGAAGCGCTGGATACGCTGGAGTCATATCCCAGGCCATTGGTGTCGATGCTGATTTTTGTGGATGAAGTGGCTCCTGCCACTTTGAATTTAAAGTGGGACACAGGCTTGTTCTTCACATCATTGTTGACGGATGGAGGGCAGATGTCATCGGCAAAACCGATACGGTATTGCTTTCCTGACACTTCCAGCGTTTTCCTGTCCTTCCCGTCAACGGTCACCTCTCCGGAGGTGAGGGTACCGTCTCCGATGACGTTGAAACCGATGTCGTTCTTCGATGCGGTTGAAAACCGGGCCATGTCCAGCTCAACCGTAATGTCCGTGGCCCCTGTCAGCCTGTCAAGGGCCGGAGTGGTTATTGTGCCGAGATATCCCTTGCTCACGCAAAGCTGGACAGCGCCCGGTTTTTCACCGACATTGACGAGGGTCCAGCCTTCCATGCCCCTGTTGCGGATGTAGGCTTCAGTTGCCAGTTTGTTAACGGTAGTCACTTCCGCATCAGGCCAGGAAAACACCGATGATTTGAATGCGGTCAGGTTCTTGTTGCCGCCGGTGGTACCGCTCTGGGCGGTTTTAAGGCCCACCGGCGTGCCCGCCTCCGTACCGTCAACCATGGAAGGATCCAGGTCCACGTAGCAGCCGTTGGCCGGTGACATGTAGTCTCCGCTTATGCAGAACAGGTCAAACTGTTCATCAAGCACAACGGAAGGATCGTCCTTTACGATCTCAAGGTAGTATCTGGGTATCCCGTCGGCCTGATCGAAATTGAAATCAACGGAAACGGTCGCCGCCGCAGGCATATTGAGCCAGAAAGGAACTCCTCCCTCACTGATTTTCGCCATGCGCCCCACTGCCTTGGAGGCTTCAAACTTGACCGTGACACCCTCTGTCTGGACAACGTTGTAATAGGGTACGGCGGCATACTGGTTGTTGACGACCCCCAGCCCGCCGTTGCCGGAGTACGGGAGGAATCCCCATTGTACGCCGTCGAAGTTCAGGGTGAAGTTAGTTTCCGCAGGGACATTCACCGTCCCCGTAAAATGGTCTATTTCAGGATCTTCCTGCGTAAGGAGGACCGAAGATCCGAAATCTATCGTTACCACGCTCACTGCGGATGCGAATCCCGCCACAAGGTCTCCGTCCTGGCCGGATATGTCCTGGCCTATGATTGCGATGATTGCTGTCGCCTTGTTTTCCTTGTTTATGGAGAATGTCTGCTCGCCGGAAGCGGTTTTCACATTCCCGCCATCTGATTTCAGAATCGCGAGCAGTTCTTCAGGGGTCGCCGCAGCATGCTCGAAATCAAAGATATACCTGTAACCCACAACCGAATCGTCCGGTTTCACTGAAGCGTCGTAACGGTAACTGCCGTCAGAAAGCCGCTCATAGCCGGTCGTTACGGTAATGACGATGTCTTCCGTCTTGAATTCTATGTCAGTGGGAGCGGTTATGATATTCCCGGAAGCATCGCAGCCTGCCGCAACCACTTTATAGGAGGTGAGTTTCCTGAGCCCGGTGAAGGACCGGGTGAAATCTTCCGAGTTACTCCCTTTTTCTTTCAGCAGCTCCACTTTCCCGATGGCGTCCATGGAAAGCAGGTTGAGCTGGTCGGAAGGTACCGGAGGCGTCATGATGCATGAAACGACCTCGGCTTGTTTTGATTCTGCCGTCACGGACACTGATGATGTCCTGACGTCTTCCACGGACAGCCGGATGGCGGCTTTCACGGCCGGGGCTTCGATGTCCTCCGTGGACCGGCACCCGGCAGCAATCAGCAGGGCGCCAAGCAGGATTGTTTTACAGTTCATATACATGGCATTATATAGTGTTATACATTTAACAGTTTTCACTTCGTTCAGCCGTGGTGTCCACCAGGGTGTAGGTTTGCACATAGGGAAGGGTCGGGTCTCCGGCGCCTTTGCTCATCATCCGGTCCAGTTCCTCCCAGTGCCCCGGGTAAACGTCTCCGGGCAGGATGCCGTGCCTGAAACAGATTCCGGCTGCCATCCCGACCACTTCTCCCACCATTGCGCAGGTGCGCATGACACGGGTGGTGCCAAGGGCCAGATGCGATACGGATATGTCCCTGCCCGCCATGAACAGATTGCAAACAGACCTTGAAAAGAAACACCTGAATGGTATCGGGTAATAATCAAGGGGAGTCAGGCAGCCGATACTGAGCCACGGGTCCTTGAAATGTGCGGCATTGTACGGATCAGGTTTATGGTCGTCTATATACCAGGATGTGGATACACACCCGTCGGGATACGTGCGGAATTCCCTCAGGTCCCGTTCGGTCAGGACCACCGGCCCGAGGAGGCGGCGGCTTTCCCGCTTGCCGAGTACATGGCACACCCACGCAAGGCGGGATTTTGAATACTCCTCCCTGTATGAGGCGTGGTTCTTGACAAAAGACCAGTTGGAATAGGCGACGTACATTCCGTAATCGCGTATCATTTCCGCCTCGGCTATCTGGTCGTCAAGCATTCCGACCTCCCAGTACCATTGCCCCCGGCGGACTTTCTGCGCCGTACCTTCGCTGATCCTGAGCCCCCAGTCGATATCCGGAAATTCCTGCGGCCCGTCTTCTTCCACACAATACCATTGCAGCGATGCTCCGAGGGTCTGTCCGTCCGACTTTTCGGGTGCAGACGGTTCTCCGTACACGGATGCCGCCTCCCTGCCCATCGCCCAGTCGGCCCCGGCAAGGACGCCCAGGGTTCCGTCTCCTGTGCAGTCGGCGAACAAATCGCCACCGATACGGATTCTGGAGTAGTCATCTACGCGTTCCGCACTCACCGAAACTATCCTGCCGTTTATCACTTCGGCTCCGGACACCTTGTATCCGAGGAACAGTGTTATGTTCTTCTCCTTGAGGATGATATCCATCTTCTTGTCGTCTTCATATATCTCCTGCGGACGGGCGTTCCCTTTGGCGGACGGACCGAATTCGTTCAACAGATAACCGAGCGAAGGATATTTCCCTATGTTCAGCCGGCCGCCGAGCCCTACCCGGACTTCGGAGGAGTTGTTCCCGCCCAGCACGTCCCGGTCCTGGATAAGAGCCACCTTTACGCCGTCTCTCGCAGCAGAGAGCGCCGCACACATACCTGCGCATCCGGCACCCGCCACCACCAGGCCGAAGTGGCCGGCGTCCTTCTCCTCGTTAGCCGATGAGAGATACTTCTTCCTCAAAGCGCGGATTCCCTCGGTCGAGCCATCCGGTTTTTTATCGGATGTGGTGAGCAGAACTGAATCGAACCGTGCATCGAATCCGTAAAGGTCGTGAATTTTAATCAAATGTCTGCCATGTTCAAGCATGAGCGAACCTCCGTACTCCCAATCCCAGTCAGGGGATGCGTTACCGAAAAGATGCGGAAGAGCCTTTCCGTCTATGTTTGCACTGAAGACTCCGGGCGAATTGGCATCGGACCACCCGGCAATCCAGTTGCGGGTACGGATATAAATATGATATTCTCCGTGTCTTTCCACCTTGAATTCCGTAACGGCATCAGCCACCGGATTGCCGAGGCCGTGGGCAAGCAGATAACTTGAACCGGTCTGTTCGATGAACTGCGAGTCGGCCGTCCAGCCTCCTTTGTCATCGAAGAGTGTCCCAGCAAGGAATATTGAAGAATCGTCGGGCATTTGGTTTAAGTGTTTATGCGAACTTAACCCGAAAAGGAAAGACAAGTTCGCTTATGAAAATATTTTATTATTGGAATCGTTCCCGCAAACGTTCCCAATTCCCGCAAACGTTCCCGAAAGTATTATTGTTCCGCCATTTAACTATTTTATTTATCTTTGCATCACATCATAATTTGATTGCCATGTACGTCACCATCGTAGATATAGCCAATGCTCTGGGACTGTCCACGTCCACAGTGTCCAGGGCCCTCTCCGGAGACAGCAAGAATGTTAGCAGGGAGACGGAGAAGATGGTGCTGGAAGCCGCCGAGCGTATGGGGTATGTGAGGAACGAACTTGCCGTAAACCTCCGCAAGAGCCGCACGATGACAGTCGGAGTACTTGTCCCCGAACTGTCAACCGACTTCTACAATAATTTCATCGCCCAGATACAGCCCGAACTACAGAATCTCGGGTATCGTATAATAGTGGCCCTGTCGAACGAAGATGAGCGCAGGGAACGCTCCAACATCGGCCTGCTTTCCGATTTCAGGGTGGACGGCATCCTGTTAAGCTGCTGTTCCAACACGGCCAATACCGACATCCTTTCCGACCTGATCCGGAAAAAATTCCCCCTGGTATGCTTCGACCGCACCATAAAAGGGCTCGGATGCAGCTGCGTCCGGAGTGATGACTACAAGGCGGCTTTCTTCCTGATGGAGCACCTGATTTATTCAGGCCGAAGGCATATCGCCCATTTCGCAGGCCCCGGTCACATACGCAACAGCGAAGACCGCCTCCATGCATACGTGAACACCCTTTCCAAACACGGGATACCGTACGACCCGGCCCTTATCGTGCAGCACGGACTGAATCCGTCCGACGGGGCGGAAGAGATCAATTTCCTGCTGGATCAGGGAATAACCGTGGATGCCGTTTTCTGTTTCAATGAGATGCAGGCTATCGGCGCTGCTGACGCCTTGCAGAAGCGCGGCTTCCGCATCCCGGAAGACGTTTCGGTGGCCAGCATGTACGGTACCACGGTGTCCACTTTGGTGAAGCCTGCGATTACTTCCGTGGAAAAGCCGGTCGAGAAGATGGCGAAAGAAGCAGCCAGGATTATTGTAAGCCGTATAGAGAATCCGGATGCACCTGTGGAAGACGTGGTAATTCCATCCCAGATGTACATCCGCGAGAGTTCCGACATAGTTTTCAAATCCGTCTGACCTTGAAAGGCTCGTCGGCAGCCTTGATTCCGGCCTGGATTCCGGACAGGCCGCTTATTTCCGTTTCCGGAGCCATGTCCTGCCACTGAAGATAGAACGGGCCGGAAACTCCTTCCACATGAAGTCCGTCAATTGAGATGCGGCCTATATATGCGCCCCGGAGAAATTCCTGCTGGTCCATCTGGAAGGAAAGTGAACAATTCCTGAACGAGAGGCTCAATGGCTGTTCCACAGTGCCATACGCGCATACCGGAAACTTCAAGCCGGAGGCTTCCACGTTCTCGAAGGATACGGAAGCGAGTGGCCGTTCCAGCTGCCACGTTTCACTTCCGGACATGTTGTAGTGCATGAATCTTTCCGCATTACGGCAGATGATGTTCACAAATCTTATTTCGTCCGGTGTTTCGCGTATTGGCACCGTCTTGTCGGCATAGTAGGTGAAAAGTCCGAGCATGGTGGTGCGGGCCTTGGTGCCGGTCATGGCGCCTTCAGCCCTCTCTTCCTTTGTCAAGGTCCCCCTGGCAACATACTCGCAAGGCCCTTCGCAGATGCAGTCCTGCGCCAGAAGGCGCGTCCCACCCCAACGGAAAGCAGAGCAGGCGGAACTCAGGCGGCAGCCTCGGACAGTCATGTCCCTGTTGTCAAATCCGGCGATGCAGTCGTCGCCGCTTTTGATGACGCATTCCGAAATGCTGACCCTGTCGCAGGTGTTCATGTGTATTCCGTCATGGCCGCCCAGTATCTCCAGGCCGGAAATGACCACGTCTTCGCAATTCCTGATGATGTGCGCCCAGTTCCCCGTGTGTCGTATCGTATAACCCTTGAATACAAGGTTCCTGCATTTGATTGCCGATATGCCGTGTACGCCCCGGAAGTACTCCTCGCCGCTAGGGTCATAACTGTTGCAACCATCAATCACAGAGCCTTCCTCCCCTATTATTGAAACGTTGTCAGCCTTATATATCCTTATTACGGCATTGTTCCACCTCGACCAGGCCTTGCTGAAATGGACGGCTTTTCCGTCCAGACGGGCACGCGGCGGAATCCACGGGGCCCCGTCACCAGCAAGGTCGCATGAATCCGGCATCTCCAACTGCTCCCTGTCAAGAATGCAATAAGCGTCACAGTCCCGGCTTCCGTAAAGTTCCGCGCCCTTCTTAAGATAAAGACAGGTATTGCTCCTGAGCCTCAGTCCGCCTATATGGTATATGCCTCGTTTGATTATCACCTTGCCGCCACCGGCGAGAAAGCAAGCGTCAAGCGCCCGCTGGATGTTTTCCGTGGCATCACCCTCAACCGGGGATACGCGCCATGTCTTCTGTCCGCAAAATGAGAACGGCAACACGAGCAGAAGCAACATAAGGATTCTTTTCATAACTGATGGGGATTAATGGCACCGGGCAAGGTACATAACCAAGCGGAAAGACGTACAGCTTTCTCGTGAGCGGTCACAATCGGCTCGCCATTCAGTAGGGAGGTTGCAAAGGCAGCGGTAAAGCAGTCGCCGGCGCCCACGGTGTCGGAGACCTTTACTTTCGGAGTTTCGATATGGGACAGCAAACCCTCAGGCCCATACACTTCACTATAGTCGGCGCCATGCGTGAATACAATGTTGTCAAGTTCGAATTCGGTGACAAGTTTTCCTATATCACTTATTCCCAATAGTGAAAGGACCAGCGGAAGCTCGTCTTCATTGAGTTTGAGAACGGTGGCCTGTCGCAGGGAATCTTCTATTATCTCCTTCGAGAAATAGTGCTGACGGAGGTTGATGTCGAAGATTTTCATGGCGGTTTCCGGAACAGCGCAAAGGATACGCCATATTGCTTTCCGGGAAGTTGCACAACGCTGTGAAAGGCTGCCCCAGCACACGGCATCTGCTCTCGAGGCAAACGAAAGCGCTTCCGGAGTAGCTTCCAGCGCATCCCATGCAACGTTCTCCACTATATTGTACTGAGGGACACCGTTGCCGTCCAGGTTGACCAGCACCCTGCTGGTAGGAAGAGAATTGCGCTGGATGAAGCGAGTCTCCAGTCCGTATCTTCGGCACGATTCCAAAGTTTCATTGCCCAGTTCATCCGTTCCAACGGCGCTCACCGGATAACTATCCGCGCCCAACTGCATGACATGATATGCGAAGTTGACCGGTGCGCCTCCCAGTTTCATTCCGCCGGGCAGGCAGTCCCACACGATTTCTCCTATTCCAAGGATTACAGGTTTACGTCTTGTCATATCCTAATAGCAGCTTAAGTGATACTTCTGTCTCAAACACGGTATCGCCCAAACCCTCAAAACTGAGAAAAACCACAAGATACCTGTCAGAAAGTATTCTCCCTGCATCGCCAAGCTGCAAAGATACTGCTTTATTCCTATAAACAAAATCTCACGATTCAAAGTGTTATTCGTGGTTTATTCTGCTCGCGCTTCCCTTTGCTTCAAGGAGTTTCCAGCCCTGACAATTCTTTCAGGGCCAATCCGGCAAGGGTATGGCCGAATATGGCGGTAACATGGACCATGGTGCCGTTCACCCGGGCTTCGTCCTCGCCGGGGATGCCCCTCATGGGCAGGATCTCCTCTGAATAGACGCACTGGAACGGCCTCGACGGGCAGCGCCCCTCCTTGTGGAAACGCTTGCGGAGCGAGCGTGCGAGCGGGTCGCCCTGGACATCCCAGAACTCGGCCACTTTGACCCTGGCGTTCCACAGCCTTTCAACGGCCTCCCCGCCCAGCAGCAGCTCGGTCCTCCGGAAGTATTCCTTATTCATAACGATTCCCTGTCATAACGTTGCAAGATAGTGATTTTTCAGCAATACGTACAGCAACTCCCCCTCTTCTGGCGCGAATGCCCCCGGAGCAGCAAGCACATACGTGCCACGGTGCCGAGTGGAGTCGAGTCATGCCCGGCCTCCTCAACACGTCATGCCCGACCTGATCGGGCATCTCTTTGGAAGGAGATTCCCGGTTAAGCCGGGAATGACAGGGATTCGGCAACGATTTCGCCGAGCATTTCGGCCTGTCCAATCCCCAGACCTACCGGTATCTTGCACGCTACAGAGGCATAGACTTCCTGCAGGGATTATTACCATTGACACTTTCTTGGAAGAGCTGAAGTATAAGCAGGGTATCACGTATCAGTTTTTCTTTGGGACAGAGCGTTCCATCAAATATCTTGAGAAGTTATGAGCCAGGGAACTGGTCAAGGGTTTGGTTCTCAAGTTGATGGAAGATTACAAGATGTCCATGAGTGACGCCCTGGACGCTGTATACAATTCCGACACTTATGGTAAATTGCTGGATTTGGAGACGGGGCTTTTCTCCCAAAGCACGGCGTATGTCTTTTCTATTCTCATGCGGGAATTAAAGGAGGGGAAATTATCGGCCGAATAGAAAAGGCCTTAGAACAATCCCTCTTCCTCAGGGATTTGGCTGCGCTCCGCTTGCCACATCCCTCCCCGCTGCGCGGGGCTTTGCAAAGCGGCATCAAAAAAGCGCAATCGAGCAAGCTCGTTGCGCTTTTTACTACCGCTTTGCGGAGGAAGAGGGATTCGAACCCCCGGTACGTTGCCGTACAACAGTTTTCAAGACTGCCGCCATCGACCACTCGGCCATTCCTCCGGAATCGGACTGCAAATATAAGGGTTCTCTATAAAATAACCAAACCCCTGATGCAAAAAACAGTTGATGCACGGCTCGGTAGCAAAACACTGTATTCAGCGACCGCTTACCGGGCGAATATGGCTGCCGACTCCAACTGATTGCCTTCCTCATCTATGAATGTGTGGTTTTCCGAGGCGTCCCAGGAATAAATCTGCACGAGCCGCCAGTCATAGAGGGAGCAGGTCTCTTCAAAGGCCTGCATCATAGCCTTAAACAGTTCAAGGCGTTCTTTTTCGTGCTCCGGACCTTTTGACCTGAAGCCCACCTCGGTCACATACATCGGAAGGCGGGTGACCTTCATTATCGGATCCATCATTGTATGGATGTAATCCTTTATGTAAGCAACTTTATTATCATACGATGCATCATAGGCCGGATGAGGGTACATGTGGATACCGACCCCGTCGGCGTACTCAAGCAGGTCTTCCCGTTCCTTCTGGCCCGGGAAGGTCCCTTTGTAAATCATCAGGACAAGTTCCGGAAGCAGGAATGTTCCGCCAACAGACCTGCACCAGTCCATCTCAACATGCCTGTTCAGGCCCCCTACCAATACCTGTGGCCTATCCCGGCTGCCGTTCCAGAGACTGTCCACCTGCATCCGGACGATTTTGGTAACCTCCGCCAGCTTCCTTATTCCTTCCGGCACCCCTTCAGGAAGGGTATCCCATGTATATGTACTGTCGTAACACATCCCCTCTCCCTTGGGAAGGACAGGGAAATCGCCGTTGAATTCGCACCATCCCTGCTCGTTTCCCACCTCAATGGCCTGAATCCTGCATCCCGCGTCGTGCCATGTTGAAATGGCATGGCCGAACTCTCTCCTGGCCTTGTCAAGGTCCATCTGATGAGCAGGCCATCCTCCCCACCGCCGGGGCGGCCCCATGGGCGGTATGCGCTTGACGCTGTCCGGATACACGTTGACACCAAGGAAGTTGACCGTAACCCTCATGCCTTTTGAATTGGCATACCTGATATGGCGGGTAAGCCTGTCTACATACTTGAAGTCGGTGATTGTGAGGCGCATCTCGCGGCAGCCGGAAGAATATATCTGGTCAATCTTGTCACATTGGTTCCTCAGGGTCTGCTCTTCATCTCCTTCAACCACATTGTATTTGAACAGATTGGGGCGGTTGACTCCAATCTCTATACTGTTGGTCCTGCTGCCACATGAGATTGCCGCCACGGAGAGCATCAGTGTCAAAAAGGCATTTCTCATACTACCGTTTCCCGTTTACAAGAGGTTCCTTGAGGTAGCCTCCCTGATTGAAGTTCTGGTTGTCGGGAAGGGCAATGTCGGTCCTGGCCGAACCTTTTTCCAGGAGGGAACGAAGCTCTGGCAGATAAAGGCGATAAACGTCCCTCGGCAGGGCGTTATGCCTTTTGCATATCCCGGCTGCCATTCCGACCACCTCGCCCATCATTGCGCCCGTCCTCATCAGGCGGGTGGATCCAAGAGCCACGTGGGTGACGCTTATGTCGCGTCCTGCCATGAACAGGTTGTTCACATTACGGCTGTAGAGGCATCTATATGGAACCGCATAGGGATAAATCAGGTTGCTTTTTGTCTCGGCCTTGAATTCTTCTCCCGGGAAGTATGACGAATTCCTGGGATCAGGGAAATGCAGGTCGAAATGCCAGGTGGTGGTAAAGGTCCGGTCCTCATGGAAAACATTCTTGTCAACATCTTCCTGGGATAATATATAATCGCCCAAAAGCCGTCGTGACTCTCTCTTCCCGGCGATGTAGGCCACCCAGTCGAGGCACAGGTTTTCATAATCCCTCTTGTCGGAACTATGGTTCTTGAGGAACGACCAGTTGGAATATATTACCAGCAGGCCATAGTCCCTGATCCTTTCAAAATCAGTTATCTGGTTCCTGTTCATTCCGGTTTCCCAAGTCCACTCGCCCATTTTTACCTTTTCGCAGTTTTCCTCCGTGAAGGTCACTCCGTAATTGAATTCCGGGAACCGGGATTTCCGGCCGGTATCCTTTGAATACCACTGGACGGAACTGCCCATGGTCAGGGCATCGGCCTTTTCAGGCGCAAGCGACTCTCCGAATTCGTCCCGGCCCTCACGGCCCATCCTCCAGTCGGCTCCGGAAAGGAAGCCAACGGTACCGTCACCGGTGCAGTCACAGAAAACGGGCGCTTTGATCAGGTGTTCCTCTCCGGTTTCTATATTGCGGACAATGAGTCCTTTGATTAACCCCGGCTCAGCCATGACAACGTCCGTGACACGGGTGGAAGAGAACAGGGTTACATTTTTTTCACCTGCAATGAAAGCTGTCTTTTTTTCATCCTCGTAGTTTTCTGCCGGCTGTGCGTTGCCCATTTTACTATGCCCGAATTCACGAAGCATACGGCCGAGGGCGGGATAGGGTCCCATCTCTATCCTGCCTCCAAGATGTACTCTGATTTCGGAACTGTTGTTGCCGCCGAGGACCGGCCGATCATTGATCAGGGCCACCTTAAGGCCCTCTCGCGCGGCTGAGACAGCAGCACACATGCCTGCGACGCCTCCTCCCGCAACCACAAAATCAAACGAGCTCTCCTCCCCAATGGTGATGGCCCCGACAACTCGTCTGAAGGCATCAAGATCCTTTATCCCTGAGGGCGGAACGGACCCTTCCGCAGTCGTGAGAAACACGGCATCGCACCTGCCGTCAAAACCAGTCAAATCCTTGAGAGACAGTAGGGTGGGTCCCTTTTTGAGTTTGATACTGCCGGCACTCTGCCACATCCATCCATCCCCCGTTGAACCAAGGACCGGTTTTAGGACCTTATTGCCCACAGAAATCCTGAACCGGCCTGGCCCGAGCCCCGAAGTCCATGGAGAAACCCAGTTGAACGTCCTCACATATATGTGATACAGTCCGTCGGAAGGAATGTCAACTGTAGTTGAAGCATCGGCGACAGGCTGTCCCATTCCATGGGCGATCAGATAAGGCGAACCCATCAGGTCCATGAACTGCTGGTCCACGGACCATCCGCCCTTGTCGGAGAAACTCTCCGCTTCCACAAGAATCCGTTCCGGCTGCCGGCAGAGTTCAAAGATCCGCTGCTCCGAGACGGTTTTCTGGGACTCGTCCTGCTCCGCATAGTACCTGTTGCCGGTTGGATCGGGAGTAAACACCGTGACGGCATCGTCCCTGACCTCTATCCTTCCGGGAAGGGATGTCGACAGATACCTGTCGGAGGGTTCAATGGCAAAAAGGACGGCCGAAGGATCGTACAGGCAGCGTTCCGTTGGCATGGAGGTAGTTGGAAGATACATGTCAAACGCCACGGTAACCGGATGATTCTCACCAAAATAATCATGTACCAGCCGCAGTGGCATCCTCATCTTCCATCCCACCTCGTAGTCACTCAGCAGAATGGGTGTGGGCCATCTGGAAAATATGGCGCGTGCTGCTGGGACATCTGATTTGACGTTATACTCCGGCTTTTCCTTGTGGAAATTCCCGGCCATCATGACCAGTTTCTCCACATTGGCACGGATAAGGTCCATCCCTGACAGCGGAGAAATCTCATCTGGCCCTGACTGCATCAGCCTGAACAGGTTTGTAGAGAAACCCACTGCGATCATGGTAATGTCCTTAACTCCGCCGTTTTCTGAAAGAAGCCGCCTCATGAGCCGGAATCCGTCCGGGACTTCCGACGCATTGCGGTACATGCCAGCGTAATTGCCTCCGGAAAGGATCTTGTAAGCGAAATCCCCGTTCCAGGAGCGGCGATTCTCTTCAGGATAGGTCCGGACTATGCCCACGGGAATTTCCGGATGGCAGGAATAGGTCCCGAGAAGGTCTATGAACTGGACGCTTTGCGGTTCCCTTTTGCTTGAAACGACTCCAAGGAGCATGATATCTCCCTGATCCACATACCGGTAAAGCATTTCAAGGGCGATGCAGTCATCCACATCGTTCCCCATGTCGGTGTCGAAAATCACTTTCCTGGGAGATGCCCAGACTGAGGCGCAGGACAGGATCAGCGCAAGAATCCGCATTAATTTTTTGTGCATAGTTCAAATTCCACGAATATCTGATCAAAAATAATAATAATATCAAATACTGTAAATGAATCACATAGGATTTGTCTGAATCTTGTTGGTTTTATGCACAAATATATATATTTTTGCGCATAAAACTACCCTTATGAAGGAGACACTTAGCACCATATCCAAACGGACCGGGGTATCCATTTCCACTATATCCCGCATTCTCAGCGGGAAAGCGGAAAAGTACAGGATAAGTTCCTCAACCGTATCGCTTATAAAAGCCGAGGCAAAGCGCTGCGGATACCAGCCGCTGCATGTAGAGAAGAACCTGCGTTCCGGCAGGATAAAGACCATAGGACTTCTGGTACCGTCTCTGAGGAATCCCTTTTTCGCCGAAATAGCCTCCATCGTGATTTCCGAGGCCGGTAAGAAGAACTATACCACCATCGTCCTTGATACTATGGAAGACGTGAATGTCCTAAAGAAGGAGATTTCCACGCTTGTGGACAAGAAAGTCGACGGGATCATCGTGGTACCGTGCGGGGAGGACTCCACCTTACTGGAACAGGTAAACCGGAACATTTTCCCCGTCGTCCTCGTGGACCGGTATTACGAGAACTGCGACCTTTGCTTCATGACCACCAACAATTTCCAGGGTGGGATCAATGCTGTCAACCATCTTCTGCTGCATGGGCACAAGAAGATAGCCTGCATCCAGGGAGTCCCGGAATCCATGCCTAATATCGAGAGGGTATCCGGATACAAGAAGGCAATGACTGAAGCTGGGTATAATGATTACATCGTGGTTACCGGCAATGAGTTCACTATCCGTAACGGATACCTGAGCACAAAACTGCTGCTCCGGGACAAGGATCAGTTTTCTGCGATTTTTGCGCTTTCCAATACAATCATGCTCGGGGCTCTCAAGGCTGTCCGCGAAGCCGGACTGAGGGTGCCGGAGGATATTTCCATCATCTCTTTTGACGACTACTATTATATGGATTTCATGGAACCTCCTATCACCCGGATATGCCAGCCAACCGACGAGATGTGCAACATGGCCGTCCGCGTCCTGTTCGAGAAGATTGAAAAGAAAAGGGACGGCGTAACCCAGATCCGGTTCTCGCCCACTCTAAAGGAAGGGAAATCAGTATATTATCTGAAATAGCCCCCAAAATACTTACTCATACATCTCCAACAATGCGCGGGCCATGCCGTGGCCGAACTTCCGGAGAGCCTCCGGGGTCACTACGGCACCATTGGCGTTTGCAAACGGGAATTCCATGGTGCGCGAAATGTCTATACCCCGGATGTTCTGGAGTGCCCATTTCTTGGCACTGGAACCCACGGAATAATTTGCCGAGGTGTTCCATGCCTTTCCAAAAGGCAAGTCGTCCGAAACTTTGTACCGGAGGTTGCCTTCCTGGTTTTTCTCCACCAGGGCGGAGAATTGAGTCTCCTTATCTTCGTGGACCCCTATGGCCGGATCGGACAAAGGACAGTAGATGAATTCATGGGTGTAACCCACAAGTCCTGGAGCGTGAAGGTCAAGAAATACTTTTGGATCGACCTGCTTCAGGAGATTGGCAAGCGCCCTTGTCTCGGGATACAGGAATTCCGTATAGTCCCGATTGTGATCATGCGGCTGCCTGTTCTTGCCCTGGTCACCTTCAACGGCGCCATCCAGGTCGATGAAGGGGACGGCCCAAAGGGTGAACCTTACGCGAAGCATCTCCCCTAATCCGCTTTTTTCTGCAAAGGCTGCCACTATCCCTTCCAGGACATAACTTGCCGAGGCTTCCGAGCAATGATGCCTGGCAGAAAGCACTATGCCCACGGGGCCGGAACCGATCCTGAAACAGGGCAGGTCCCGGCCTTTCCGGCTCTTGCAGAGTGTCCCGGCTTCAAACGGCACACCGCCCAGCCTCTTCACAAAAGCCTTCCATCTTTCCGGTCCGTACGGGTGGCATTCACACATCCACACCTGCCGGACATTCTTTGGAAAGGTATAGGTGAAAGTGTGTCGAGACAGGTTTGTGACTGGACCGTATTCAAACGTCTTTCCCCTGTCCAGCGACACCACCGGTCCGCGGACCCCTACTGCGCGGCTTTGTGTAAAGACAAATGTGAGGGTCCTTCCCTGCGCACCACGAATCCGGAACGCCCAATAGAACCAGTCCCCTTGGGTGTCACGCAATTCCTGATGGACGAAAACGGTATCGTTGCTGACTCTCTCGAACTCAATGTTACCGGCTGGAAGCCTGTTGTCGACTTTTATCCCTCGCGCATGCGAGGAGAGACAGATGACAAGTGAGAGCAAAATGATAAGTTTCTTCATTCTCTATAATGATGTGTCAACCTCGCAGCGTACGGGACACCCCAACCCCCTGGTCGTTTTCACGACTGAGCAGTCACCGGAAGTTCCTATGCAGAGCGAATTGGCGGTTGTGTTGCCCCCACCGGGGGCGTTGGCGGCCCAGTAGTATGTTTCAGAACCGGGGGTAATGTTCCACGCCTTGCCGGTCCCGCTCAACCTTCCCGACAACGGCCACGCAAGTTTGTCGATACCGGTCAATACTGAAGTGTCGGCAACCCTGTAACCGAAGGGACATGGATCATATACGGTCTTTTCAGTTCCCCAAAAGCCATCACCAAATTTTTGGTAGTACCAGTCCCAGGCCGAAGCCGCTACGCTCTGAATCCATTGTGTGGGGTTCAGAATAGTGTATTCCATGGTCCCAATGGTCTCGGAAGCCTGCACCGGAGTCCCGTTATTGACCGGGGCGGTTGCCTGCACCAGGGATTTGCCGTCGGCATTCGGGGCTATTGCGCCCATAAACGGATCCTTGCGTCCCCACTGGTACATCATCCCTGCCCCGTCGTTGGATAAGGCTCCCAGGTTCCGGTCCATGGTCACCTTCCCGTTACCCAGGGTAACATCTTGCAATTCCTGCTGCGTATTCCAAATATGCCAGCTCCACAGTATCTTTCCGTCGGAATCCCGGGCTGCTATCAAGGCATTGCCGGGAGTAGCGGTAGCCGTATACTCAATGACATTCTGGTCAGGATTATAGGAAACTGAGCTTATCACGCTTCCAACCTGAGGCGCCGTTGCCGTATTTACGGTTTCCCACAGAACCTCGGCGGAACTTACCATTCCTATGCTCTTTTCCGAATTTCCCTTGACTGGTACGATCTTGTATGTCCCCGGCGTGTGGATGAGATAACAGTTTGAATAAGGTATCTTCTCCGGAGGCGTGAACTCGATGGTTCCGAGATCCAGGAATCCTCCCGGCTTCAGTTCTTCAGGCGATGTGCTTGTAAACGTTCCGATATGGGTCGAGGAAGACATGCTTACCTTGCTGAAGAACTTGAAGGTAAAACCTTTGTTAAACCTTACACCGGGAAGCAGACCAATGTAATATGTCCCCTTACCATTGAGATCTGTAAGGTAAAGCGTTTTATAGTCCGACGATTCAGGCGTTGCCGAGAAACCGCTGCCGGAAATGCTTATCCCGGAACGCCGATAGAGGGTCTCATCCAGGTTCCCGGACAGGGAAACACCCTTGACGTCATCGGATTCTATGCTGAACCTGATTATGCTGTTGAAGTTTTCCAACGTTACTTCGGGCTTGTCCACGGGGCAGGTCCCTATTGCCTTGACCTGCTCCCTCAACTCATTTCCTATCTGTACCCGTGAAGAATTGGTAATCAGCTTGTCTCCCTCGAGCAGGTCTCCTTCATCATAAGGGAAGACTACTGTCAATTGGTCGGAAGTGGCTGATATTGTTACGTTTACAACTGCGGTTGTGGAATTCCCTATTATGTCGGCCGCCTTTACGGCAACTTCCCGTAAGACGACTCCGTCCCATACCCCGATCCTGTCTCCGCTTTTCCACATAAGTGTCCCGGAGGCATCTATTATCGCCTTGGTCAGCGGGGTAAGGCTGACGGTCAGCTGGATGTCGCGGGACTTGTCATGATTGTCCGATTCGGGTCCCTTATCCGTGCAAGCGCCCGCCATGAAGATCATGGCGAGCACTGCACTGATATGAAAAGCTTTGTTCATCGGAGCCTATGGCTTTGCGGGTTCCTTTGTACAGCGTATCGGACAACCGATGCCCCTGGATCCGGAAGCTATGTTACATGAAGTAGGCGTACAGTTGAGCCAAGGCCCATTGGCGGCTCCGCCTCCGGCACAATTTGAGGCCCAATAGGAGGTTCCGCCTCCGGGTCCTGCATTCCAGCTCTTTCCGCTTCCTCCAAGACGTCCACTGAGTGGCCAGTCAATACTGGCGAGACCTGTCCATATGGTAGTCGGAGGAACGCTGTATCCTGCAGGGCATGGATCGTAAATGGTCTTTGTGGTTCCACCGCCCCATGCAGTATCATTTAGTTTCTTGTAGAACCAGTCCCAAGCCGAGGCCGCGACCGACTGGATATACACTGTGGGATGCTGTATTGAATACTCCATAGTTCCGACTTCTGCGGTTGAGGCTATAGGCGTGCCGTTGTTCACATCGGCGGTGGCTTTCATCAGGACGTTCCCTCCTGAAGACGGTTTGATTGCACCGAGGAAAGGATCCTTACGTCCCCACTGGAACATCAGGCCGGCTGAAAGGTCACCGGTAGTGGCGAGGGCTCCCACATTGCGGTCAAGTACGACTGCGTTAGTGGAGAGGGTCACGGTTCCCACTGCCTCAAGAGTATTCCAGACATGCCAGCTCCAGAGTATTGTGCCTGAGGCATCCTTTGCAGCTATCACGGCGTTACCCTTGGCATTTGACCTGAACCATATCTTGCCCTTATCGAATTTGACTTCGCTCACCACGGCACCCACGGAAGGAGCGGTGTCGGTATTCACCGTTTCCCAAAGCACCTCGACTGATGCGATAGCACCGGGAGAATCTGAGCTGTTACCCTTGGTGGGGGTGAAGAAGTATTCACCGGCCTCGGTGACGATATAACTGTTGGCAGACCCGTTTGAATCCAGACCCACGGGACCTTTTGCAACGGTTATGGTAGCGGTTGTGGTCTTTTTCTGGTCATCCGTGGTGATTGTGATAGTGGCGGTTCCAGGAGCCACGCCGGTTACCAGTCCGGAAGTCTTAACCACGGTGGCAACCGCTTCGTTGTCACTCTTGTAGGTCACCTTCTTGTTGCTGGCATCAGCAGGCTCCACAGTAGGTTCCAGCTGAAGTGTTTCACCTACGTAGATGCTGTATTCCTTAGGATTGATAGATACCCCGGTAACATCTACGATTGGGGCCTTCACCGTAAGGAGGCAGTAGCCGGCCCTCATTCCGCCTGAGGCGATTATCTTAATGGGATTTTCACCTTCTTTCACCGCGGTAACCAGGCCATCGGCCGTGACTGTGGCCACGGCATCATCCTGAGAATGCCAGAAAAGCTTGGCAAGTGGCGCGTTGGCAGGAGAAACAGTGGCGGAAAGCTGCAGCGTCTCCCCCTCGGTAAGGGTGTACGTGTCGGGAGATACGGTTATGGCCTCCACCCTCTGGACCTCCTTGTTGCAGGAAAACAATGCAAGGAAAGCGGCTCCTGCAAATATGTAGCTTATAATTCTTTTCATTGTCTTAACCATTAATAACCCTTGTTCTGCGTAAGCACATTGTTGGTAGCATTGATCTGCTCTGTGGGGATTGGCCAGAAGTATACATGGTCACCGGGCCATTTGCGGTCATTGCTGTTTGCCCTGTTGTACGCGTCACGGCTCCATATAAGCCTCTCCTCAAGTTCATGCCAACGGACAAAATCGAAGTACAGCACCCCTTCCCAGGCAAACTCACAGACAACTTCCTTCTTGATGTAATGCCTGAATGTGTCCTTGTCGGCTGCCTGTGCAGCTGTTACGTCGGCAGGATAGGTGCCGTCCACAAGGTCACTGTCAGGGTCAAGTGATGTGGGAGTTGAATTGCGGGCCCTTTGGCGTATGGCGTTTACGCATGACTTTGCCAGTTCCGTTGGACCGTTCAATTCATTCTCGGCTTCTGCAAGCAGCAGGACGAGTTCCGAGTAACGCATTACAATCCAGTTGGTCTCAAATGACTGCGTTGCCCCCGTGTACACCCTGGGATACTTCATCTGAATTGTATTTCCGGAAAGGGTTCCTGTGAAATACGAGGTGGTATAAGTGATGTAATGGCGAGGATCATTGCTTGTAAGGAAGAACTTGTAGTCGGGCTGGTCGGTCGGGAATCCCGCCTTGTTGGGGGCATCCATGTAGACCCACTCCGCAGAATTCGCCCACTGGCGCCAGGCATTAGTGTTGGGGAAGTTGCACCAACCAGTCTGGTTATATGTGGAATTCTCGTTGTAATTGATTTCAAAGACCGATTCCACGCCATTCTCCACGGCCCTCTTTTCGATTACCGCAGGATCGTTCAGCGCCATTTTGGAGCAAACATAATAGAGGTCCGCCATGTCTTTCTGAAGGGCGTTGGTATAGGGTGCCTTGGCCTTGGAGGGATCGGCGGTATCCACTATGGTCAACAGCAGATCCTTAGCATCCTGCCATTTGCTTGAATCGTTGAGCGGGAATCCCGCCATGGTGCAATAAACTTTTGCAAGGAGACCTGCAGCCGATATCCTGTGGGCGCGGCCAACGTCGTAAGGATTGACTATGGGAAGGAGTTCGATGGCTTTCTTAAGGTCAGGAATGATCACTTCTTCATATACATCCTTTATAGGCCTGCGGGGTGTTACCAGGTCATCTATGTTCTGTGCCAGGGCTGTGACTATGGGAATCTCGCCGAAGCACCGGACCAGGTTGAAGTAGCACAGCGCCCTGTAGAAAAGGGCTTCACCCATGAAGCAGTTCTTGGCCTCGGCGCTCATAGATGCCTTCCCTTCATTCAGTAGGTAAATGATATAGTTGGCAGACCCTATGCACTGGTAAAACGTCTTCCAGATTTTATTGAATACCTGGTCGCCGGGAGTGAGGTTGTATGAGTGGGCGATCTGTGCGCTGTTGACACACTTTGTGTAGGCAAGGAACTCCGTATAATAGGAAAAATTGCACCCGTATCCGTCATACGACATGAGGTACTCAAAGCAACCCCACATGGCTCCGTTCATCTGTTCCTCAGTCTGGAAATAGTTATCGGGCGAGATGAAGGTCTTGGGCGATTCCGACAGCATCTTGTTGCAGGAGGTCATGCCTATAAGGGCGATGCCCAGAAAAACTATCAATATCTTTTTCATAATCTCTGCTCAGTTAAAAGTTAAGGTCAACGCCGAAGGTGACGGAACGAGGCCTGGGATAGACACCCTGGTCTACGCCGGCCCGCAACACGTTAGTTCCATAGGCCGAGAGTTCCGGGTCGTATCCACTGTACTTGGTAACCACAAAGAGGTTGGTCCCGGTGACGAATACAGATGCCCTGAAGGCGGGATATTTCTTGAACCTCGGAATGTCATATCTTAAGGTCAGGTTGCTCAGGCGCAGGAAACTTCCGTCCTCGATGAGCCTGTCGCAGATGGCCATTCCGGCGTTGTTGCCGGGGATGGGATAGTAGGCATCCTTGTTATCCTCTGAATAGTGGTCCTTGATATAAGCCTTGGTGGGGACACCCACCTGCCAGTTACCGAATTCCGAGAACAACTTGTTGACGTTCAGGATTTCCTGGCCAACGGCTGCGTTGAACATGAACGAGAGGGTGAATCCCTTGTATCCGATGTTGCTGCCAAAACCGATCACGAAGTCAGGATTTGCGTTGCCTATGACAACACCGTCTCCGTCGAGGTTGATCATTCCGTCGCCCTTTCCGGTCTCGGGATCCGGCTGGTCAACATACTTCACGCGGCCCGGGGTGTTCCCACCCCTGTAGGTAGGATAACCGCTGTCGATGTCCTGCTGGGTGAGGAGCCCGTCGGTCTGGAGTCCGAAGAAGTCGCCTATAGCTCCTCCGACCACGATGCGGTGGGAAGGATCGGTATAGGTACCTCCGTAGGTGGGGGCGTTGTAGTCTATGATATCCTGCGAACCAAGGTCTAGTATCTTACCCTTGTTCCGTGTGAACGTTGCATTGATGTCCCAGAAGAAGTCCTTGGTATTGAATGCGTTGATACCCAGCTCAATTTCGACCCCCCTGTTCTGGATGGACCCCATGTTACCCACGTAGGAGCTGTAACCCGTCTGGGCGGGGATGGTTATGGTCTGAAGAAGGTTGTCCGTGCGCTTGTTGTAGTAGTCGATCCCGAGGGTTACCCTTTTCCAAAGCCCGATTTCAAAGCCTAAGTCAGCCTGGGTGGTCGTTTCCCAGGTCAGATAGGGATTCTCGGGATGCGAACCTACGCGGAAGCCCATGAATACGTTTCCGCCGGAATCGAGACGCTTTACGGAGTTCAGTGAGGCCAGCGAACCGTAAGGGCCGATGGCCTGGTTTCCGGAAGTACCGTAGCTGAACCTCAGCTTTCCGGAAGAGATAACATTTGAGGCACCTTTCATGAACGGTTCGTTGGCAAAGTTCCAGCCAACACCGAATGAAGGGAAGATGGCCCATTTCTTCTTGGCGGCGAAAACGCTTGCACCATCGCCGCGGATTGTGAAGTTAACCAGGTACCTGTCTTTGTATGAGTAGTTTACACGGGCATAAGCTGAGAGCAGGACCCTTTCTGAAGCTCCGGCCACCGGAGTTGCATAAGAACCGACGGAGGCGGCATAGGAATTCTTGTATTCGTATTCGTCGAACGATACGCTGTAGCTCTTCAGGTCATAGAAAAGGGATTCAAGTTTTGCCCTTTCTGCGGAGACACCGGCTGCCGCGTTGATGGAATGTCCGCCGAACTTCCTGTTGAAGTTGAAGAATGCTTCCGTTCCATACTTGAAAGTCTCTGCCGATGCATCGGTGAAATAACCGCCGTCCCTCCAGGAATTCACGTGCTGGTCGTTCCAGGAGCGTTTGTTGGAGTCGCGGTAATAGACTGTATTGCCCCTCAGGGTGAACGTGAGCCCGGGAATGATCTTGAAAATCAAGGACGTATTCATGTTGACGTTGTACGTCTTTTTCTTGTAAGTCTCGTTCAAGAGGTCCAGATACGGGTTGACGGTACCGGTGACGCCGAATTCTTCAGCGCTCAACATGGCCTCCTCCATATATGCCTTGTGGTCATAAGGAAGAAGGGGACTTGCCCAGAGACTCTTGAATACGGCACCGTTACGGCCCACATTGGTGTAGGCTGTCTGGTTGGTGGTATTGGTGGCACGGTTCGCATCCACAAAGAAGCCGTTTGCCGTGAAATCAATGTCCAGCCATTTGGTAGCCTCTGTCTTGAAGTTGGCCCTTACGTTATATTTATTGTAATCGTTCCTGAGGATAATTCCTTGCTCTATGCTTGCACCGCCGGATACATAGTATGAGGTCTTGCCGGAACCTCCTGAGACCGACACCTGGTAATTCCCGGAATTGGCAACCCTGCGAATCATTTTCTGCCAGTCGGTACCTTCCCCCACTTCGGCCGAACCCGGGACATAAAGGTTTCCATAATAGAAACCCAGTTCGGGATAGCGGCGCGGGCTTCCGGAATAGGTGTTGTTCCGGCCTTCGTCCAGGAATGCAGCATACTCCTCTCCGTTGGCCAGGTCGAAGTACCTGTTGGACCAGCTGATGGAATGGGTGATGTTGGCATTTACCTGTGCACGCCCCTTACGGCCCTGCTTTGTGGTCACCAAGACTACGCCGTTTGCTCCGCGGGAACCATAAATGGCAGTGGACGATGCATCCTTGAGAACCTCGATGGACTGGATGTCGTTGGGATTTACAAGGCTCATCACATTGAAACCGCTGGCTCCTTCATATTCGGCAGCGGTATTGATGTTGTCCATCGGAACGCCGTCGATTACGAAAAGAGGACGGTTGGAACCGTTGATGGAAGAAGCACCTCGGACTGTTATGTTTATTGCCGCCCCCGGCTCTCCCGAAGTCCCGGAAACCACAACTCCGGCCATCCGTCCCTGCATCGCCTGCTCAAATGAATAAGTTTTCATCTCAGCGATATGGTCTGCTTTCATCGTTGCCGACGAACCCACCATATCGGACTTCCGGATGGTACCGTAACCTACCACCACCAACTCGTCAAGCACTTCTGACGACTCTTCCATGGTTACGTTAATCCGGGAGTTACCGGCAACCGGGATTTCCACCGACTCAAAACCAAGGCAATCAAACTTAAGCGTAGCCGTTTTTGCGTCTTTGATCCGAATCGAGTATTCTCCTTGAGAATTCGTGACGGTTCCGGCAGTTGTACCGGCAACGGAAACTGTCACTCCGGGAAGAGGGTAATTGTTATTGTCCACAACAACACCGCTCACTGTGGGATTCGTCTGTTGGGCGTATGCCGTCCGGATAGATCCAGACAGCGTCAAACCCAGAAGCGCCAATCCAGACACCAGTGAAAGAAAAAAGGATTTTCCCATAGTTTTTGGTATTTAAAGTAATCTTTGTTGGCCTTGGCCATATTGCAAGGTTATAAAAAAATTCAAACAGTGGTCATTAACAATTATTAATATTTATTTAGCATTAGGTCACATGCAGCGCAAAAAATTAGATTATTTGCATTAACACCGTGCAAAGCGGCCAACATAACGCCATTTTGAGTGAAAATAATTGCGCCTTTTTGCGCAACAGCGGCCCATGAATGCGCCTATTTTTAATATCCGTTTTTCCCCTGACATAAAAACACCTTATATTTATAGTATGAAAACAAGCATCTCCTTATATGTGTTTTTCCTTGGGCTTGTTCTGTGCAGTTGCTCCAGGAATGACAATACGTCCGGGAAAGAAGACGGTTCTAATGATCCAGCCTCAAATGTATGCACATTCGACCTTGGATATCATCGGACGGTCCTGTTCAACGACAAAGCCACTCCTGACCTTTATCAGCCCGTTCTCGACGGGATAAAGGCTTCGGGGGCAAGGGTGGTAAGACTGTCCGTGACCGGCGGGAAGGAAGCCGAGGTGATGAACCATATCCTGTACTGCAATAAGATCGGACTCAAGGTGACCCTGTGCATCAATGCCGCCGGACTGCCAGCAAATTGTTATGAGGAAGGAACGTCCAGAAGCAAGGGTAATGAACAATGGCTGTTCTATCAGGTTTATCCCATTTCCAAAATAGTTCCCGAAAAGTTCGACAATTGGATTTCCGACCTGCTGCTGATGTATAAGGATGGAGGATGCAAACTGGACGCCCTGGAGATGGGCAATGAAATAATGTGGGGGGCATTCAATGCCGACCTCCCAATAACCGGAGGGATTATCTATGACTCGTCATACAAATGGCAGGACTTCCCTTTGAGTGTCCGGGAGGGGATAAAACGGGCTGGCGAGATTTCAATCATAGCCAAAACGGCCTGCCGCAAGGTTTATTGGGAATATCCTCCCAAAGTGGTATTCGGATCATTGAATATCAGTGCCAGCACCCAGTACTATGCCACATCTGGAGGCTGCATAGTCAGGCCGGAGACGGTCATCAAAATTGCCACGGCTAATTATCCCGGCATGCCTGCCGGCAGTATCGACTATATAAAGGAAATAGACGGAATAGCCATCCACTTTTATCCTGATGTCCCTTACAGTGTCACTTATGAAAACATGCTCAACGGCTCACTCGATTACTTGAAGTGGATAATGGACGGCATGGTGGAATATACCGATAAACCGGTCTATGTGACGGAATTCGGATTCCCGTATACTGACGATGGGATTGCCTCGGACTGGAAGAGGTCGGCAAGGTTCAAGGCCTTCCTGGATGCAATGGACAGGACTTATGACAAGTATCATTGGGCCCAGGTATTCATTTATTCCTGGGATCAGGGCAAATATGCGGCCATCAATCCCGATGACGGCTCTGTCCTTGATATGGGCAAGACTGTAATCAAGAATTACTATTATAGGGGGCTATAGGCATAAATAATCAGAATTATGAATAAACAAATCCTGGTTATCGGAAGCAGCAACACCGATATGACCATTAAGGGAGACCGTCTGCCAGTACCGGGAGAGACAGTGACCGGCGGAAACTTCTACATGGGACCCGGAGGCAAGGGGGCGAACCAGGCCGTTGCCGCCAGGCGGCTCGGCGGCGACGTTACTTTTATCTGCAAGGTAGGACGCGATATTTTCGGCGACAATGCCTTGGCCGGCTATGCCAAAGAAGGAATCGACATCTCGCATGTGATGCGTTCCGACAAGGCTTCCGGAACCGCCCTGATCCTTGTGGACAATACCGGAGAGAACTGTATTTCTGTCGCGTCGGGGGCCAATGGAGACCTGTCCCCGGAGGATATCGACAGCGTGGCCGACGTCATTCGTTCTGCAGGGTTCCTCATACTTCAATTGGAAATCCCGGTTGAGTCTGTGCTCCGTGCTGCCAAGATTGCACATGAGGCCGGAGTGTATGTGGTCCTTAACCCTGCTCCGGCTTGCGAACTGCCCGAGGAGTTGTTCAAATACATATCCCTGATGACGCCAAACAGTACAGAAACCGCATTCATGAGCCGACTGGAAATCATTGACCAGGAATCCCTTGCGGAAGCGGTCAAGGTACTTCGCGGTTACGGTGTCAACGACTTTGTGGTGACCCTTGGCTCCAAGGGCTCCCTGGTTTTTGAAAACGGACATTCGGTGCATGTCCCTTCACTTAAGGTAGAGGCAGTGGACGCCACTGCCGCAGGAGATACTTTCTGCGCAGCAGTCTGCGTAGGATTGTCGGAGGGGATGTCTCTCGTGGACGCCGCCCGGTTTGCCACAAAGGCGGCGGCAATCACGGTTCAGCGGATAGGAGCCCAGGATTCCATACCCTACAGAAATGAAATCATATAGGAATCTGTTTCTCGCGGCATGCGTTCCCGCCGGTGCGGCTGCCTTGCCACTGGCTTCACAGAACATTTCGCGGCCTAATGTGGTGCTGATCATTACGGACCAGCAGCAGGCCTCAAAAATAGGATACCTGGGTGATGAGGGTATACATACCCCGGTGATGGACCGTATTGCCCGGGAAGGGGTGGTTTTCCAGAATGCCCGTTGCACCTATCCGCTATCGGCCCCCCAGCGTTTTGCCATGTTCACGGGGTTGTACCCATCATGCGTGGGGTTCCGTTTCAATACCCGGACAGCCGAAGACAGGGCAAAATTGGATTGGGAGACTATAGATGCTGCAATTCCCAAAAGCCTTGCCAACGTTTTCAAGGCCGCCGGGTACCGGACGTATTATGGAGGCAAGTCCGATATACCGTCGCGGGAATCGAACCTGGCCCCGGAGTATTACGGATTTGAAACGGTTTATTCCACCGATGAGAGGGATATGCTGGGAACGGATTTCTCGCGTGCGTTGATGCATATTGTAGAGAAGGACAAACCCTTTCTCATGGTGGCCTCATTCCTTAATCCGCACGATATCTGCCTCTATGATACGGCTTATCAGGAATCAGATAAGCTCTCCGGTGAGTACAGGGGCAACAACTGGGCTTTCCGCTCGCTGGAAAGGGTATGTATGGCCCGGAACACGGCGGCAATGTATTCCGACGACGTCTTTTACAAATCGGTAGCGCCCCCGTTGCCTCCTAATTCTGAAAGTATGGCAGGTGTGCCGGAAGGAATCTTCAGTAATCCGGGTTGCGCTTTTTCATCGGATGGCTGGAGAATGTACAGATATATCTATGACCGCCTTGTGGAGGAGGTGGACACTGAAATTGCACCGGTGTTGTACTCGCTTGAAAAAGGCGGATTCCTGAATAATACAATCATAGTATTCATGTCCGACCATGGCGAGATGGATGGGGCGCACGGCCTCGGATGGAAAGGAGTTCCTTTTGAGGAGGCGCAGAGGGTCCCCTTTATCATTTCCGGACCTGGCCTCAGGAAAGGGGTTATCGATGAAACAACCCGGGTGAATACCGGGGTGGACCTGATTCCAACCCTTTGTGAGCTTGCCGGTATCGGTATTCCGGAAGGCCTGCATGGGCAATCGGTTGCGGCTGCATGTTTCCAGGGTGGGAAGGTCAGCGAAAGGAAGTATACTTTCCATGAGGGCGATAATTGGATGCAGGTTATAGAGGAGGAAAGATACAAGTATACTGTTGTCAATAAACCTGGAACGGATCCGTTCGGGATACTTGTGGACCTGAAGAAGGACCCGGGGGAATTGCAGAACCTTGCCGGGAATAGGAAATACGGCCGAATCCTTGAGCGTCTTTCAGAGGTTCTCTCTGATCACGAAAAAGCTGTTGCCGGCCATGAACAATGAACCGTTATTATGGATGATGCTTGCAGCAGGGATTGCCGGACCCGGGGTGCAGGCCCGCCCGGCAGACCGCCCAAACGTGGTTTTCTTTTTGGCGGATGACCTGGGATGGGGAGACTTGGGTTGTTATGGTCAGCCCTTTATCCTGACGCCCAATCTGGATGCGCTGGCAACGGACGGACTGCGCTTCACCCGGTGTTATGCCGGATCCTCCGTCAGCGCCCCCTCACGGTCATGCCTGATAACGGGTACTCATACCGGACATACGGCCGTCAGGGTCAACACCGTCGCCAAAGGGTTCCCGGAAGGACAGTTCCCGCTTCCGGATTCCGTCATGACAATCTTCCATTCTTTCCGGGAGGCCGGCTATGTTACCGGTGTTTTCGGCAAGTGGGGCCTTGGGCCGGTGGGGAGTATGGGAGATCCGCTGAAACATGGGGTGGACCATTTCTTCGGATATAACTGCCAGGAGCTCGCTCACAGTTATTATCCTGATCATCTGTGGGATAACGACCGTTTTATCCCCCTGGAAGGCAACTCCGAAGGGATGACCTACGGCGAAGGCACCTATGCTCCGGATGTGATCCAGGAGGAGGCGCTGCGCTTCCTTGAAGTAGCAGCCGGGCAGGATCAGCCTTTCTTCCTGATGTACCCCACAAACCTGCCGCATGCGGAACTCATCAGCCCGAAAGACAGCATTTTTGCCCTGTATGAAGGGAAATTCCGGGAGTCTCCTTTCCTTGGGGCGGATGAGGGAAATCCCCGGTTCAGAAAAGGGGGTTATTGCTCGCAGCCGTATCCGCTCGCATCCTACGCTTCAATGGTCACCCGTCTTGACGCTTATGTGGGACAGATCGTCAATCGCCTGAAGGAGTTGGACATTTACGATAATACGCTGATTATCTTTGCCTCCGATAACGGTCCCCATAGGGAAGGGGGAGCCGGCCCCGACTTCTTCAATTCGAACGGACCCTGGCGCGGTTATAAGGCAGACCTGTATGAAGGCGGTATCCGCGTACCCCTGATCGTCTCCTGGAAAGGCCATATTCAACCGGGACGGACCACTGATCACCTTTGCGCTTTCTGGGATTTTATGCCTACTTTCCGGGATCTTCTTGGAGAAAAGACCGACAGTCCCTCCGACGGAATCAGCCTGATGCCTTTGCTCCGTGGAAAGATCCGTCGACAAAAGAAGCATGCGTCCATTTACTTTGAGTTTCTCCGTTGGGGACGGAATCCGACAGCCCGTCAGGCATATGGGGAAGGCAAATGGAAACTCATCCGGCTGAATGTACAGCAAGAAATGCCGGCCGTTGAACTGTACAATCTTGTTCGCGACCCGGGCGAGACAACCGATGTGGCGGAAAAATACCCGGGTGTGGTTGCCCGGATGCTTAAAGGAATGGAGGCGGCTCACAGGCCCCATCCTGATTTCCCGCTCCTATGGGAAGAGTTGAAACAGGAGACCTGGTCACGAAAAGCTGTTACCGGCCATGAACAATGAACCGTTATTATGGATGATGCTTGCAGCAGGGATTGCCGGACCCGGGATGCGGGCCCGCTCTGCAGACCGTCCCAATGTGGTTTTCTTCATGGCGGAGGACCTTGCCAGGGAGAGTTTCGCCCTGTATAACGGGTACGCTGCAAGGGCTCCATTCCTTGAAGGACTTGCTCGTGAGGGAGTGACATTTACAAACGCCTACAGCTGCGCCCCTGTGAGTTCTGCGGCCAGAAGTTCCCTGATAACAGGATGTTACGCCCCTTCGTCCGGGATATCCTGTCACCGGAAATTCACCCCGGTCACCCTTCCGGAAGGGGTGCGCCTTTTCCCGTATTACCTCCGCCAGGCGGGTTATCATACCTCAAACGTCCGAAAGACGGATTACAATTGCAGGATGGACCCTCAGGCATGGGACATACCTATGGGAAAGATTGGAGACTGGCGGAATCGTCCGTCTCCGGAAACGCCTTTCTTTGAATGCATTACGGATGAGTTCTGCCACGAGCACTCCCTCTTTTTCAAGGAGGGGGACGTTGGGGCCGTGTCCACCCGCCATAATCCTGACAGCGTACACCTTTATCCGATGCATCCGGATACGCCCCTGATGCGCTACACCTATGCACGCCATTATGACTGCATAGAAGAAGTGGACCGGCATTTTGGCAAGGTACTGGACATGCTTCGGGAAGATGGCCTCATGGAGGACACCTTTGTCTTTTACATGGGAGACAATGGCGGCTGCCTGCCTGGAACCAAGGCCTATATGTCGGAGGCAGGCCTGAACGTGCCGCTGGTGGTATACGTGCCGGAAAAATGGAAGGACCTTTCTCCTTATCCAAGGGGGGCTGAATGCCCGGCAGCGGTTTCTTTCCTGGACCTTGCGCCCACTCTTCTGGCTTTGGCCGGGGCGGAAATACCTTCCCATCTGGTTGGGAAACCCTTCATGGGAGAAGGCGTTACAAGGGAGATGGTGGAAAGTATGGACGAGATAATCTGCTTCCGTGACCGCATTGGAGGACATAGCAGCCCCGCGAGGACTCTGCGAAAGGGCAGCTTCAAGTATGTGAGATATTTCCATCCTCACGAGCCCAAGTTGCTGGGAGGCTATTACCGGCTTTACCAGGCGGCTTTCAGGGAGTGGTACCGGTTGCATGGGGAAGGAAGTCTGAATCCTGTCCAGGATGCTTGGTTCCGTCCCCAGGGTGCAGAGGAACTGTTTGATCTGGAATCTGATCCCTGGGAAAGCCGCAACCTGGCGGGAGAGAGGGCTTACAGGCAGAAACTTGAGGAAATGCGCAGTATCCTGGATGGCAGGATGCTGGAGATGCACGACATGGGCGTGATACCTGAAACGGTCTGGCTGCCATATTCTACGGAATTTGAGGCTTTCAAGCAACAGAAGGCTTCTTCTTTGGCTGATTATTTGGCCATAGTCTCGTTGCAACGTGAGCCTTTCCGCAGGGCACGCCGCCACCTCCGCCAGGCCCTTGCCTCTCCCGATGAAGTCATTCGCTACTGGGCGGCGGTGAACTGCTGCCACTTTGGCAGGAAGGCTTCACGCCTTAAAAGATATCTGGCGCCCCTGCTTGAAGATGGCTCCCCGATGGTGCGCAGCATGGCCGCCACCTGGTTCGCCCTGGTCAAAGGCCTGGATCCATCGGCCTTTTTTGACGGTGCCTTGTCCGGTGCCAGGAACGAGGCGGAAATCCTCTCCATCCTCAACGACGCCGCCTGTGTCAAGGCCCTCCATCCGGAGATTCCGTTGACTCTCAAATATGGAGGGATTGACAACATCGATGTTCGGGACAGGCTGGAATCTCTGGTTAATTGGCCATATGATCCAGGGAAATCTTCTTTGAAGTATCACGGTTGGAAATAACGGATCTGTAAGATGTTTATTTGATATGAGATACTGCTCACACATGGCGGCCTTTGCGGTTGCCCTGGCATTATTTATGTTTGAGGGGTGCCAGGTCAGGCATGAACCTGAGGAACCCTCAGCCACCATCTTGTCCACGGACCTCAGCCTTTGCATGGACCCTGACGACTGGTTCGATACCTGGCTGTT
This sequence comes from Bacteroidales bacterium, assembly GCA_017437755.1. GTDB lineage: Bacteria > Bacteroidota > Bacteroidia > Bacteroidales > UBA932 > Cryptobacteroides. Next base: position 86,371 of record JAFRXI010000065.1, read on the forward strand.
CCTCAAGTCGGAGCATTTGTCTCCGGCCGGAATCGTACTTGCCGACTATACCACGGATTCCGTGGCGGTGCTCACGAAGGAACTGGCCATGATTGCCGGGAAGCCGGACATTCCTGTCGTAAAGGGAGTGCAGGGGAAACTCCGCAGGGAAGGAGATTCGCTTGCGGCCCCTGATTTCCATGAGGGGGCGGAGTTCATACTGGAAACCATGCGGAATGCCAGGGGGAAGGTCCGGCTGATTGCCCTCGGGAGCCTCCGCAACGAGGCCCTCGCCTATAGTATGGATCCGGATCTTTTCCGGAGGAAAGCGGAACGGGTGGTCTTTGTAAGCGTACCGGTTCACGGGGAGTTCGCCACCAATTTGGAGAGGGATACTCTTGCGGCGTCAACTATTTATAACTCAGGAGTTTCCGTCATGAGTATCCCGGCACTCAAGCAAAAGCTTACAGGTCCCATGGAGGAGAGGGTGGCACGGACTGATACCCCTGTGTGCCGGTTCCTGACGGAGCGCCTGAGAGTCTGGCGCGAGTGGAAAACCGCTAATGAGCAGGGCTTTCTGGAAAGGACGCAGCAACTTATGGGGATGGGCAAAAACCTCTGGAGCCTTCCGGTGTTCATCCCGGAGAATGAGTGGGATGACTACGGAATAGTCTGCTATCCCTGCAATGGGGCCACCGACCCCGTTATGAGGGCGAAATACCCTTATGACCCGGATGGGAAGGACCTTATGATGGTTCAGTGGAACGAGAAGGCGGTGCTGAAGCATGCTTTGGATATAATTTTGGAAAAATGAGATACCGGTTAAAGAACGCTGCCTCGCTGGCAGCACTGGCCGCTCCGGCCCTGCTTCTTCCGGGATGCGGGAAGCCGCAGCCCAACATCCTGTTCATACTAGCCGACGACTACGGATGGAAAGATACGGGTGCTACCGGCAGCACCTTTTATGAAACTCCCAGTATTGACCGTATTGCCGCCGATGGGGTGAATTTCACCCAGAGCTATGCCGCCTGCCAGGTCTCAAGCCCCTCCAGGGCATCGCTCATGACCGGACTTTTCACCACCCGCCACGGAATCACAGACTGGATCGGGGAGAAGAGCGGCGAGGACTGGAGGACAATGGGACGGCATACTCCGCTCCTACCCGCAGATTATGAACATGAACTTGACTGTGAACGCTTTGCAACTCTTCCCGAGCTTCTGAAGGAAGGAGGATACAGTACCTTCATGGCAGGGAAATGGCATCTGGGAAGGGAAACCACCCCGGAGGATGCAGGGTTTGAAATCAACAAGGGTGGCTATTGGGCCGGGCATCCGCAGAGCGGATATTTTGTCCCGTATAACAATCCCAAACTTCCGGACGGCCCAAAGGGTGAAAACCTTTCCATGCGGCTCGCCTCTGAGACCTGCAGTTTCCTTCGGGAACAAAAAACCTCAAAAAAGCCATTCTTTATTTACTTGTCGTTCTATGCCGTTCACAGCCCTATCCAGACAACCAGGGAAAAATGGCAGCATTTTCGTGATAAATCCGTTGAAATGGTCCCGGAAGAAGATGGTGCCTTCCTTGTGGACAGGACACTACCGGTAAGGCAGAGGCAGGATGACCCCGTTTATGCAGGCCTGGTGAACCAGATGGACGACGCCATAGGAATGGTCATGGATGAACTCCGGTCACTTGGCCTGGACAAGAATACCATTGTTGTATTCACTTCCGACAACGGCGGCGTCTCATCGGGCGACAATTATTCCACATCAAACCTGCCGCTGCGAGGTGGGAAGGGCCGTCAGTGGGAAGGCGGCCTGAGAGTGCCTCTCTTCGTCAGCGTCCCTGGAAACAAGCTGAAAGGGTCTTCCAATGATACCCCTGTTTGCACCATAGACATGTTACCCACCCTGCTGGACTATGCCGGCGTACCGGTTCCAGAGGGGATTGACGGAGTGTCCATCCGTCCTCTGATGGAGGGGAAGCACCTCGCTGACAGACCTTTATACTGGCATTATCCGCATTACGGCAATCAAGGTGGAGATCCGTCAACAGCCATGAGGGAAGGTAAGTGGAAACTGATCTGGTACCATCTTGACGGGCATTACGAGCTCTATGACCTGGAGAATGATGAGAAAGAACTCCACGATGTCGCTGACGATAATCCGGAAGTCCTGGAATCCATGGCTGCCCGCATGCAATCATGGCTGAAAGAGACTGGTGCCTTGCTGCCTGTCCCCGATCCGGAGTACGCCCCGGGCGATTATGAAAACTGGCTTGACGTCGCCCGGGAGCAAGCGCTTCAAGAGCAGAACCGGCTCAGGACGCTCAGACGTACCGCTACCTGGCAGCCCGGACCGGACTGGTGGGGAAGTGAAGTAAATGATTGACAAATAATTATACTTAATATGAAACGGACTATTCCCTACCTTGCCGTCCTGCTGGTTATTACAGCCTTTGCATGCACCCGGACGCCACAAAAACCTGTCAATCTCATCTTTGAGACCGACATGGGCAACGACGTGGACGACGTAATCGCCCTGGACCTTATCCATAAGGCCCAGGATGCCGGTAAGGTCCGCCTCCTGATGGTGGGAGTAAACAAGAGCGGGCTTTCCGCCGCCGGCTTCGTGGACATAATGGATACCTGGTACGGATATCCGGATGTTCCCATAGGCTTTGCCTTTGATGCTGTCCAGACCAATCCCCCGAGGAATTTCAACGACACTGTCTGCGCCCTCAAACGTCCGGACGGGACGCCCGCTTTCAAGCGCTCAATAGAGGATCTTTCCGCCCTTCCCCCGGCACACGAACTTTACCGGAAGGTCCTCTCCGCCCAGGACGACAACTCCGTAGTGATTGCCTCAGTGGGCTTCTCCACCAACCTCGCAAAGTTGATGGAAAGCGGCCCGGACAGTTACTCCCCACTTGATGGAATGGAACTTATCCGCAAGAAAGTCAAATTCATATCCGTGATGGCCGGAAATTTCGCCGATACAACCCACGCCGAATACAATGTGGTCACCGACCTTCCCTCCGCCAAGAAGGTGCTCGAGGATTGGCCAACGCCTGTAGTTATTTCTCCATTTGAGGTGGGCTCCACCATCAGGTATCCAGCTACCAGCATCGAGAACGACTTCGTATCGGCCGATCCGCACCCCCTGGTGGTCGCCTACAATACATATCTTCCAATGCCTTACGACCGCCAGGCCTGGGACCCTACGGCTGTACTTTACGCAATTGAAGGAGAGAAATGGTTCACAGTTTCGGAAAACGGGACGGTCACGGTGGACGACGGCGGACATACCCATTTCACCCCGGATCCGGAAGGGAACCGGAAGTACCTTTCCGTCACTGAAGAACAGGCCGACGCAATACTGAAGTATTTCCTGGAAGTAGTTCCACAGCGCCCCGCCTGCCTCAAGGCCCTGAGAACCCCGGTAGACCACTAATTGCATAACTCAAAAAGCAAAAAGAATTAATTATATTTGTCCTGCACCAAAAAGCACTGAACAGACAACCTCCGCAGATATAAACAATTAAACCTCTATACCATGTTTATCGTCAACAGCTATACCCTGGCAGTCATTTTCTGCTTCATTACCATGCTCTGCTGGGGTTCCTGGGGAAACACCCAGAAACTCGCCGCCAAGAGTTGGCGGTACGAACTCTTTTACTGGGACTATGTGATAGGGATGGTCCTGTTCGCCCTGCTGCTCGCCTTCACCCTGGGCAGCATCGGTTCACAAGGCCGTCCTTTCATCGCAGACCTGTCCCAGGCGTCCACCTCAAGTTTCCTCTGGATACTGATCGGTGGCATAATATTCAACGCTTCCAACATCCTGCTTTCCGCCTCCACGTCCATAGCTGGCCTTTCAGTGGCCTTCCCGCTTGGAGTCGGACTCGCCCTGGTACTCGGGGTTGTCAACAACTACCGCGTGGCACTGTCACAGGGCGGTAATACCGGCAACGTCATATTGCTGGCCCTGGGTGTGATTCTGGTCGTCTGTGCCATCGTATGCAACGGCGTAGCCTCAGGAAAGAAGGCGCAGAGCGGTGAAATATCCAAGAAGGACCAGAAAAAGGGTATTATCCTGGCCCTTCTTGCAGGCGTTCTCATGTCGTTTTTCTCATCATTCGTAATGAGGGCAATGGACCTCACAGACTTTGTCAACCCCGCCGCCGGAAAGGTCACGCCATACACCGCAATCGTTATCTTCACCATCGGCGTACTGCTCAGCAATTTCATTTTCAACACTATAGTGATGAAGAAGCCGTTCGTGGGTGAACCGGTGGCATATAAGGACTACTTTGCCGGCAAATGGAAAACCCATCTCGTGGGCATGCTGGGCGGCGCCATCTGGTGCCTGGGAACGGCCCTCAGCTACATAACGGCAGAGAAGGCCGGTGCGGCCGTTTCTTACGCCCTTGGCCAGGGAGCACCGATGGTGGCAGCCATCTGGGGAGTCTTTGTATGGAAGGAATTCAAGGGCTCGGACAGGAAGGTTTACGCCATGCTAGGAGTAATGTTCTGCCTGTTCATTCTCGGACTGGGCTGCATCGTCGCGGCAGGAGCCTGACCCTGAAGTTATTTATTGGACCACCTGTACAACCAGCTTCCCTGATGCGGAGGATTCGGGGAGGGAGATGACCACGGCGCTGCCGGAAATGCGGCAGCAGTCCTTAAGTACGGTGCCGTTGAGCTTCACCGACTTGGGAAGCTTTGAAACGCCATCCAGCACCAGGCTGACCTTGCGGGTGGCGGGCATTCCCTTGTAGGAACCTTCCCTCGGTCCCACCGTCAGTTTCATTGAAGACGTGGAGGAACCGGTCTTGGAGATGCGTGTAAAGGCATATTCCTTCACATAAGCCTGGGTGGTGCCATCGTCCTCGTACAGGTCGAAGGTACTGGGAGCGGACCCGGGAACGACCAGTATGCGGTATTCATTGGATGCATCCTGCAGGTTCCGGATGCCCTCGGCCGACATAACCAGCACCGAGCCGGCCTTTACATACCATGGATTCTGATCTATGGTATATCCGAGGGTTTTCTCCGAACCGCCCTTGTGGATCTGGTGGAGCGCCATGTCATACCAGTCGTTGCCGGAGGGGAACCACATCCTGCGCTCCGTCTTTCCGTCCGGACCGGCGGGGGTGCAGAGGACCGTGGCCAGGATCCTGTCGCCAAAAAGGAACTCCTCGTTCATGGTGTAGGCCCTGTCATCCTCGGGATAAGCATAATACATTGGACGGCAGATACTTATACCTGTCAGATACGCCTCGTGCGACATGGTGTAGATATAGGGCGCAAGGGCATAGCGAAGGTCAATCGCATCTTTCATCCATTCGTAATGGCTGGGATAGGACCAGATGCGGCGGTCGAGCCTAGCGCTCTGGGTGGAGTGCGTCTTGAAAATGGGAGTGAACACCCCGTACTGCAGCCAGCGGGTATACATCTCGGGCTCCGTCTGCCTTTGGTGATCCTTCTTCTGCATGTGTCCGCCTATGTCGTGGCCCCAGTAACCGTAGCCCACGTTGGAGGCAGTAGCGGTGAAATAGGGCAGGAACTTGAGCACCGACCACTCGTCGTGGGTGTCGCCAGAGAATCCAAGCTGGTAGCGATGGCTTCCCAGACCGCCCCACCGGTGATAGATAAGCGGCCTGGGGGCGTGGATGCCCTCCGACACGGTACGCCTCACCTTGTCGTTGAAGAAGGTATAGTTTAGCCAGAAGGTATTGCTAAGATCCTTGACATAGCGGCTTTCCCGCCATTGCTGCCAGTCCAGCCACCAGAAGTCAACTCCCTGTTCCTCAAGGGGATGGATAACGCTGTTGAAATAAGCGTCGGCCCATGCCTGCTGGTCGATACGGAACGGTACCGGCGCCCGGTAACCCGGCTTTCCGCAAGGATCCTTGACTCCGGCAAAGGTGTAGGGGCCGTCAAAGACATAGTCCTTGGGGCCGTCGTAGTCGTCCGTCCTGGACAGATAATCCTTGACAAAATCCTCGTAGCAGTCCTCGTAAGGCCTGATTCCCGACGCCGGATGAAGGTTCAAGGCCGTCTTGTATCCCATGGCATGGACGTCGCTGAGGAAGCCCTTGGGGTCGGGGAAAAGGTCCCTGTTCCAGGTATACCCGGTCCATCCGCGCCTCTGGCCGAACTCGTCGTGACCTATACGCTTGTCCATGTCCTTCCAGGTAAGATGCCAGTCCATGTCCACTATCATCACGTCCATGGGAATGTTCCTCTCACGCATCTCCCGCCCCAGGTCGAGCATCTCCTCGTCGGTATATATCCAGTAACGGCTCCACCAATAGCCCAGGGTGTATCTGGGAGGCATGGGAATCCTTCCGGCCACCTTCACAAAATCTCCGAGCGCTGCGGTATAGTCATGACCGTAGGCAAAGATATACAGGTCCTGACGGTTCCCTTCAGGCCTTTCCACCACCCATTCTCCCCAGTCGGAACCGTCTTTCTGGAACAGATGGCGCGACGACTCGTCAACTATCGCCCATCCGTCGCGGGAGAGGATCCCGTCCTCCAGGGGAGCTCCCTGCCAGGAAATCTTTTCAAATCCCAGGCAGCCGTCAAGTGTCCTGGTAGTACCCTTGAGATTGCCGTCTGAGGCCATTCCGGGCTTCCATACAACGGTTTTCCCGTTCATCCGGAACGATACCGAAAGATTGTCGCCGGTGAATTTCCCGCCGCCCTGATATGTCAGCACCACCTTGTCGGTCTTGATCAATACCCCCTCGCCGGAGCGGACCACCGAGAACGACGGCACCGGGAGTTCCCGGTTGATTACGGCCAGCGAGGCCCTGTCCTCGAAGATGCCGTCCTCCGACCATTCCATGCGGATCAGGCGGTCGGTAAGTACGGTGAAACGGGCGTTTCCGGATACGACCTCGGCACCGGGCGCAGCCTTGGGATTGGCTGTCGCCATGGTAGAAGCCATGGCAAGAGCCAGGAGGGAAATTGTCAACTTTCTCATTTTCAGTTATTTCTTTTCGTCATCCTTGGCAAAGAACCGCCACTGGAACAGGATGAGGTAGATGGCGCCGACGGTAACGCAGCTGTCGGCGAAATTGAAGATGGGTTCAAAGAAGATGTCGCCGCCCACGAGCGGGACCCAGTCGGGCCATGTGAACAGCGGGAAGTAGAACATATCCACCACTTTACCGAACATCAAGGGAGCATAATGCCCTCCCAGTACGGCCACCGCGGCGGGTGTGGATTCGGAGAAGATCACCCCGTAGAACAGGCAGTCGATGATATTGCCAAGGGCTCCGGCCGTTATCAAAGTCAGGCCCACCAGCACCCCGGTCGGAACCGGATCCTTCCGGCGGACAAGCTTGGTAATCCACCAGCACAGGGCCGCAAACAGGCACAGACGGAACAGCGTGAGCAGGAATTTCCCTACAGCGCCGCCGAATGCCATCCCGAAAGCCATTCCCTTGTTCTCGATGAAGAGTATCCTGAACCATTCGCCCAGGACGTTGAAACCACCGCCGATGGGCAGGCTGGTCTTGACCAGGATCTTGATCACCTGGTCTATGACCACCAGCACTGCCCCCAGGATCAGGAGGCGCTTGCCTTTAGGAACCCGCATGAAATCAGTTCTTTCCCTGCTTTGCGAGCATTTCCTTGGCCTCTACCGTCAGGGTGGCGTGCGGCACCAGGCGGAGCCTCTCCTTGGGGATCAGCTTACCGGTAACACGGCAAATGCCATAGGTCTTGTTCTCTATCCTCACCAGGGCGGCCTCGAGGTTCTGGATGAACTTGTACTGCCGCTGGGCCAGCTGGCTGGCCTCCTCCTTGGAAAGCTGGAAAGCACCGTCGTCTTCCACTGTCTTGAAAGTGGGCGCGGTGTCCTCTATGTCGTTTCCGCCGTTATGCATGACGACATGCCTGAGGGTATCGTATTCCTTGCGGGCCTTGTCGAGCATCTCGTTAATGATGAGACGGAACTCCTCGAGTTCTTCGTCGCTGTAACGGGTCTTGACGTTCTCTTCCATGGTATTGAAGTTTTTGTATTCGTTTATCTTGTTACTGAAATCTTTATAGTCGTGTCGTTCCACTGGACCTCCCGGGCGTTGCCGGCCGCCTGTGAGGGATCGGCCAGGACCACGCTCCTGGAAAGCGTCTGCTGCGACAGGTACGGCAGGAATTCCTCCAGCGCACCGGCTATTTCCAAAGCGATGTGGCCTGACGCGTAAATGACAACATCCACCCTGTCGGTAATGTCAAAGTCGCTCTCTTTGCGGATATTCTGGATACGGTTCACCAGTTCCCTTGCCACCCCTTCGCGACGGAGACTGTCGGTAAGGGCGATGTCCAGGGCCACGGTCAGGTTCCCCTGCGACGACACCAGCCATCCCGGCATGTCTTCCGACGAGATGGTATAATCGCCCACATTGAGGACCACGTCCCCTCCGGGGAGCGGCAGGACATAGGGTTCCTGGGCCGATTCGGCCTTCTGGATCAGGTCGATCACCTTCTGGTCCATCTGGCCGAAGGCCGAGGCGATTTCCTTCATCCTTGCCCCGTAAACCTTTCCCAGCGTCTTGAAATTGGGTTTTATCCTCTTGGTGATGATTCCGGTGGTGTCGGTGATGAACTCCATTTCCTTTACGTTCACCTCAGGAAGCACCAGCCCTTCCACCATCGAGAGACGGCGGCGGACATTGTCGGAAATCACCGGGATGACCATCTTGGAAAGAGGCTGACGGACCGGGATTCCCACCTTCTTGCGAAGCGAGAGCACCATCGACGACGCGGTCTGGGCCAGCGACATCCTCTCCTCCAGTTCCTTGTCCACCACCTCGGCACAGGACTCCGGCATCAGCGTGAAATGCACCGAACCGCCTTCCTTTCCGCCGGTCAGGTCCAGCCATAGCCTGTCCATATAGAACGGGGCGATGGGGGCGGAAAGCACAGCCACCTCCTTCAGCACCCCGTAGAGGGTCTGGTAGGCCGAGAGCTTGTCCTCCGACAGGCCTCCTCCCCAGAAACGCTTGCGGCAGAGCCTCACGTACCAGTTGCTGAGGTTGTCGCACACGAAATCCTGGATCAGACGGCCTGCAAGGGTGATATCGTAGTCCTCGTAGGCTGCCCTCACGTCCTTGATGAGCGTATTGAGAAGGGATATTATCCACCTGTCGATTTCCGGCCTGGAAGAATGTGGCACCGCGGGGGCCGCAGGGTCAAAACCGTCCACGTTCGCATACAGGGCAAAGAAAGAGTAGGTGTTGTAAAGCGTCCCGAAGAATTTGCGGCGGACCTCGTCAACACCCGCCTCGTCAAAACGGAGGTTGTCCCAGGGCTGGGCATTGGTGAGAACATACCAGCGGAGTGCGTCGGGGCCGTACTTGTCCAGCTGCCCGAAGGGATCCACGGCGTTGCCGAGCCTCTTGGACATCTTGTTGCCCGCCTTGTCCAGCACCAGGCCGTTGGAAATCACCGTATTGAAAGCAGGGGTCCCGCTAATCATGGTATGAATCGCATGAAGGGTGTAGAACCAGCCGCGGGTCTGGTCCACCCCTTCGGCTATGAAGTCGGCAGTGCAGCCGAACCTTTCCGAGCCAAGGCTCCGGAGTCCTTCCTGCGCATATGGCATGGCTCCGGAATCGAACCACACGTCGATGAGGTCGGTTTCCCTGGTCATCTTCTTTCCGGAAGGAGACACCAGGAATACCTCGTCCACATAGGGCCTGTGAAGGTCTATTCGGTTATAGTTTTCGAGGCTCATGTCGGACGGGTCGAAACCCTTGTCCCTCAGCGGATTGGAAGCCATGATGCCGGCCTCCACGGCTTTGTCGCACTCGGCGTACAGCTCCTTGAGGCTGCCGATGCACTTCTCCTCGCGCCCGTCCTCGGTACGCCAGATGGGAAGCGGGGTACCCCAGAAACGGCTGCGGCTGAGGTTCCAGTCCTGGATGTTCTCCAGCCACTGCCCGAACCGGCCGGTCCCGGTGGACTCCGGTTTCCAGCGTATCTGACGGTTCAGGGCTACCATCTGGTCCTTCACGGCCGACGCCTTGATGAACCAGGAATCCAGCGGATAATACAGGACGGGAAGGTCGGTCCTCCAGCTGTGGGGATAGCTGTGAACATGCTTCAGTATGCGGAACGCCCTCCCGTCGGAACGCATCATCATGCAGAGGTCCACGTCCAGGGTGGGCTCCGCAGGATCCTCGGCGCCCTCGAAATAAGCCTTGTAACCCTTCTTCACATAACGGCCGGAGAACTCGGCATAGGAAGGGTCTACATACTTTGCAACATACTCTGGATCAAGGTCTTCCATGCGGCAGAAACGGCCCTGGCGGTCGACCTGTGCCTGAGGGTTGCCGTCCTTGTCCACGGGCATGATACCGGGGATGCCAGCAGCCGCGGCCACCTTCTTGTCGTCCGCTCCGAAGGTTGGGGCGATGTGCACTATTCCGGTTCCTTCCGAAGTGGTCACATAGTCGCCGGGAATCACCCGGAAAGCGTCGCCCTCCACTGGGCAGAACCACGGTATGAGCTGCTGGTAGCGGATCCCTACCAGGTCGGACCCATTGAAAACCCCGTCCAGGACCTTGTAAGGGATTACTTTGTCGCCCTTGGTCCAGGACTCCAGCGGGACGTTCTCCCCCTTGGGATTGAACCATTCTCCCACCAGGTCCTTTGCCAGGATGTATATCCCCGGTTCCCCGGTGTACTGGTTGAACGACAGTATCCTGACGTATTCGATCTCCGGTCCCACGCAGAGCGCGGTGTTGGAAGGCAGGGTCCAGGGAGTGGTGGTCCATGCAAGGAAGTATGCAGGATACGGCTCGCAGCCGAAGAGGGGCTGTGAGCGCTCGTCCTTGACTATCTGGAACTGGACGGTGGCGGTGGTGTCGGTAACGTCGCGGTAGCATCCGGGCTGGTTGAGTTCATGGGAACTCAGTCCCGTCCCGTCGGTGGGGGAATACGGCTGGATGGTGTACCCCTTGTACAGGAGCCCCTTGTCGTAAATCTTGCGGAGAAGGTACCAGAGGGTCTCGATATAACGGTTGTCGTATGTGATGTACGGGTCGTTCATGTCCACCCAGTACCCTATCCTCTCCGTGAGCGACATCCACTCCGACGTATATTTCATAACCTCCTTGCGGCAGGTATCGTTGTACTCGGCGATGGATATCTTGTTCCCGATGTCGGCCTTGGTTATTCCGAGCTTTTTCTCGACCCCGAGTTCCACCGGAAGGCCGTGGGTGTCCCATCCGGCCCTGCGGTCCACCCGGAAGCCGGTCTGCGTCTTGTAGCGGCAGACGGCATCCTTGATGGAACGTCCCATCACGTGATGGATTCCGGGCATGCCGTTGGCTGAAGGCGGACCTTCGAAGAAAATGAACCCTGGCGCACCCTCCCTCAGTTTCACCGAGGTCTCAAAGGCCCTGATTCCCTTCCACCGCTCCAGCACCGAGGCTGCCGCCTCCACCAGATCCAATCCCTTGTACTCTTTGAATGTCATATTTTTTTGTCTACTTTTGCACTCACATAATAGGACACAAATATAATCATTTCCAAAGGATTCACAAAACTGCTTTGAATACCCTCGATATCATAATCCTCCTCTGCCTGGCTCCAGCCGTAATACGCGGTATTTCAAAGGGGTTCCTTGAACAGGCGGTTTCGTTCGCGGCCCTTTTCATAAGCGTGTGGGCGGCATTCCGTTTCTCCCTTCCGGTAAGGGCCTGGCTCGAGGGACTTACCGACCTTTCCCCTCCAATCCTGGGGGTCGCATCCTTTGCCATAGTGCTTGTGGGAGTGTCACTGGGAATGGTCCTGCTGGGCAAGCTGCTCACCAGGATCATCCGCCTGGCCATGCTGGGATGGCTCGACCGTCTCCTGGGAGTGGTTTTCGCGCTTCTGATAGCCCTGCTGATCCTGGGTGTGGCGGTAATACTGTTCAACACCGTCAATACCAGGTTCTCCATAGTCAAGCCCGAGGTGCTGGAGGGCTCCGTACTGTACGGTTACATAAAAGACGCGGCATATGTGGTCTTCCCCTACCTCAAAGAGCTTTTACTGAATAAATGATATACAATAACCTGCCTCTGTTCTCAGACTACGGCCTTCGGCCTATCCCTCCCAAAACCTCCGGTTTCGGGCCCCTCCCTCTAACGCAGCGAGGGTGCTGACGGTCTTCTAACAGAGGCAGGTTATTGATAAACAATTAATAATGAGCAGGATTATCCTAATTGAAACTGCGACGTCGGTATGCTCGGTGGCACTGGCGGAGAACGGGAAGGTGGTTGCCTCCAGAATCAGCGACGACCCAAGGGCGCATGCTTCGCTCACCGCGCCCTTTGTAAAGGAAGTACTTGAAGGTGAGAGCGTTTCATCATGCGACGCGGTCTGCGTAAGCAAGGGGCCCGGCTCATATACCGGACTCCGGGTGGGCGTCTCCACGGCAAAGGGACTGTGCTTCGGCGCCGGAATCCCCCTCCTTTCCGCGGGAACCCTGGATTCCCTGGTGTCGCAGGCCTCGCTCGAAGGTCTGCTCCCGGAGGGATGCCGCCACGTGGTCCCGATGATCGATGCAAGGAGGATGGAGGTCTACTGCGCCGTGTTCACCCCTGACGGGCGGCAGCTCACCCAAACCGCACCCACCGTGGTTGAAGGGAATACCTTTGACCCATGGCTTTCAGAGGGGCCGGTGCTGTTCATCGGCGACGGGGCTGAAAAATGCCGCCGTACCATCGTCCATCCCAATGCCGTTTTCGTGCAGTGCAATCCGGTGGCGGCTTCCCTGGCCCCCCTTGCGGAGAAGGCGCTGCAAGAAAAAAGGCTCGAAGACATTGCGTACTTCGAGCCCTTCTACCTGAAGCAGTTTACCGCGACCGTCAGCCGCAAGAAACTCTTCTAAAGTTTGGAGGCGATATAGCTCCGGAGGGAGGCGTCGTCTCCCACCTTTGCCGAATAATCCACCGTTCCGTCCAGGATGAAAACCGCCGTGGGAAGGGTCTGTACGTTGTATACCCCGGCATAGACCGAAGCCGCGCCGCGGGTATCGCACACGTTTATCCAGGGCAGGGCCTGCGTCTTTACGGCCGACGCCCAGGCGCCCTTGTCCACATCAAGCGACACCGCATATATCTCCAGCCCCTTGGGATGATACTGCCTGTAAAGCGGGAGCAGGGTGTCGATGTTGAACATCTTCTGCTCGGCCGACGAAGCCCAGAAATACAGCATCACCAGCTTCCCCTGCACTTCCGACAGCTTTACCTTGCTGCCGTCCATGCCCGGAAGTTCGATGTCGGCAAAAGACCTCACCTCGGCATCCTTCAGGCGACCGTCCAGCTCCAGCAGTTTCTGTCGCCTGTCGGCCTCACGCTCAAGCGCTTTCACGTAGCGGGAATCGGGATATACTTCCTTCAGCGAATCGCAGGTATTGCGGAAGATGATGGCGTCGGTCTTCTGCGAGAAAACCGGCACGTCGCCGTCAAGCTGCTGGAATAGCACCGGAACCACGGTAAGGGAGCGGGAATTCTTGAGTACGTACGAGAGCCGGTCGCGATAATAGGCGATATACCTCTTGGCCAGCTCGGCACGCATGATTGCAGCCTCCTCCGATCCGGGTGTAAGCGAAGCCATCTTGGCGGAGAGCCCGCCCACCTCCTTGGAGAAAGCCGAGAAAGAGTTCTCGACGGCATGCAGCTTAAGGGTTTCCGCCGATCCGGAGACCTCATTGTGGAAGCCCATGCTGTCCAGTTCAACCTTTACCTTGTCGCCCTGCTCCAGGATCATGGAAACGAGCTGTTCCTCTCCGCGGAAAAGGTAGATGAACTCAGGCTGTCCCTTCTCAACATTGACCTGGCAATCAAAACGGCCGTCCTTAACGGATAAGGTGTCAAGCACCTCGAACCTGTTGACGTCCAAGAGCTTAACCACAACCTCACCACTATATCCATCGGTAAATTCCCCGTTTATCACGGCCTTGGAACCGCATGCGGACAACACGGTGGCTGCGGCCGCCACAGAGGCGGCGGCAAAAAGGCTAAAGCTTCTCATATTCGGAAAGAATTGAGCCTGCGACCGCCTTGAATTCATCGGGGGTGAGCTGCACCCTTTCCTTCCGGAAATCCATGTCGGCCTCGCTCTGCAGCGGAATCAGGTGTATATGCGTATGGGGGACCTCCATGCCCAGCACGGCGACTCCCACCCTTTTGCAGGGAACGGCGGCCTTTATGGCGACGGCCACCTTGCGGGCAAAGGCCCAGAGACCCTCATAGGTCTTCTGGTCCAAATTGAAGATGTAGTCGTCCTCCACATGCCTGGGTATCACGAGGGTATGTCCCTTAGCAAGCGGACTTATGTCCAGGAAGGCGTAGAAGTCCTCGTTCCCGGCCACCTTGTATGAGGGGATCTCCCCCGCGGCGATTCTGGTGAAAATGGTAGGCATGGCTCAGATGCTGATTTCCAGGATCTTGAATTTCATGGTGCCGGAAGGGACCAGGGCCTCCACTATATCGCCCTTGGAATGGCCTATGAGGGCCTTGCCGATGGGAGTGGTGGCGGCAAGCCTACCCTTTGAGAAATCAGCTTCCGACTCTCCCACAATGGTGAATTCCATGTTCCTCTTAAGCGAAATGTTCTCCACCTTGACCTTGGAAAGAAGCTGGACAGTGTCGGTCTGCAACTGCGACTCGTCTATCACCCTGGCTCCCGCGATCTTGTTCTTGAGGCGCGCGATCTTCACTTCCAGCAGGCCCTGGGCCTCGCGGGCGGCATCATACTCCGCATTCTCTGAAAGGTCTCCCTTCTCCCTGGCTTCCGCGATGGCCGCGGAAATCACCGGGCGCTGGGCAAGGGCGTCGGCAAGTTCTTTCTTGAGCTTTTCGAGGCCGGCCCCGGTCATATATTCAATCTCCATTACTTAGAAACTGTTTTAAAAATTTATATTTCGGTCCAAAGACAATTAAAAATGAGTCCTGCCCTTACGACAGAACCCCTGTTACCTGCAAATATAAACCTAATTATTAATTAATCAAAATTTTGGCTTCATAATCTCGGAATAAATGACCAGCAGGCGCTTGTCTATTTTATTCTTTGAGGGAGCCTTTTCCCTCTCCGGTGCGTGGGCGGGAACCGCAGTACGCCTGACGGATGGAGACACCGGGCCCTGGATTGTCGACTTTGCCGGTTTGGGCGCCT
Organism: Bacteroidales bacterium; assembly: GCA_017437755.1. Taxonomy (GTDB): domain Bacteria; phylum Bacteroidota; class Bacteroidia; order Bacteroidales; family UBA932; genus Cryptobacteroides. Next base: position 101,532 of record JAFRXI010000065.1, read on the forward strand.
CTGCCGGCCTGACGGGGACGGCCTTTACACGCGCGGCAGCGGCAGGGGCCGGCGCGGCGGGCGCAGGGACGGGACGGGTGACGGACGGGGACGGAGGTACCGGGGTTGGACGGGATTTCTTTGCCTTATCCGCCAGTTTCAAGATTGCCGGCAAAGCCACCATCACCAGACCGAACAATATGCTGAGTATATCTTCCATCGGACCAAAGATACTTCCATATTCCCAAAAAAACAAGAGATGGCCGGACAAGCCGGCCATCACAGGAGTATAAAAAAAAGATGGCCGGAATCGCCCGGCCATATCATTTTACAGATAGTAGTTGAACGCAAGCCTGAGGCCGAGGTTCTGGGTACCGTAAAGGAGGGCGGTACTGCCGGGGCTCACGTACTTCTTGAGTTCAATGGGATCACTCGCATCAATATTCCAGGCCTCATAGTCGGTATAGGTCTCGGGCTGGAAAACGAACATGAAGGGGACAAAGGTTACCGCAGCGGAAATAGACATCCTGCCGGCAAAGTAATACTCAAGACCCATGTCGGCCACAAGTCCTATTCCGTGGTTCATGCCCACGTTGTATCTCCTGAGCGGACGGCCGTTGACATATTTCCAACCGGACTCGGAGGAGCCGAACTCCGAGTTGAAGAAGGCCTTGACGTCGTTCCACTGGTTGAGGGTCTTGTCGCCCACCATCATATAGGGCATGCAGGAAGGGTTGTGGGCATTGTAATCCCCGTAATCATTGCCGTAGTCAAATGCCAGCGAGCCTCCGCCCATGGCGTACTGAAGGCCGATTCCACCTATGAAGGCCAGTTTGCCAAAAGCCCTGGTGAACTCAAGCCCTATACCGACAGTTGTACCGTTAAGCTTGGAAGTGGCGCGGTCGGTAGCCTTGTTGGGGGTGCCGGGGTCAATATCAAACGACTTGTCGTCCCTGACATACTCCTTGTAGTTGATGATGCTTCCGGTTATACCCAGGTTGGCCCTCAAAGCCACCTTTTCATTCATGCGATACTTGATCATGAAGGAAGCGAGGGGGTCGGTGGACAGGATGAACATCTGCTTGGGTGTATTGCCAAGGCCGTTCACGTATTCTCCGGCAAAGGCGTTCACCTCAGGCATGTACTTGTTCTGTCCAAGGGCGATGGGGTTGAAGGTTACGCCAATGGAGAAGTCTCCCTTGGAGGGGGAATACTTGTAGTTTTCCTGGGCATTGATGCCGGTGGAAACGAACAGGGCCGCAACGGCGGCAAACAGGATTTTTTTCATATGCACGGTAGTTTGGTTAATTCAAAAGGTATCCTTATTGGCACAAAGATATGCCAAAAGCAACAAAAAAACAATAATAAGAATTGTTTAGAGGCGCACCGCTTCCCTGTCGGCGGCAAGCTGGGCCGAAAGGGCTTCCAGCGACGGGAAACGCCTCTCGTCACGGATCCTGCGGACAAAGGACAGGGATATGTCCAGGCCATAGATATCCTCGTCGAAATCAAGTATGTGGGTCTCTATCGTCCGGGCGTTCCCGCTGGCCACCGTGGGCCTGACCCCGATATTGCACATTCCCCTGAAACTCTTGCCAAGTGTCTGGACATCAACCGCATAGACCCCGTTGGCCGGAACCAGCTTGAGCGGTTCGTAAAGTTGCATGTTCGCCGTAGGGAAGCCCAGGGTGCGGCCAAGGCGGTTCCCCTCCACCACCACTCCGTGAAGCTGGTATCCGTATCCAAGCATTGCATTGGCAAGCGCGATATCCCCGTCCTGCAGGGCATTCCGGATCCTGGTGGAAGATACCGGGGAGTCTCCGCCGGCAACCGGGGACAATATCACATCCATGCCCTCCTTCCTTGCAAGGCCGGCCACCATCCCGGAATCCAGGCGGTCCGATCCCAGCCGGTTGTCATAGCCCACCACCATTGCGGTTGCGCCAAAACGGCCGACCAGCACTTCCCTGATATAATCCCGGGCCGACAGGGCGCTGAACTCCTTTGTAAAAGGCAGCACCTCTACCCTGTCCACTCCCAGGGAAAGCATCCTCTCCCTCTTCTCGCCAAGCGATGAAAGCAGCCTGAGACCCCTGGCGCCATCCTGCAGGACATTCCTCGGATGAGGCCAGAAGGTCACCACCAGGCTCTCCTCCCCCCTTTCACGGGCCGCATTCACAAGGGCGCCGAGCACAAGTGTGTGCCCGGCGTGAACCCCGTCGAAAAAGCCCGTGGTCACAATCATAGCCAGCGTACCAGTTCAAAGTCCTGACGATGCGGCATCAGCGGATTCCTGGCGAAGATCCTCGTGGCCACCTGATATGCCCCGGTCCTCTCCGGAAGGATCGACACCCGGTAACGGCATATCCCGTCGTTGAACTCCACGGGAGTATACTCATGGACATCGCTGATATGGAGCCGCCCCCTGGCATCGGATGTGGCAAAGATGGTCTCCACGCCGATATCCTCGGGACGGAGGTCGCCGAGGTTCAGCACCACCTCGCTCTTGAATTCGTCGTTGATGGAAAGGTCGTATGAGGTCTCGGGATAGGTCTCCGACACCACGCTTACATTCTTCCACTCGCGGCGCAGGCGTTTCTTCCACAGGGCGATCCGCCTTGCAATGGCAAAGTCGTCGGCCACCAGGCTGGCTCCCCTTGCCGACTGGGGGATGTAGTACTGTGCCAGATAGTCGGACAGCATCCGGTTGGTGGTGAAGTTGGAGGCAACCTGTGCGATTGTGTTCTTGATATAGCCCACCCATTCGGCGCTCCTGCCGGTGGCAGGGTCGGTCCGGTAGTAGGCCGGAGCTATCTCGTTCTCGAGGATACCGTAGATCGTGGCCGCGTCCAGTTCGTTCTGGTAAGCGGTGTCATCGTAGGTCTGCTCTTCGGGCAAGGCCCAGCCGGCACCCTCGCGGTAACCTTCCACCCACCATCCGTCAAGCACCGAAAAATGCATCGTTCCGTTCATGGCAGCCTTCTCGCCGGATGTTCCGGAGGCTTCCTGGGGACGGGTGGGATTGTTCATCCACACGTCCACGCCCTGCACCATGCGCTTTGCCACGGTAATGTCGTATCCGGGCACAAAGACTATCTTCCCTATGAAACGGTCCTGCTTGGAGATATCCACGATCTGCTTGATGAGGTCCTGGCCGGCCCTGTCGGCAGGATGGGCCTTGCCCGCAAAGAAGAACTGCACGGGGCGGTCGGGATTGTTGACTATGGCGTCAAGGCGGTCCAGGTCGCTGAACAGCAGCGTGGCCCTCTTGTAAGTTGCAAAGCGGCGGGCGAAGCCTATGGTAAGGACGTCGTCGCGGAGGGTCTCCTGGATGGTAACCAGCTCGGACGGTGAGTAATGGTTGGATATGGCCTTGTCCTGAAGCTTCTCCTTCACATAGGCTATAAGCTTCTTTTTCAGTGTCTTCTTGACCGACCATACCTCTGCGTCATCCACATTGTAGATGCCGTTGAAACAGCTCTTGTCGTAGTGGTGGGTAAGGAATTCGGGGCCGAACACCCTTGCATGGACCGGTTTCCACTCCGGGGCGCACCAGGTGGGATAATGCACGCCGTTGGTCACATAGCTCACGTACAGTTCCTCCGGGAGATATCCGGGATACATGTGGGCGAAAATGTCCCGGCTCACTTTCCCGTGAAGCATGGAAACGCCGTTCACATTCTGCGAGCAGTTGGCCGCAAGCTTGGACATGGAGAACTTCTCGCCCCTGTCCAGGGGATTCACCTTTCCAAGCGACATCAGGGTTTCCCAGTCCACCTTGAGCCTCTCGGGATAGTGGCCTATGTACTTGCGGAGCATGCCCTCGTCAAAGGCGTCGTGCCCTGCAGGGACGGGGGTATGAGTGGTGAAGAGGGAAGTCGCCCTGACCACTTCCAGCGCCTCGGCAAAGTCCAGGTTCTCCTTCTCGATGAGCCTGCGGAGCCTCTCCAGCCCGATGAATGCGGCATGGCCCTCGTTGCAATGGTATATCTGCGGGGTGATGCCCATGATGGTCAGGGCCCTGATTCCGCCCACGCCCAGCAGGAGCTCCTGCTTGAGACGATTCTCCCAGTCGCCGCCGTAGAGGTTGTAGGTAACCTGACGGTCCTCGGGGATGTTGTCCTCGAAGTCGGTATCCAGGAGATAGAGGTCGGTACGGCCCACCTCCACCTTCCATATCCTGGCGTAGAGGGTCCTTCCGGGGAAGGCGACAGAGGCCGTAAGCCACTTGCCGCTCTCGTCCAGTACCGGCGACGCCGGAATCTTGGCAAAATCCTGGGCGTCGTTCCGGGCAACCTGGTAACCCTGGCCGGAAAGCACCTGGGTGAAGTATCCGTAACGATAGAGGAAGCCTATGGCCGTGAGGTTCACGTTCATGTCGGAGGTTTCCTTGAGGTAGTCGCCCGCAAGGATCCCAAGGCCTCCGGAATAAATCTTGAGGGAGGTGTCCAGTCCGTACTCCATGCAGAAATACGCAACCGAAGGGTCGGTGCGGAGAGCCTTTGCGGCCATGTAGGAGTCAAACTCGTCAAGCACGGAATGCATCCTGGAAAGGAAGTCGGCATCCGATGAAAGCTGACGGAAACGCTTGAGGCTCACCGTGTCAAGCACGGCGAGGGGATTGTGGCCGGAGTTATGCCAGACCACGGGGTCTATGGATTTGAACAGGTCCTTGGCGCTCTCGTTCCAGCACCACCAGAGGTTGTGCGCGAGCTTCTCCAGCCGCGACAGGTTCTCCGGGAGATGGCGGGTGATGAACACCGATTTCCATGTTGGAGCATTGATTTCAGGTTTTGTGTACTGCATTGTCTTTCCTTTGTTCGAGGAATATTCCCCGATTCGGGAAGCCACCTTGCCGATGGCCATGGAATAGGCTTCCCTGTAATAAACTATCTGATTTTCCCAGAGGGCTATGTCGGCCACTTCACGGGCGTTGTCCCTGTACCGGAGACGGGTGACGTCGTCGAGGGAGGCTATCTCCCTGATACGGTCCACTACCCCGGCAACCACGCTGGAATAGTTGGAATCGTCCCGGTCGAGGACGGTGATGCCGGGATGATCGCCCTTGTAATGGTCCCTGACCCAGAGCCCGAAGCCAGCAAGGGTGGTGGTGAGGGTGGGAATCCTGAACGCAAGGGCCTCCAGCGGGGTATATCCCCACGGCTCGTAATACGACGGGAACAGGGCCAGGTCCATTCCGCACAGGACGTCGTAGTAAGACATGTTGAAGATTCCGTCGTCGCCGTTGAGGTACGACGGAACGAAATAGACTTTTACCTTGTCGCCTATCGCGTTGGAGAGCGCAAGTTCGCGGAACCGGCGCGTAACAATGTCATTTTCAGGATCCTGCAGGACGTGTGAGGTCTGGGTGCGGTAATCCGGATCCCCGTTCCCGGAAAGCTTGGCGGCCAGGTTCCGGTCCGGGCCGTTGTGCCCCGACGGAATCATTATGAAGGCCTGGATGCTTTTCCCGGAATAACCGGAACGGGCAAGGCTGTCCAGTGCGTCAAGGAATACGTCGATCCCCTTGTTCCGGTATTCGTAACGGCCGCCTATGGCGATGAAAACCGAATCCGGAGCCACAGTCTCGGCCGACATCGCCGACGCCACTTCCACCAGCTTCTTCCTGGCGAGGGAATGCCTGCGGGCGTAATCCTCGTCGGATACCGGGGTGAAACTGTTCTCAAAGCCGTTGGGCGTGACTATATCCACGCTCCGGCCCAGGAACTGTCCGCATTCCCGGGCGGTGATCCCGCTCACGGTCGTGAACACATCGGCGTTGATGGCCGACATCTTTTCCAGCGAATGCCTTGCCACGACCCCGAACTGGCGGGCTTTCTCGTCTCCGTCGAACGACGACATACCTCCGTAGAGCGGAAGGTTGTTGCCGGCGATGCAGCGCCCGACCACCGTCGCATGGGTGGTGAACACCGTGGCTACGGGAATCTTGGACTGCTTGACATACAGCAGGCCGGCTCCCGAGAGCCATTCGTGGAACTGGGCCACCACCTTGTCGGACGGGTCCAGGTTTGTGTTGTAGAAGCTTTCAATCACCTTCCCGGCCACGTAGCCGAATACGGCCGCCTCGCGGTAATCCCAGTTTCCGGTTATGGAATCCACCCCGAAATTCTTCCACAGTTCCGTAAGGACGTTGTCCGATTCAGGCAGGAACTGCTTGTAATCCACAAGGATGGCTATGGGCTTGCCGGGCACGTTCCAACGCCCGATCCTTACCCTGAGACCCTCCGAGGCCGCCTGCATCTTCCAGGGGCGGTACAGGGTGGGGTCTTCCAGGAAATCGGGATTGGAAGAACGGTGCATCCAAACGTCGGGGCCCACGAGTATGTGATGCCTTCCGAGCTGTGTCTTGAGATATAATGACTTGGTGGCGATTACGGTATAAATTCCGCCTACCTTGTTGCAAACTTCCCAGCTGACTTCAAAAAGATAATCAGGATTGACAGTCTTTTCACTCATCTAACCAACATCTATAAACTATTTCTTCTTCACCGGCTTCTTGCGGGGCTTCTTTGATGGAGCCGCAATGGGAGCCTCTATCTCCTTTCGGGCTGCAAATTTAATATCTCCGTGCGAAATTGCATCATCCAGACGGATCTTAAAATCGCTGAGAACGTTCATATAATTTATAAACGCCTCATACGGAGTGTCATACGGATTGAAATATTTATGCACTTCCCCGTCGGAGAAGAACTTGGTGCACATGTAATAGAAGTGGTCGCTCTCCTGGAGATGGCCGAAATCTTCCCAAAGCACGGGATCCTGGGCCAGGGAAAGCTTCTCCACAAGGGCGTAAAGCTTGTTGTACGCCTCCTGCTGGAGCTCGTTTCCGAGCCATGCGGTGACGTCCCTTTCCTCGTCGGCCCATGAGATGGGATCCGGAACATCCAGTTCGTCGGACACCTTGTGCTTGCGCGCCGCCTTCGTGGGAGTGACGAATTCAAAGGTCCCGTCGGAGATCACGGCTCCGGGAAGGGCCCTCATGAAGTCGAAGATGCCGCTTCCCTCACTCTGGTGCTCTCCAAAGGTCTCGTAATCCATGAAGAGGTTCACTATCTCGTCGCCGGAAGCCGCAGCGGCTTTCAGGGACGATAGGAACTTCTCCGCGGTAAGCGGCCACTGGTCCCAGCTGCGGTTGGAGAAACGGAAAGCTACATCGTCGGAGAGGCCCCAGTTGCGGAGCAGCAGCTTGAGCCTTGGCTCCGAGGCGTCGGAATACACGAATCCGGGGCTCTTCCAGCCAAGGATATGCTTTGCGCCCTCGGTGAGCATGGTCTTGAATCCGAGGCTGCATACCTGCTGGCCGATGGAGTCGGAATAAATCAACTCGGTGTTCCGGAACGCCGTGGGGGTAACCCCGAATATGCGCTCGATGGCCGCCTTGTGCTTGAGCACCTGATGCTCGAATTCCGAATACGAGGCCAGCGAAGCGAGCGAATGGTAATAGGTCTCGGCCAGGAATTCCACGCAACCGGTATCGGAAAGGGCCTTGAAACTGTCTATTACCTCGGGGGCATAGCGCTCGAACTGCTCAAGTGCCGATCCGGAAATGGAATAGGCGATCCTGAACTGTCCGCCGTGGGCCTTTATGGCCTCCAGCATCAGGGCGTTCATGGGGAGATAGCACTTGTCGGCAATCCTCCTCAGGATGGTCCTGTTTGCAAAATCATCGTAATAATGTGAGTCCTTGCCTATGTCGAAGAACCTGTACAGGCGGAGCCTGGTTGGCTGATGTACCTGGAAATAAAGGCATATACTCTTTTTCATGACACCTTATTTTAATACCGATTCATATACTTGTTTGAGGCGGGCTGTAGCTCCAGTCCACTTGAGGGCGTTCACCTCGTCATAGCCTTCCCTGGCCGCAAAGGCAGTGAGGGCGGGATAATTGACAAGGGCATAAATGTCGTCGGCCATTGCGTCCACGTCCCAGAAATCAACCTTGAAGGCATACCTGAGCACTTCGGCCGCGCCGGACTGCTTTGAAATGATTGAGGGGACGCCGGTGCGCATGGCTTCCAGCGGAGAGATGCCGAACGGCTCCGATACCGAAGGCATCACATACACGTCGGAAAGCGCGAACATCTTCTGGACGTCGGCCCCGCGGAGGAAGCCGGTGAAGTGGAAGCGGTCGGAAATGCCCATCCGGGCCACCTGGCGTATGGCGCGGGACATCATGTCCCCGCTTCCCGCCATCACAAAGCGGACGCCTTTGGTCCTCTTGAGGACCTTGGCTGCCGCCTCGATGAAATACTCCGGCCCCTTCTGGAAGGTGATCCTTCCCAGGAAGGTCACCACCTTGTCCTTGACGCCACGCTCCACCTGGATGTTCTCCCGGCCGCTGAAATCCACGGCGTTATGCACGGTGACCACCTTGTCGGGATCGATCCCGTAGCGGTTTATGCATATACCCCGGGTGAGGTCGCTCACGGCCACCACCTTGTCGGCGGCCTCCATGCCCCTCTTCTCGATGGCCAGCACGCGGGTGTCGATGTTTTCCTCGCTACCCCTGTCGTAGGACGTTGCGTGGACATGCACCACGAGCGGCTTTCCGGTGAGTTCCTTGGCGGCGATACCGGCATAATAGGTGAGCCAGTCGTGGGCATGGATGACGTCGAACTCGTCCTTGTGCTGAAGGGCGATGGTTCCGCCCACCATGGCGTAACGGGCCACTTCCTCCATCAGGTTGGCCCCGTATTTCCCGGAGAACTTGTACTTCTGCCCGTAGCTTATCCTGAAATCCTTTACCTGGCGGAGGCGTTCTTCCTCGACCAGGCTGCTGAATTCCTCGGGATTGGCGTACGGAATCATGTTGGAACCTATGTGGACGAACTTCACCCTGTCCAGGAATTCGTCCACCGAAGTGGATACGGTGTCCACGGCCACGTCGCTGGCGTTGATTATGCGAGCGGCGCTCTGGTCCTCGTCGCCGGAAGCGGAAGGCATCACGAAGATGGTATCCACTCCGTTGGCCGCGAGGCCCTTGACTATACCGTAACATGCGGTGCCCAGACCGCCTGCAATATGGGGAGGAAACTCCCAGCCGAACATCAGTACTCTCATGGCTCCCTGTATTTGTCTATCAGATAACTGACCCTGAGAAGGGCGGCTGTGGAAAGGGCCGACGAAATGGTTCCATGCGGCTCATGGGGCGGATCTCCGTCGTAAAGCTCGGAGAATGCGCCCACACCGTGCTTGGGAAGGTCCTCGAAGAATCCCTCGATAAGCCATTCGGCCTTCTTCAGGAAGGAAGGGCCCCTCATCTTGAAGCATACGGAGACATACGGTCCCAGGAGGGAAGGCCTTGCGCAACCGTTGTAATATGCGAGGTCCCTCTCTATCTGGTTGCCCTCGTACACTCCCTTGTAGCCCGGATCCCTCGGTGAGAGGGAACGGATTCCGCGACGGGTCACCAGTTCGTTGTCGATCACCCTCATGGCCCTGGCCTTGAGGTCGTCGTCAACCGGTGAATAGTTCAGGAAGAAGGCCCAGAGCTGGTTTGGACGGAGCTGGAGGTTCTGCCCGGAATTATCCACGTAATCGGCGAAATAGCCCACGCCCGCATTCCAGAACATAGGCTGGAAATTTTTGAGAATCAAATCCTTGACCGGAGCCCAGGTACGGACGTACGGGCTGTCGGGACCGGCATACCTGCGTTCCATGTCCACCGTGAAGGCCACGGCATTGTACCAGAAGGCGTTGGTCTCTATCTGGTAACCGGCCCTCTCGTTCACGGGCCGGCCGTTGACATAGGCGTTTATCCACGACAGGCACACGCCGTCGAGTTGGGCCCAGAGCAGGCCGTTGGGCTGCATCGCCACCTCCTTGCGGTGACCGGGGGCGTAGCTCTGGACGATTCCCTTGAGGGTCTGGCCGTACTTCTCCCAGACCTTCTTCTCGTTGCCGGTGAATTCTATCAGGTGCTGTATGACGCCTATCATCCTGAGAGGAGCCTCCACCTGGGTGGTACGGTGGAAAAGCCTCTCCTGCTCGTCCTCGATGAGGTTGTCAAGTATCTCTTCAAAATTCTTGACGGAACCGTCGGCATACAGGGTCAGGCCCGGGAGGGCGATGAGGGTTTCCCTCAACAGACCCGTGTAAAGCCATGAGAATCCGGCGGTTATCTGCTTGCGGCCTCCGCGGTTCCGGATGAGCAGGTCGGCCTGGTGAAGGAGGATGTCGTGCAGGCTGTTCACCGCGCCCATCTTCTCCACCGCCGAAGCGAAACGGAGCTTGAGGCCGGACGGCTTCACCGGTCCCACAGCCGCCGAGAACACCACCGATTCGCCGGGCTTCATGGTAAACTCGAAATGACCGGGAACCAGAAGGTCCTCGCGGCAGTCAAATCCGCGGCGGTACTCGTCGGAATAGGTGACTCCCTCGTACCATACGCTCATGGGTTTGAATTCGTTCTGGCAGCTGAGCTGCAGCGCCAGGTCGGGGAAGCCCTCGTACATCCTGAACGACATCCCGCCGGGAATTTCGGTTCCGGCGGTCCTGGCGTCGGCGTTCCTGAACGTCAGGTTGTGCACGCTCCTGAATGCCAGGAAGGGCTTGAGTTCCACTTTCACCGATGACGGAGCCTTTATAAGGTCGTAACGGATGAGTACCTGGTCGTTGTCGTGGGAAAGGACCAGGCTCTTGACGAATTCCGTCTCCCCCACCCTGTAGGTGATGCGGGGGGCCGGGTCGGCCTGGAAATCCACGATATATTTATGACCCCTCGGTTCGTAAATATCTCCGTAGCAATGAATTCCGAGATTGAACCTCTTCCCCGCGAGGACCAGGGTCTCGTCCAGCGAGGACAGCAACAGGTGCATCCCACCGCCAAAGGCATCCACCGGCACGCTCAACAGGCCGTGATAACGCCTGGTATTGCAGGTCACGATGGACGTATTGCAGCAGGCTCCGGACTTGTTGGCGAGGATGATTTCCCGTTTCAGCGAATAGGAAAGGTTTACCAACTCGGCTTTGTTGAATTTCAGAAAAGCCATAATATCAATGTCTTAAACTGTTCGTAGAACTTCCGCGCAGCGCGACGGCAGGTAGAGGTACAATTTACCCTGGAGAGTGAAATGGTGCTCTCCGGGGGCGATCCTTCCAAATCCGTCGAACCGTTCTTCGTCGGAATCAAGCACATGGACATATTCCCCGTCGGGAACGTCAAAGCCATAATCCGGGAAAGAACCCTCCGCGTTGAAGTTGAATGCAAAGATAAAGTTTTTCCTCCTGAAAATCAATACTTTCTTTTCCTCGTCCTGGACGAGCAGTTCAGGGGGTGAGACGAGCAGCCCCTCCTTCCGGATGAGATGCACCATCGCCGCGTCAAAATCCTTCAGGTAACGGTACCTGAGGTAATCGGGCTCCGAGAGCGACCACTGCCTCCTGGCATGGGCATAGGACCAGCCGTTCCCCTCCCTCGGGAAATCGATCCACTCGGGATGGCCGAATTCGTTCCCCATGAAATTGAGGTATCCGTTTCCGGCCGTTGCGGCCGTAACCAGGCGTATCATCTTGTGGAGGGCGATCCCCCTGTCCACTACCGGGTTCTGGGAATCCTTGTTCATGGAGAAGTACATCTCCTTGTCCATCAACCTGAATATCAGAGTCTTGTCCCCCACAAGGGCCTGGTCGTGGCACTCGGCGTAACTGATGGTCTTCTCGTCGGCCCGCTTGTTGGTGAGCTGCCACCATATCTCCCCCACCGACCAGTCCTCGTCGCGGAGTTCCTTTATCCACTTGATCCAGTTGTCGGCTATCCCCATGGCCATCCTGAAGTCGAATCCCACCCCGCCCCGGGCGAACGGGGCGGCCAGGCCGGCCATTCCGCTCACGTCTTCCGCGATGGTGAAAGCATCGGGATTCATGCTGTGTATCAACCGGTTGGCAAGGGCCAGGTAGGTTACCGCATTCTCGTCGACTCCTTCGTTGAAATAGTTGTCGTAACCCACGAAATCCTTTCCAAGGCCGTGGTCCCAGTAGAGCATGCTGGTAACTCCGTCAAAGCGGAAGCCGTCAAGATGATACTCCTCCATCCAGTATTTGCAGTTGGACAGCAGGAAATACCTCACCTCGTCCTTCCCATAGTCAAAGCAGAGGCTGCCCCATGCGGGATGATGTCCCTGCTCTCCTTTGTAGAAATAAAGGTCCTCGCTTCCGTCCAGGCGTCCCAGGCCTTCGGCCTCGTTGTCCACGCTGTGGCTGTGGACTATGTCCATCACCACCGCTATCCCCAGCCCGTGGGCCTCGTCAACAAGGGCCTTGAACTCCTCGGGGGTTCCGAAGCGGGAACTCAACGCAAAGAAATTGCTGACCTGATAGCCGAAGGAACCGTAGTATGGATGCTCCTGAAGGGCCATTATCTGGATGGTGTCGTATCCGAGGGAAGCCACCCTGGGAAGCACCGTGGTCCTGAAATCATCGAACGAAGCCACCTTCTCCTCTTCCGAACTCATGCCTATGTGGCACTCGTAGATAAGGGGGGTCCTGCGCGGCCCGGGAAGCGGATTCTTCCACTCGTAGGGCACGGCCGGAGCCCATACCTGGGCGCAGAAAACCTTGGTCTCGGGATCCTGGACGGCCCTTGTCGTATAAGCGGGAAGCCTCTCACCTCCGCCTCCCGGCCACTCCACAAAGAGTTTGTAAAGTTCACCGTGACTGAGGAACATCTCCGGAAGCGTTATCTCCCAGTTCCCGTTCCCCACCGGCGACAGCGCATAGGCCGACGTCCGCTTCCAATTGTTGAATTCCCCTATAAGGTATATCCTGGTGGCGCTGGGGGCCCACTCGCGGAATACCCAGGAACCGTCTTCCCTGCGGTGCAGGCCGTAGTACAGATGGTTGTTCACGGCATCCTTCAGGGGCAGTTTCCCCGCAAGGTGCTTCTCCGCCTCAAGTATCCTCCTGTGACGGGCGTCAATCGCAATCTTGTAAGGCTCCAGCCATGGATCCTTGTCGTATATCATTCCCTTCATGACTCCTCCTCCCCTGTTTCAACGGACTCCCTTACCGAACGGAGGTACTCCCGGCAGCCTTTTACAAGTACCTTGGACCGCTCCACCAGGGAGCCGATGTCATCGAGCGGGGTGGCAGGATCCTCGACTCTGGCCGCGATCGCTTCCAACTCCGCGAGAGCCTTGTCGTAGTCAAACTTATCGTCCATAATTGTCGATTATTGGATTATTGGATGTTGCCTGCCTTGTTTTGGAACCATATGCACCCACGCATGTAGTGGGAGGGGCCCCCTGCCGCAAGGCTGGGAGGGACGAGGCCGAAGGCCGAGGGTGGAAAAACAAGGCAGGCAACATCATTTTGATATTTTCTTTACTTCAGCTATAAGGCGGCCGTCGGCAAACCGCACCGTTATATCATCACCCGGAGCCGCTCCCGAAACCGACCTGAGCATCCGGCCGTCCTTCCCGGTCACCAGCACGTACCCCCTGGACAGGATCTTCGCCGGGTCGGCCCCCAAAATTCCCGCCTCGAGGACCGAAATCCGGGATTCTTCCTTTGACAGGCGAGATGAGAGGGCCCACTTCATACCGTCAACTATCCTTTCAACGGCCGACTCCATGATGGAAAGGCGCCGGGAAAAGCCCGCTTTCACACGGGAGAACAGCCCGGTAATCCGTTCATCCTGAGCCATATAGAGCGAGATGAACCAGTCTGCCAGGGCGGTCGGGGTCTTGAAATACGCATGCGCCACCAGGTCAGCCGCATGGAAATCCTTCTCATGCCCTATGGCCGTCAGGACAGGCAGCGGACACCTTGCCAGCGCAGCGGCAAGACAGTAGTCGTCAAAGCACGAAAGGTCCAGGGCCGAGCCGCCGCCCCTGAGGACGAGGATGGCGTCGAAATCCCCCGCCCCGGCTTCCGAAACGGCGGAAGCAACGGACGCCGGAGCATCGGCTCCCTGCATGGCCGCCTCGAACAGGACCACCTTGAAGACATAGCCGCAGGCGTTGCCTTCCAGATGTTTGCAGAAATCCTCAAATCCGGCCGCCGTCCTTGACGAGACCACAGCAAGCCGGTACGGAATGTCCGGGAGACAGAGTTCCTTCTGCAGCAGGGTAAGTCCTTCTTTTTCAAGGCGTTCCATGGTCCTTTTCCGCTCCAGGGCCTGCTCGCCCAGAGTGAACGAAGGGTCGATGTCGTCTATGAAAAGGGATATCCCGTAAATGGGATTGTAATTCACCTCGACCTTCACCAGCACGGTTATACCGCTCCTTAGCGGCGACCCCGTACCTTCCTCGAAAAAGGCGGTCAGAGGCAGGACGTTCCACTTCCATATCATGGCCTTCATCTCGGCCACCACGCCCTTGCCGTCGCTTTGCTGAAGGCTCAGATAACAGTGGCCGTTGGCCCTGGGAGACCATTGCCCGATTTCCGCCTTGACCCAGAATTTTTCAGGGAAGAGGTCTTCCAACCCTTCCTTGATCATCGCCTGCAGCGACTTCAGGTCAAGGTAGTCGGCCGCCATATCTTACTTAGACCGCATGAAAACCTGCACCGGACAACCTGAAAAGTCAAAATGCTCCCTGATCTTGTTTTCCAGGAACCTCTTGTACGGATCCTTCACCCACTGCGGCAGGTTGCAGAAGAAAGCGAACGACGGGGTCCGCGTCGGCAGCTGGGTTACATACTTGATCCTCACGTACTTCCCCTTCCATGCGGGAGGAGGATAGTTTTCGATCTCCGGGAGCATTACCTCGTTGAGCTCGGATGTGGGAACCTTACGTTTCATATTTTCCGCCACGGCCGCCGCGGCATCCAGCACGTTCATTATCCTCTGCTTGTTGAGGACGGAGGTGAAAATCACCGGCACGTCGTCGGCGGGGGATATCCTGGAACGGAGGGCGGCGGTGTATTCCTTCATGGTATTGCTGTCCTTCTCGAACAGGTCCCACTTGTTCACCACCAGCACGCACCCCTTCCGGTTACGCTGTATGAGATTGAAGATGCTCATGTCCTGGGCCTCCATGCCGGTTGTGGCGTCTATCATCAGGATGCATACGTCGGAATGCTCGATGGCCCTTATGGAACGCATTACGGAATAGAACTCCAGGTCTTCATGGACCTTGGCCTTTTTCCTTATACCGGCGGTGTCAACCAGGTTGAACTCGTACCCGAACTTATTGTAATAAGTTGAAATAGAGTCCCTTGTGGTGCCGGCAACAGGAGTGACGATATTTCTGTCCTCACCCAGCAGGGCGTTGGTAAGCGAGGATTTCCCAACATTCGGACGGCCCACTATCGCAATTGCCGGGACCGATGACACATCCTCCAGGGGCTTCTCCTCCTGCGGAAGGACCTTCACGATATTGTCCAGGAGGTCGCCGGTGCCGGAACCGTTCGCGGCCGAAATGCTGTAGCATTCCCCGAGGCCCAGAGAATAGAACTGCCACACGTCATACATCTTCTCGCCGCTGTCAACCTTGTTCACGCAGAGCACCACCGGTTTCTTGGAACGGCGGAGGATGTCGGCTATCTCCGCATCGTAATCGGTGACACCGGTGGCTGCCTCAACCATGAAAAGTATGACGTCGGCCTCGTCGATGGCGATCATCACCTGGGAGCGGATGGCCTCCTCGAAAACGTCGTCGGACCCGCTGGTGAAACCGCCGGTATCCACCACGGAAAACTCAGTGCCGCACCAATCGCATTTGCCGTAATGGCGGTCACGGGTGACTCCGGAGGTCTCGTCCACAATTGCCTGACGCATCCCCACCAGGCGGTTGAAAAGCGTTGATTTGCCCACGTTGGGCCTTCCTACAATAGCTACTAATGCCATAACCTATCTTTTTTCCAAATCGTAAAACGCACAGCCGGAGCATGCATCACTGTATTCTCCCGTGCAGGAAGCACTTCTCTTACCGCCAGACAAACGCTCCATCTCCTCTTCCCTGGGGCACTTGATGCCCAGCCTGCGCATGGCATCGTTGCCGCTGATATCCGTCTGGGGAAACTTACCCCCCTTCCGGAAAAAGATGTTCACACCCAGCCCCAGGACGCATAGCCCCACGAAAAGCAACGCGGCGAGAAAGACTGTAAACATCTGTTGACAAAGCTTTTATATAATAAACTCCGGACTGATGGGAAGGTAGTTGTATACCCTCAGGATCATCTTTGCAAAGGTGTTTGCAAGCGAAACCACCTGGAACTTGCCCTGGTATTTGACCTTTTCAGGATCGGTTGAAAGGGGAATGGTATCGGTCACATAGACCTCGGAAAGTGCCGAAGCGTCAATCCTCTCGTACGCCGGCCCGGAAAGAACCGGATGGGTGGCGAAGGCGCGGACGCTCCTGGCGCCCCTCTTCACAAGTTCGTTGGCGGCCTGGGTAAGGGTTCCGGCGGTGTCGATTATGTCGTCCACAATGACGATGTCCCTTCCCTCCACGTCGCCGATGGGCACGATCTTGTCCACCACATTGGCCCTTGCGCGGGTCTTGTGGCAGATCACCACCGGGCAGCGGAGGTTGCGGGCATAGACATTGGCCCTCTTTGCGCCTCCCATGTCGGGAGCGGCGATGGAAAGGGTATCCTTGAACTGCCTCTGCAGCTTCTTGAGTATTCCCAGGAAGTCGTTGCTCGCATACAGATGGTTCACGGGGATGTCAAAGAATCCCTGGATCTGGTCGGCATGGAGGTCGCAGGCCATAAGGCCGTCGGTTCCGGCAGCCTTCAGGAGGTTTGCCGCGAGTTTGGCCCCGATTGAAACGCGCGGTTTGTCCTTGCGGTCCTGACGTGCCCAGCCAAAATACGGAATTACGGCGATGACCTTGTCGGCCGAGGCCCTCTTGGCCGCATCGATGGTAAGGAGCAGTTCCATCAGGTTGTCGGCCGGCGGGAATGTGGACTGGAGGATGAAGCACGTGGCTCCCCTCACGCTCTCGATGAACGAGGGCTGGAACTCTCCGTCACTGAAAGAAGTAACCTCGCTCTCACCGAGGTGGATTTCAGGATCGGAAGGATCCCTCATGCGGTTCATCTCATCAACCACCTTCAGGGCGAAGTCCCTGGAGGCCCTGCACGCAAACAATTCCATTCTGTGTTCGTTCTGCATGGCAATCAAGTGTTTACTTTTTTGTATTATAAATAAACTATGTTTATCCCTCTCATCACAGGAGCGACCCTATGTAATCGAGGATATCTTCTTTTCCCAGAGCCGTTTCCGACGAACTCACAAACACCGGGGGCAATTCCTCCCATTCTTCCAGAAGGACGGCGCAGTTGGCCTCAACCTGTTTCTTCAGGGCCACCGGGCCAAGCTTGTCGCCCTTGGTAAACACCAGCGCGAACGGCACTCCGGCCTCCCCGAGTCCGGCTATGAAATCAAGGTCGATCTTCTGCATCGGGTGCCTGGCGTCCAGGAGCACGAAAAGCACCACCAGTTCCTCAGAGTTCAGGATATAGTCCCGG
This sequence comes from Bacteroidales bacterium, assembly GCA_017437755.1. Classification (GTDB taxonomy): domain Bacteria; phylum Bacteroidota; class Bacteroidia; order Bacteroidales; family UBA932; genus Cryptobacteroides. The sequence goes on from JAFRXI010000065.1 coordinate 118,947, forward strand.
ATAAGGTCCCTGATGGCGTCCCGCTGCTTGTCCGAAACCTTGGCGTAACCGTATCCCGGAAGGTCAACCAGATACCATCTGCCGTCAATCAGGAAATGGTTCACAAGCCTGGTCTTGCCGGGAGTCCCGGATGTCATGGCCAGTTTCTTCCTCCCCGTTAACATGTTGATCAGGGACGACTTTCCGACGTTCGAGCGCCCTATAAAAGCGAATTCCGGAAGGCGGGGCGAAGGTCTTCCGGCAACCTTCGTACTGCTTCCGGCAAACTGAGCGTTCCTGATAATCATCCCAAAACCGATTTAATGATACAAATATACTGCTTATTGGCCAATAAACCAACCTCCTCAGCTACGTTTTTTTAGGGTATCGGACAGTGAAGCATGCACCGCCCAGCGTAAACGACCGGGAGTATAGGATCTCGCCGTTGCACCGCTCGATTATACTGTGGCAGATAGCGAGTCCCAGCCCCGTTCCGGTGGATTTGGTTGTGAAATTGGGGGTGAAGAGTTTGCCCATGTTCTCTTCGCTGACGCCCGGGCCGTTGTCCTCAACCACGATGTCGAAGCAGCCTTCCTTCACCGAATTCCTCAGCGACACCACCACCTTTGCGTCGGGCGTCTCGTCCACCGCCTGCACCGCATTGGTTATCAGGTTCACCATCACCCGGGTAAGCTGAGGCTTGGGGCCCATGACCTCGGCTCCGGAAAGGCCGATGTAAGAGATATCCAGGCCTTCCCTTCCCTCGAACATCATCACCTCATCCCGGATCAGGGAATCCAGGTCGATGAGGACCGGCTCTTCGCTGTATAGCTTGGCGAACGTGGAGAATTCGTTGGCCGTATCCGCAAGCACGTCTATATGGTCCAGGACCACTCCCGCCACCTCGTCGAACTTCTCCTCCCAGGCCGGATTGCCGGAATTCTTCATCCGGATGAGCATCTGGAGTTTAAGCTTGATCGGGGTGAGCGGATTCTTGATCTCATGGGCCACCTGCCGGGCCATGGCGCTCCATGCCTTGTCCCTTTCCGCCTGGGCCAGAGCGCGGGTGGAGTCCGACAGGTCGTGCACCATCAGGTTGTACGCCGCAACCAGCGACGAAATCTCGTCGGCCCTGTCGTAGACGATGTACTCCAGGTGGTCGACGTCCGAGACCTTCATCTTACGGCTCATCTCGCTGAGCGGCTTGAACAGCCTCTCCACCACCGCCGACGACAGCACCCGTGCGACCAGGAGCAGCAGGAAGAACACCGCGATGATGGTCGCCACATGCGTCACCGCCTCGTTCTCCAGGTCGTAGTTGCGGTCGGTATACGGCGAACTGATTATAGCCGTCATCACCCCGTCGTTGTTGAATATGGGGGCGTAAAGCGAATAGAACGTCCTGGACGACAGTTTTTCCTTGTGGATATAGTACCGCTTGTGGTCGTAGACTATGTTGTAGAAGGCATCCTCGTTAATCCTGTGCCCCACAATCATACGGTCGAACACCTCCGGGGTGGTGGTCATGAAGGCCTGTCCCGACGGGGTATACAGCGAGATGTCGCTCTTGAGGGTATTCCCGGTGTTGTCGAGCGAAGTGGAGATATCCTGGGTGAGCAGGTCCCGGTAACTTGACGCCATGCGGCACCTGGCCTGGACCATGGTCTGTATGGAATTGATCTTGGACGACATTATCGTCTTCATGTCCGCCTCGTTGTTGCGGTATACGAAGTAGACACTGAAAACCGCCATTCCCACCAGGGTAAGCAGCAGCGAGGTATACATCACCGCGTTGATACGGTTGCGGTAGTAGGATTTCTGGCCGGCACCCCGACGGCGCCGCCCGACGGCTACCATCGATATGAAGCCGAACGCCAGCAGGGCGAACAGCAGCCATTCCACCATGTACTTGAAATATCCGGTACTGGGCCTGGAAATTATGATGAGTTCGTCGTCCGACACCCTGTGCACGAAATGCGTGTACCCCCCGGAATTCAGGTGCCCCCCGTCGTGCCCGTCCACCTGGTGGCGGATCCTTTCCGACACATAGGTAGGATAGGCATAAGCCCCCTTGAAGGAGATGAGCTTGTCCGAGACGTATTTGGCATAGGAATATTCCGACGGCAGTGCCACCCTTCCAGGCTCGATGATTCCCAGCAGGTTCAGATATCCCCTGTCCTCCCGGTTGGACTTGGGGTCCACGGTCAGCATCATGTTGGCCACTCCGTTCTGGGGCGAGTAATAGGTAAAGAGTCCGGCATACCTGGCCCGCCCGTTGTCGTCCCTGCTGTAGAAGAAATGCGATCCGTCGGATATCTGCGTGCCGCCGCTGATCCTCACGGAGAACATGGCCTCCAGCATGGGATTGCTCCTGCCCTCGTCCAAAAGCATTACGCTGACGTCGTTATTCTGGACTATCCTGCCCATGTAGGAATCGGTCAACCGGTTCTGTATCAGGACATTGCTGTTGTCAAGAGGAGCCAGGGCCGATATCACAGGGTCGGATGCCAGCGCACCCTCGATGCTCCGGAGCTGTATCTCCAGTCCAATGTCGCGGTCCATCGACAGGCGGTTCCCCCAAACGTCAACCCGGTTCTGTTCCTTGCGGAAACCAAGCAGCGACGAGGCCGTTACAAAGTAGATGGCCACCACCACGGCGTAAAGCACCCTTCCCCAAAGGGAGAATGCGTCGATCCGGATTCCGGCAAGGTGCCTCAGGGGAGCGGCGGAAAGCTGCACCAGCAGCGGGAACGAAAGCGAGAGCGACAGGAATGACAGGTATACTATGGCCGTATACCAGGAAAGCGACTGTGGCCGGAACAGCACCAGCGAGATGCTGGAATTCATCACCACGCTCCTGAACATCAGGTGCAGGTACACCGCGATTCCGGCAAAGGCGACGACCGTCGCCGCCAGGGCCAGGAACACCCGGGCCTTCCCGCCCCGCATCCACCTCAGCAGCGGCCATCGCACCATGTATACGCAGACCACCACCAGGAGGATGAACAGGTTCACCGACAGCACCGTTCCAAGCGAATAGAAGAACGCCCCGTCGGCATACAGCACCGGCGAGAACATCTGCATGGTGGTCCTGGTAGCCCTCCCGTAATAGCACAGCCAGGCTGTGATAAGGCCTATCAGCCCTATCGTGACGATGAACCTCGGAAGGTTCCTTCCGCCCGAAAGCAGCAGCAGGCAACCGCAGATGTACATCACCACCGCCATCAGCAGGAGCAGCGGATTGGCTCCCTGCTGGACGCCGGACACGGCCGACGAAACCTTCATAAGGGTCTTCCCCGCCACATTCACCGGCACGCCTATCCCTCCAGACAAGGGTTCTATGGAAAAGCCCTCATCCAGCGAAAGCCGGCTGTTCACGCCGTTGAAGGACCCCTCCCCCAGTTCATTCACCACCTCCAGCCCGCCGATTACCAGGACATTGTCCTTCTCCATGGAATGGACAAGGTACCATTTGGGGCCGTAATTCACATAAGACAGTTCCGGACCGGCCTCGAGAAGGGGCGAAACTATGGTCCCCCTGAAGTTTGCCAGGCGCTGGACCGGATAGCGGAGGGAGATGTCGTCGTTGCGTATGGGGAACTGCCGGCACCACGACTGGAGGGTGTCATCGACGTACCGGTACACTACCATATCCTCAGGGAACTTACTGAACGACAGCCATTTATCCTTATCGTACGACAAAGCCTCCCCCATGTAGGAATCCAGCAGCTCAACCCGTTTTGTGAGCTTGCGCGACAGGGATGTGGCGGCCGCCCCGGCATCGGCATGACGTCCGCGGAAAGCCAGCGAAAGCATTAGCAGCAGGATCGCCGTTGCCATAAGTCCCAGGCTGAGGACATCCCTTGTCTTTATCTTCCTACTCATGGTGATAAGGTTCCCCCTTCAATATGGTAAACGCCCGGTACAGCTGCTCGGCGAACAAAACCCTTACCAGCTGGTGGGGAAAAGTCATGTTGGAAAGCGACAGCATGGAGTCGGCCCTGGAATACACGGCTCCGGAAAACCCGTAGGCGCCTCCTATGACAAAGACCAGCCTCTTTACGGAAGAAGCCATGCGCCCTCCGAGGAAAGACGCCAGCTCCACGGAGCGGAGCCCGCTCCCCCTCTCGTCCAGCAGCACCACTTCGTCAGACGGCTTTATCGCCTTGAGTATCAATTCCCCCTCCATTTCCTTCACCTTGTCGTGCGGGATGGACTGGGACTTCTTGAGGTAAGGTATTTCCAGCATGGAGAACTGGATATAGCGGCCCAGGCGGGACACATACATGTCCAGCCCTTCCTTCACCCATCCGGCATCAGTCCTGCCGACTGTTATCAGTGCCATCTCCATCATCCGCAAATATAATATCATGGCTCGGTATTTGCAAGAAATGCTCACGCATGAGAAAAGTGACCGTGATATTGCTGACGCTTCTGCTCGCCCTTGTCCAAGACCGCCAGGTCCTGGCCCAGGACGAAGGTTATGACGTCTTTGTGCCCATTTCCAAATATATCGGCAAGGGCGACGCAACAAGGCTTTCCGCCTGGTTCGCCGACAATCTGGAAATTACGGTGATCTCCTCAACCAACAACTGTTCAAAGAACCAGGCAAGGCAGATTACCAAGACCTTCTTCGACAACTATACCCCCAGGTCGTTCGCAATCACACACAAGGCCTCCAGGGCCAACATGAAATATGCTTTGGGAGCGCTGAATGCCGGCGGGGAAGTATTCATGGTCACCCTTTTCGTCAACTACAAAGACGGGGGCTACCAGATACAGCAGTTGAAAATCGAGCGGCAGACGTCGGTTTACTGACACTCCCCGGCAGTTTGGCACGCCAATTGCTTAAACAATTATCGGTTAGTTTAGTTAATAATAGGGTATCTAGAACAGGACGGCGGAAATTATTCTCCCGTCCTGTTTGATTTTCAATCAATTGTGCTATCTTTGTGAAAACCCTTAAAACCAACCGGTACCATGATCAAACTTGACAAAGATTTCAATCCCGAGATGATTGACGAGGAAATCGAGTACGAATTCCATCCCGCAATCAACTACACCAGGATCAACTCCACCAACGGAAGCCTCGTCTTCACCAAAACCAGGATGTATGTCTTCTATGATCCCCAGATCCGCCTGCTCTATCCCCCGAGGTATTATGAAATCTCAGAGATTGACAAGTGCGAGAAATTCGGTCTCTTTGGCGCAGGCCTTCTCATCTACATGAAGGACGGAGACAAGCTGAGGCTGTCCAACGTGGGCAAGAAGATGCGTGAAGGCATTGAAGAGGCAATCGCCGCGGGCCGCAAGTAAACCAAAAAGGACGATGGAACCCATTCCACCGTCCTTTCTTTTTTCCCTTTGCCCAAATTACACCCTCTGGCCGTAACTGCGGTCGGTGGTGTTGACGGTTATCACGTCACCGGTGTTGATGAAGAGGGGGACCATGACCTTGGCGCCGGTTTCAAGGGTGACTTCCTTGAGGGCGCTGGTAGAAGCGGTATTGCCCTTGACTGCAGGCTCGCTGTAGGTAACCTCGAGGGTCACGTAAGTGGGAAGTTCGCAGGTGAGGCACCTCTCCTCGGGCTCGGTGACGAACATCATCTCAACGTGCTGGCCTTCCTTCATGAGGTCGCTGTTCTCCACCACGTCCTTGGGGAGGGAAATCTGCTCGTAGGTCTCCTCGTGCATGAAGTTGAACCCGTCCTCATCGCCATAGAGGAACTGGTAGGGACGCCTTTCCACGGAAATTGTGTCGATCTTGACACCGGCGGTGAAGGTGTTCTCGAGGATGCGGCCGTTCTCCAGGTTGCGGAGCTTGGCCTTGACGAAAGCGGGACCCTTGCCCGGTTTCACGTGCTGGAACCAGACGATCATGCAGGGCTTGCCGTTGAAATTGAGATAAAGTCCGTTCTTGAAATCAGCTGTTGTTGCCATAAAAATATCTGTTTTTAATTATATACTGAAAGCGGATGCAAAAATAATCACTCTCTTTGTTTTCTCCAAATCAGATGTTTACATACATCTTCACATCATCGGGACTCACCGGATTACCGCCCAGGATAAGCAGCCTCTCCACAACATTGCGGAGCTCCCGGATATTTCCGGTCCAGTCCTTGGCGACCAGCATGTCCCTGGCCTCCTGGGAGAATTCCTTCCGCTGCATCCCGGAATCGGCGCAGATGCGGTCCAGGAAATAATCCACCAGCAGGGGGATGTCGTCTTTCCGTTCGTCCAGGCTCGGAACCCTTATGACTATCACGCTGAGGCGGTGGTATAGGTCTTCACGGAACCTTCCTGCGGCAATTTCGGCCTGGAGGTTCTTGTTGGTGGCCGAGACTATCCTGACGTTCACGGCAATGTCCTTGTCGCCGCCCACGGGGGTGATCTTCCTCTCCTGGAGCACCCTCAGCACCTTTGCCTGGGCGGCCAGCGACATGTCGCCTATCTCGTCCAGGAAGATGGTGCCTCCGTCGGCCTGCTCAAACTTGCCCTTATGGTCCCTGATTGCCGATGTGAAAGAGCCTTTCTTATGCCCGAACAACTCACTGTCAATCAGTTCCGACGGAATGGCGGCACAGTTTACCTCAACGTACGGCATCATCGAGCGCTGGCTCAGCTGGTGCAGGCTCCTCGCCACCAGCTCCTTTCCGGACCCGTTGGGGCCGGTGACCAGGACGCTGGCGTCGGTAGGGGCCACCTTGGAAATCATGTCCCTTACCTGGAGCATCGGGGCGGACTCGCCAATCATCTCCTGGCCGTAGATCCTTTTCTTGAGGACCTTGGTCTCCTTGACCAGGTTGGCCTTGTCAGTGGCGTTCTTGATGGTTATGAGTATGCGGTTCAGGTCCAGGGGCTTCTCTATGAAATCAAAGGCTCCCTTCTTGATGCACTCCACCGCGGTTTCAATGTCGGCATGGCCGGAAATCATGATCACAGGGCTCTCCACGCCGCTTTCCATGAAACGCGACAACACTTCCAGCCCGTCCATCTCGGGCATTTTGATGTCGCAGAAAACGGCGTCGTACCGCTCTTTGTCGGTCTTTGCGATGGCCTGGACGCCGTTTTCGGCGGTATCCACCTGATAGTTCTCCATCTCCAGGATTTCCTTCAGGGAATTGCGTATGGAACGCTCGTCGTCAACAATCAGTATCTTCATGGATGCAAAGATAAGAAGCTGTTTTGAATTTATCCACAAATTTAATAGCTTTGTAAGACCTATCAACTTTATGCAACCATGACGATTCCTGACATAATCATCGCAGTGGACGGGCATTCTTCCACCGGGAAAAGCACCTTCGCCAAACTGGCTTCAAAGGAATTCAACCTCCTGTACCTGGACTCCGGAGCCATGTACCGCGGAGTCACCCTGGCGGCCATGGAACTAGGCCTTATCGGACCTGAAGGGGAACTCGACCTGGACGGGATACGCACCCTGCTGGAGACGCTCGACCTCAAGTTCGTCTCCACCCCGGAGGGCAGCCGGACCTTCATCGGAGACCGCTGCGTTGAGAGCGAAATCCGCACCCTGGCCGTGTCCAACAACGTTTCTCCGGTCTCCGCCATAGGCTTTGTCCGGGCATGGGTCGACGAGAGGCTGCGCGCCATGAGCCGCGGCGGCCGCGTCATAATGGACGGACGCGACATCGGCACCACCGTATTCCCAAATGCGGAACTCAAGATTTTCATGACCGCCGAGGCCAGGATCAGGGCGCAGCGCCGATTTGACGAAATGGTGTCAAAGGGCGAGAATCCCGTTTTCGAGGATGTCCTGAAGAACATCGAGGAAAGGGACTACATCGACTCTCATCGCGAGGTTTCGCCTCTACGCAGGGCCGATGACGCCTATGTCATGGACAACTCCGACATGACCCTCCACGAGGAGACCGTCTGGCTGCGCGGCCTAGTCCAGGGCAAGTTCGGAATCCTGGAATAGTGCGGCTCAATGTGGAAATAGACCCCGGTTCGGGTTTTTGCGGAGGGGTCATCCGCGCAATCGGAAGGGCGGAAGAGTACCTTTCCGGAGGCGGCACACTCTACTCGCTGGGCGCAATCGTCCATAACGAGGCCGAGCTGGAAAGACTTGGAGCAAAAGGACTTGTGACAGTTTCCAGCGTCTCCGAAGCCCCTTCCGGCGAGGCCCTCCTCATACGGGCCCACGGAGAACCTCCGGAGACTTATTCCAGCGCCGCAGAGAGGAACCTTTCAGTCATCGACTGCACCTGCCCCGTGGTGCTGAAGCTTCAGCAGAGCATCCGCGAGGCGTGGGAAAGGATCCGTGGCCGGGGAGAGCTCCTGATCTTCGGGAAACCCGGACATGCCGAGGTCCTCGGCCTGGTGGGACAGACGGGCGGAGGCGCACTCGTGGTCCAGGACCTTCCCATGCTGGAAGGGCTCATCGCCCAGGGGTGCATTCCCAAGGAAGGGCCGCTGGCAATATTTTCCCAGACCACAAAGAGCCCGTCGGAATATCGGGTAATCTGCTCCCGTCTCAAGAAATTCCTTTCTCCGCAAGCCTCCTTTATGGTTCACGACACAATCTGCGCACAGGTGGCAAGACGCCATGAAAAGCTTCGCGAATTTGCCGCCAGCCACGATGCAATTGTCTTTGTAGCAGGTGTTTCCAGCTCTAACGGCAAGGTACTTTACGACCTTTGCAAGAGCGTGAACGAAAGGACCCACCATATTGGCGGGCCCTCCGGAATCGATTATTCCTGGTTCTCCGACGGCGACTCAGTGGGCGTCTGCGGAGCCACTTCCACCCCTTCCTGGCTGCTTGAGGAGGTTGCCGCCGCCCTGGCCTCGGCCTGAGCCCGTTCAATTGACTTGGATCTCTTGAGGACGAAGCCGGAACCGAGGTACTTGGTCCTTACATCCTCGTCGGAGGCAAGCTGTTCCGGGGTCCCTTCCTGGAGGATGGTCCCTTCATACAGCAGGTAGGCCCTGTCGGTGATGGCCAGGGTTTCACCCACGTTGTGGTCGGTGATTATGACTCCGATGTTGCGGTATTTGAGTTTGGCGATTATATACTGGATATCCTCCACGGCAATGGGGTCGACCCCGGCGAACGGCTCGTCCAGAAGGATGAACTTGGGGTCCACGGCCAGGGCGCGGGCAATCTCGCAGCGCCGCCTCTCGCCTCCGGAAAGCTGGATTCCAAGGCTCTTCCGGACTTTTGACAGGTTGAACTCGTCGATCAGCCTTTCCAGGCGTTCTTCCCGCTCAGCCTTTGACATGGGGGCCATTTCCATGACCGACATTATGTTGTCCTCCACGGACATCTTCCGGAAGACCGACGCCTCCTGGGGAAGGTAACCCACGCCCTTCTGGGAACGTTTGTACATGGGCAGGCCGGTGATTTCCTCGTCGTCGATGTAGACGTGTCCGTCGTTCGGGACTATCTGGCCTGTAATCATATAGAAGCTGGTGGTCTTGCCCGCGCCGTTGGGACCCAGGAAGCCCACGATCTCCCCCTGGTTCACCTCCATGGAAACGCCCTTCACCACGGTCCGTATCCCGTACTTCTTTACAAGGTTTTCTGCTCTGAGTTTCATATTGTCACTTGACGTCAAGGCCCAGTTCAGCCACGAACATGGCCACATCATTGTTACGCTCTATAAGATCCTTAGCCTTCTCTTCCGGCATATACGGGGCCTTGGGACCCGCATCGGTATCCTCAACCACGTCCACCACCACGTTCACCCTCAACGACGAAACGTCCTTCCGGAGCGTGGATTCCAGGTTACGCAGCATCTTTTCCTCTATCCAGCTCTTCTGGGCGGCGTTGCTCACGTAGAACCTGACTATCCGCAAGCCTTCCTCCTCCAGGAATTCGGTCCTGGCGGCGGCAAGGGTGCTGGCGAGTCTGGACAGGTTGGGCATGGCGGCGTACTTTTCCACCAGCTTCTTCCATCCCGCGGCCAGGGCCTCATCGGTGGGCAGTTCTCCCTGACCGCCTTCATCCTGGGTTTCCGGCACCGCTTCCTTTTCTTCCATTATGGAATTTATGGAAAGTGCCGAGCCGGTCTTGGAGCCCCTCCTGCGGCGGACGGGATCCCCGGTCGTGGCCTGGGATGAAGGAGCCGGGGCGGGGACTGACGGGGCGGGCTCAACCGGCTTCGGGGCCGGAGGTGCAGGTTTGACGTCGTTGCCGGCTTGACCGGCCGTCTCCGCTACCGCTTTCGGGGCCGGAGCCTTGGGATTCACCTCGCCGCGAGCCGACAGGAAGCTGAGCTTCATCAAGGCGAATTCGATATGGAGGCGGGGATTCACGGCGGCCCGGTAAGCGCTCTCGCACTGGGTGGTTATGGCCAGGGCGTCGTAAAGGAACTGCATGGTGCAGCGCGATGCCTGCTCCGAATACCGCTGCCTGAGGGAATCCGGGAATTCCAGGAGCGAGCCCAGCCCGGCGGTCCTGCTCACAACCAGGTCCCTGAGGTGGGAACTGAGCGACGAGACAAAGTGGAGTGCGTTGAACCCCTTGGCGAGCACTTCATCAAAAAGCAGCATGGCGCTTCCGTAATCTCCGGCCAGGAAGTGGTCCGTAAGGCGGAAGCAGTACTCGTAGTCGAGGACGCCCAGGTTCTGTATGACGTCGGCATAGTGGATGTCGTTCCCGCAGAAGGCCACGGTCTGGTCGAAGATGGTCAGGGCGTCGCGCATCGCTCCGTCGGCCTTTACGGCTATAACGTGAAGCGATTCGTCGTCGATAACGACTCCTTCCTTTACGGCTATATCCTTGAGGTTCCGGACGATATCGCTTACGGAAATACGGTTGAAATCGTAAGTCTGGCACCGCGAGAGGATGGTGGGAAGGACCTTGTGCTTCTCCGTGGTGGCAAGGATGAAGATTGCGTGGGACGGGGGTTCCTCCAGGGTTTTGAGGAAGGCGTTGAACGCCGCCTGCGACAGCATGTGCACCTCGTCTATGATATAGACGCTGTACCGGCCCACCTGCGGTGGCACCTGCACCTTCTCCAGCAGGGCCTTGATGTCCTCCACGCTGTTGTTGGAGGCCGCATCCATCTCGTGGATGCAGTAGGAACGGCCCTCGCTGAACGATATGCAGGACTCGCATTTTCCGCATGGCTCCATGTCGGGGCCAGGGTCGGAACAGTTGATCATCTTGGCGAAAATCCTGGCCGTGGTGGTCTTGCCCACGCCTCGCGGGCCGCAGAACAGGTAGGCATGCGCCAACTGTCCCCTCTTTATGGAGTTGGACAGCGTCCTGGCTATGTTGTCCTGGCCTATGAGGCTCCCGAATGAATCGGGACGGTACTTCCTCGCGGAAACAATATACTGACTCATAACTTTTGGTTCAGATTTTACAAATATAATCATTATTTTTGCAAAAAGACCACGTTATCCCCATGGCATCAGAATCATACAGGGAAATTTCAAGCCTAGCCGACCTTCCCGCCCCCGACGAAACGGGGACCGTCTCCCACTATGTTTTCCAATACATCGATTTCACCAGGGTCCCGCAGTACGTAGCGGCCGGACACCGCTTCAGCGACTGTTTTTTCTTTGGCTGCGAAATCCCCACGGAAATGCAAGGCCACATTGGCGGAACCTGCCTTAATTTCCCTCGTTTAGGCTTGAGTTACAGCACCTTCCGCGGCAAGTTGTACACCGCCGAAGAGCTTTATGACGGCTTTGACCCGGACTCCCCCGACTCTTTTTCCACCTGCTTCGACAGCAGGGTGTACAACGACTACGTGGCAAAGGGGACGGACAGCAACGACATCCGCGAAACCCTTGGACGCAGCCTTCACGACAGGGCTATCCAAGACGCCGTGAACGACTTCCTCAAGCTCTACGGCAGCACCCAGGTGGTTGCAGTGATGGGCGGCCACGCCCTGCTTCGCACCGATGCCGACTTCCTGAAAGTGGTCCGTATCAGCAAGGCCCTGACCGAGAAGGGAAAACTGATGACTTCCGGAGGCGGCCCCGGGGCGATGGAAGCCACGCACCTGGGCGCCTGGATGGCCGGCAGGAGTGAAGAGGAACTGTCAAAAGCCATGGAAATCCTGGAAACTGCCCCGTCCTTCCGCGACGAGGGATGGCTCGCCACCGCGTTCGAGGTCAAGCGGACCTTCCCGCAGCTGCGTTACCGCAGCCTCGGGGTCCCCACCTGGTTCTACGGGCATGAACCCGCCACCCCGTTTGCAACCGATATCGCCAAGTTCTTCCATAACAGCATCCGGGAAGACCTGCTGCTGACCATTGCCAAGGGCGGCATAATCTACTCCCCCGGCTCTGCCGGAACCCTTCAGGAGATATTCCAGGATGCGGCCCAGAACCACTACAAGACAGTTGGTTTTTCAAGCCCGATGGTCTTCCTCGGTGTGGACTTCTTCTCTCGGAAAGCACCGGTATATCCTCTGCTTCAAGCACTTATGGAGAACAGCCTGTACAAGAACCTGCTGCTGTACATTACCGACAGCACCGACGAGGCCGTGGATGCCATAATGTCGTTCTGAGTATATCATACTTCTGTCAGATGACCGTCTGCACCCACGCAGCGTAAGTGGGAGGGGCCCGAAACCGAAGGTTTTGGGAGGGATAGGACCGACTGGTCCGTAGTCATCTGACAGAAGTATGATTACAGATAGATCAGCCTGGAAGGGGCCTTGAAGAGGCGCTGCGCCATCCACATCAGGTCGTCGGGAGTGACGGCCTCCAGGCGGGACCTGGTTTCTTCCGGGGGCGCCACCCTGCCGTAGGCCAGGAGGCTTTTCGCCATGGCCTGGCTCCTGGCCTCGCCGCTTTCCGAGGCGATGGCCATCTGTCCCAGCAGCTGCTTCTTCGCCGCAGCCAGCCTCCTTGGCGAAAGCGGCGTGGATGCCATCTTCGCCGTCTCACGTTCCACCACAGAAAGGCAGCGGTCAAGATTTGGCCTGTCGCAACCGAAGGATATCGCAAACAGCCCGGTATCAGTATATTGCGTATAGGTGCATTCCACCCCGTACACCCATCCGTTGCGCTCGCGGAGTATGCTCCCGAGGACGGAGTTGGACGCCGGGCCGCCGAGGATGTTTGCCAGCAGGGCTGCGGCGTAGCGTCCATCGTCGTAAAGCGACGGGCCGACGGCACCGATCACGGCGTTCACCTCATGGTTCCTCTTCTCAACCGTACGGTCGAAAAGCTTTCCGTCAGCCGGAATCCCGGAAAGCTGACCGGACGGGAAGGAGCCTCCGGCAAAGTACTTTCCGGAAAGCGACCGGATCATGGCCTCCATCTTCTTCTCGTCAATGTCGGCAACCACCGAGAAGGCCATCCTTTCCGGACGGAAGTATTTGGAATAGAAGCGCTTGAGTTCCCTGGAGGTAATCTTCCTGACCGAAGCGGAAGTCCCCAGGATCGGGGTCCCCAAAGGATGTCCATCAAAGATTTCCTCCTCAAAACGGTCATAGACATCGTCGGCCGGGGAGTCCTTGTATGAGATGATCTCGTCCAGCACCACTCCCCTTTCGGTAATGATTCCGTCCTCCGGGAAAGTGGCCATAGAGGCCAGTTCCATCAGCAGCGACGCCGCCTTCCGGACATCCTCCTTCAGTACCGTGGCATGGATCACTATCTCCTCCTTGGTGGTATAGGCGTTCAGGTCGCCTCCAAGCCGGTCCAGGAAGCTTCCGATTACCCTGGCGCTCTTCAATGACGTACCGCGGAACAGCGCATGCTCGGCAAAATGGGCCGTTCCGCTGTGGAACCCTTCCTCGTACCTGGTTCCGCATCTGATCGCAATGGCACAGCAGGCAACAGATGAACTGTTGCGCCTTGCAGCATATGCCATCCCCGAGCTGTCCCTCCCGAAAATCATCTTCCCTTGCAGATCGCCTTTATGTCCTGGGGAAGGAAGCCCTTTCCCTTCCGGGGACCAATCCTGTGCTTTTTGAAATAATAGAGCTTGTGGTCATAGGCTCCGATGAGCATCTTGTAGCACCATGATCCCGCGGCGGCATCCTCAGGGGCTATCATAAAGCCGCAGAGGGAGTTATGGGTCCCTTCAGAGAATATCTCGTCCACCGGGTCCTCCTCCTTTACGTTGACGTCAAGCCCGGCATACCGGGCCATGAAGGCGGCGTCGGCATCGGCCGAAAGGTCATCCTCCGAAAAGAAAAGCCTGGCCTTGCGCGACTTGCCCAGGTTGGCGTTGTATATGGAAAGTCCGGAATAGCCCCGGATATCCTTTTCCATCGCTTTCAGGGTAAAATCCTGGATAATGTCGAGGATGGCGGAAAGATAGGTGAATTCACGGCCCGAACCGCTCCCGGCGGGGCCGTAAGGGATGGTAACCACCTCCTGCATCGCATCAATCCCTTCCTTTGCCTCGGGACCGCCCTTTACCAGCGTCAGGAAATCTATCCCCGCCTGGGACTCCTTCCCTATCCGGCCACGGACCGTCAGTAGGAAATAGAGAGACTTATCGGTACAGAGTTTCCCAAACTCCTCCATCGTACAGAACTCATACGGCGAAACTTTCCAGTAATCAATTACTTCCCGTTTCATTATGCCGTCCTTGAACTCGTTCCCGGTGAGTACGACCTTGGTAATCCTGTCTCGGAAATCCTGGATCTTGTACTTCTTGGTCTCGATCCTTCCCTGGGCCGCGGCCGATATGGTCACGGCCGCCGCCAGCAAAGCCACAAGTGTATTTTTCCAATTCATAACAGCCCTCCTTCCCTGCAATTTGCGCGCCTACAGGCGGGTAATGGCTGCTCCGAGGGAATTGAGGCGGGCGTCGATGTTCTCGTATCCGCGGTCAATCTGGTCGATATTTCCGATGACGCTGGTTCCCTTGGCCGACATCGCTGCAATCAGCAGGGCGATTCCGGCCCTGATATCCGGCGACAGCATGTTCCCGGCGCGGAGGCGGAACTTGTGGTCATGGCCGATAACCACGGCCCGGTGCGGGTCGCAGAGGATTATCTGGGCCCCCATGTCGATGAGACGGTCCACGAAGAAAAGCCTGCTCTCGAACATCTTCTGATGGATGAGGACACTTCCCTTGCACTGGGTGGCCACCACCAGGATGACGCTCAGCAGGTCAGGCGTCAGGCCCGGCCAGGGGGCGTCGGCGATGGACATTATGGACCCGTCCAGGAACGATTCAATCTCGTACGAGTCCTGCTCGGGGACATAGATGTCGTCACCCCTCTGCTCCAGTTTCACACCAAGGCGGCGGAAGCTCTGCGGAATGATTCCGAGGTTCTCCCAGGAGACGTTCCTGATGGTTATGGAACTCTGGTTCAGGGCCGCCATCCCGATGAAGGAGCCCACCTCGATCATGTCCGGAAGTATGGTGTGCGAGGCGCCGTGAAGCGACTCCACCCCATTGATTGTGAGGAGGTTGGAGCCTATGCCTTCTATCCTGGCGCCCATGGATACGAGCATCCTTGAAAGCTGCTGGATGTAGGGTTCGCAGGCCGCGTTGTAGATTACCGTCTTTCCCTCGGAAAGCACCGACGCCATCAGGATATTGGCCGTTCCGGTCACCGAGGCCTCGTCCAGGAGCATGTAGGTTCCCTTCAGCGACTTCCCATCCGGCAGGCTGAGGTGATAGGCCTTCCGGGTCTCGTCGTACCGGAGTTCGGCGCCCAGTTTCATAAGGCCGTCGATATGGGTGTCCACCCTGCGGCGGCCGATCTTGTCGCCCCCGGGCTTGGGGAAATAGACATGGCCGAAGCGGGTCAGCAGCGGCCCCGCAAGCATCACAGAGCCGCGAAGGGTGGCACAGCGCCTCACGAAGTCCACGCTGTCCAGATACTCCTCGTCCAGGTCGTCCGCCCGGAAGCTGTATACCCCTTTATCGAGCCTTGAAACCTTGACCCCGATTCCCTCCAGCAAACCCAGAAGGTTCTTAACGTCAAGTATTTCCGGCACATTCGACATCCTCACCTCCTCTTTGGTAAGGAGTACGGCGCTTATTACTTCCAGGGCCTCGTTCTTGGCCCCCTGCGGAACAATGCTCCCCCCGAGCCTGTGTCCGCCTTCGATTGAAAATGATGACATATATATTGTTATTTTGCGTTTTTATTTAAATATAATGCTATACAAAACCCCTTCTCGTCAAGACCTTCCCCGGGAGGTCATTGAACATTGGTGAAGAGCAAGCTTATTAAACTGATTTCATGAATAAATGCGGTTTTGGCGCCAATACTGTGATGCGATTGAATTGATACTGTTATCTAATATATTATATCCCCCTAATAACGGGTACTTGGTTATGAAAAAATAATTGGGCTGTCCCGAAAAACTTGGACATAAACCAAGAGGATTATGATGTGTTTTCTGCAGAATCTATTGTCCTTGGGAAGCGGGTGTCCGAGAACGGGACCAGCATGCTGCCGTCAAGGGCGTAGACGACGGATGTATCTGACACGGAAGCAGGTGCGACGGTATCATGGTACCAGCGGTTCCGGGAGGTAAGGGTGATGCATGGCAGGCCGGAGATGCTCCTGTTCCCGGGACCGGGCATCAGGTGCTGCGTGGAGGACAGTACATCCGCTCCTTCGTCATAGCATTTAGCCTGCTCCTTCTCCTGAAATATGGCACCTGTCTTGACATCCTCCGCTTTTTGCGGCGCCAGCGTGTCCCCTGAAGCAAGGACCGGAGGTATGCTGTCCCGTTCCTGACCGGAAAGAGAGGGGGACAGGACGAGGAGTTGAAGGATCAAGGCAAACAGGGAGCGCTTCATGGACTGGCAGGATAGTGTTTCAAATATACGCAGAATAATCTATT
This sequence comes from Bacteroidales bacterium, assembly GCA_017437755.1. Taxonomy (GTDB): domain Bacteria; phylum Bacteroidota; class Bacteroidia; order Bacteroidales; family UBA932; genus Cryptobacteroides. The sequence goes on from JAFRXI010000065.1 coordinate 135,672, forward strand.
ATTCAAACCCCTGAAAAGGATAGGGCATCATGTCAAGGCGCAGCACTTAAATACCTGATTGATTGACAATTAGCTATTTCTACCCTATTGGCTGGCAGTAGGGCAGAAATAGCTAAATCGCTGTGTAGTAGGCATTTAAGTGCCGCACATCGTGCATCGTCCTGAAAATAGTTTACCCAAAAAGAGTAAACTTATGCTGACTGAAAGTCAACGTTACAGGTTGCAGATGAAAGCAACGAGCAAGATGCTCCGTGAGTACTTTAGCGGAGTGTCCATCGAGAATCTTCGCCGCCGATATGGGTACAGCGAAAAG
>JAFRXI010000066.1 GCA_017437755.1 Bacteroidales bacterium
CATCCTGAGCCAGGATCAAACTCTTCATTGTATATTCTATAAATGATAGCTCGAATCCATGACGCTTTATAGAATCGACGCTCGTTTTACTATTAAAAATAGTGCTACTTTCCTTGTACTTGCGTACTTAAGTCTTTCAGTATTGTCAATGAACTTCCCGCTCTTGCGAAACGGGACTGCAAAGGTAGAAACTTTTTTTTACTGAGCAAAAAAAATCTGATTTTTTTGCATAAAAAATGAGGCCGGACAATTTGCCGGCCTCAAAAAGCATCCGTTAAAGGAGATTATTCTCCAAGAGCCATCTTGCAGGCAATGTAAATGCTGGTGTAGTGGGCCCTGTCGGCGGCAATTCCGGACTTGCTCCTCCTCTTTGCAAGGGAACATATCTTCTTCATGATCTCTTCACGGTAAGGAGTCAGTTCGGAGATGGAGTTAATTTCCCTGACGGGAATCTGCCGGAAATAGGGCTTTGCCTCGCCAAAACTGTCAGTTCCGTCACAGCAGTGGCAGAACCCCTCACCTGACGAGGCCTGGAGCAACCACCCGTCGCCGTCGGAAAGAAGCGGGGAACCGTCATCGAGCGACCTGCCCTTGGGGGCAGTGGGAAGAAGCCTTCCGGAAACCTGGACAAAAGCATTCTGACGGGTCTTCTCCTCCTGGGTAAGACGACCTGAGCGGCTGGCAAAGAGTCCCTCGTAAACGTCGTCAAAATACTCCCTCAGGGTATATGCATCCTCTTCACCGGCAATATGGGCGCTGAAAACGATGTTCTGGGGAATATAGGAAGCCAGGCGGTGACCGATGTCCCCGGCAAGCACGGGAGCGATGTCCACATGGAAATCGAACTGGTCAGTGAGTGACGGTTCGTTGATCCAGGACATGTCCGCCGTCTGGTCCAGCAACCACTTCACCGAGGCCTTCTGGACGTCCCTGTCAACGGGCATGGAAGGCTTCAGGTCGCACGTACCCTCCTTGACCTCATTGAAGTAAATGCCGCCAATCTGGTAGATAACGTTCTGGAGATAGGTGTAGTACTGCATGTAAACCCTGGTGTAGAGATTCTTCCGGTGCGTAAAGTCGGCATCGTCCCTGATCCATGAATTGATGTTGGGAAGGATGTACTTGAGGTTGGCTATACCGTAGTCGGAGGCCTTGATGGGATCGTCGCCGAGGTCCTCTGTAAGTGCCGAGGGGTCAAGGATGACATATGTCAGGACCCCGGGCTGCTGGGGGCCGTAGCGGTACAGGGGATCACCGGCGTGTTCATCCACAAGTTTCTCGGCGATGGCCGACTCCTCCCACATGTCCTTTGCCCCGATAACGGGCTTGTAGAGCCATTCGATGGCATAATAGTCATATACTCCCAGGTCGGGAGGGGTCAGCTTTACCCCCTTGTCACCGGGCTGCGCCACGTAATTGAAACGGGCATAATCCATTATGGACGGGGTGGTGCCGTACTTGGCGGTGAATTCCGGGTCGCGGAGTTTCTCCACCGGATATGCCGAGGAAGCGCCCATGTTGTGCATCAGGCCGAGGGTATGGCCGATCTCGTGGGAGATCACATAGACCATGCTCTCGTCAATCACGTCCTGGGGCATTTTCTTGGTCCGGACACGCTCATCCACCTGGGCGGTAAGCACAAAGCGCCAGTTGTTGATGAGACGGATGACGTCGTTGTACACCAGCACCGAGGCATTCAGAATCTCTCCGGTGCGGGGATCGGTCCAGGACGGTCCCATGGCGTTCATGGTGGCGTTGGGGACGAAGCGGATGCAGGAATACTTGAGATTGTCGGGGTCGAACTCAGGGTCCTCCTCGGGCGTGGGGAAGTCACGGGCTTCCATCACTCCCTTGAGGCCGATTTTCTCAAAGGCAGCATTCCAAGCAAGCACGCCGTCCTTGATGGGCTTGCGCCATGATTCGGGGAAGGAATCATCTATGTACCAGACGATTGGCTTGGTCACAGGGACCATCTTCCCGGCCAGCCAGGCCGCCGTGTCCGACGGTTCCAGCCTCCAGCGGTTGGCAAGCATGTAGGGGCGCATGCCGTCCTCATTGGTGCGCAGGTCGTAGAAAAGCAACTTTGAATCAACGTCGTGGGTGCCGAAAACGCCTACCCTGGAATCCCTCAGACGGGGGTTCATAGGCTTTTCCGGAAGCAGGAGGAAGGAGACCTCGGATTTGATGGTCCCCTCCCCCATGTTGGTGCTTCCGAACAAACTTTCCTGGGAGAAGGATACGTTCTCGGTCAGTTCAACGCTGGCATTGTCCTCAAACGACTTTACCTTGCCTATGCTGAGGCATGCGTCCTTGCTCTTTGCCTTGATAACTCCGCCGCGGGGTGCCATGTCCTTGACCAATTCCGAGATGTCAAAGATGACAGACGCGGAATCGGCAGGCAAAGTCTTGACCGGAATGCGTTTCAGGACCTTGGGAATATAGTTGCGCTCTATGGCTTTGGCCAGGCCCTCTTCCGGAGTGGAAAGGCTGGCGCCGCCGCCCGGCTTGGTCACCACCACGGTGGAATCCTCCAGCTGGAACAAGACCGTCACCGGATCCGCATACTTGTAGCCGATGTTTACACGGGCGGCATTGCTCACGCCCTTTACCGTGGAACCCATCAGTATGGCCTTACCGAGTTTCTCCTTTGAAAGCTCCATGAACAGTTTGCCGTCCTTTGCCTTGTAGAAAAGGGCGAAGTCTCCGCTTGTGGAGTCCACGACATCTTTCATGAACTTCTGGTAAGTATTAAGCTTTGGTTTGGCCGCAGGCTTTGAAGCGGCGGTGGTATCCTTCTTCTCCGATGTCTTTTTCTTGGGGGCAGCTGCATAAACACTTGTCACAGACAAGATTGCAGCCACCAAACACAACACGATTCCCTTCTTCATAACATTAATAGTTCATTGTATAAGCGTTCCAGTTGGCATACTTGCCCAACTTAAAAATCATATCCACCGGCTTTCCGGGGACCTTGGCGCGGGCCACGATGGCCATTGCGTCAAAAGCTTCGGAAGTCACGTCCAGGTTGCCCTGACGGATGTCGGTGACAATAAGCGACCCGGTTGCGCTGGATGTGTTCTTTCCAACGTTGAGGACAATCACGTCACCGCCTTCAAATGCTACTGCAAGTTCCGAGCCCGGGCTGTTCTGGGCGATACGGGCTATGTCTCCCATGGGAGCGTCCGAAAGCGTGGAGAAATCCTTGTAAAGATAACTGGCCTTGGTATCATACTCATAGAAGTACAGTTTCTGTCCAACGCTGTAGAACATAACGGGATGCTCATAGGTATAAACCTTGGTAGCAGCGGCGTTGGACCCGCGCATGACATGGAACACGCTCGTAGGGCCGACTCCTTCCGCAGCGCCGAACTGCTCGTTGAAGTACTTGCTTATGGTCATGATATTCTTCTGGCCACCAGTCCACAATGCATCGTTGAAATAGTATTTGCCACCCTGTTCCAGGACACAGGACACATGGCCGTTATAAATGTTTGCGGAGAACTTCTCAAGGCAAAGCAGATTCACGTCTTCCGCAAGGCCGGCTATATAGTCGAATCCCTCGGGTGCATCCGGAATATGGTCGTATGTTTGCGTCGTGGTCACAGCATAAACGTAGGTGCTGTACGGATTCATATTCGTGGGGCCCGGATAATACGCGAACAGGCGCCTGGCAGCCTCGTCATACAGGATGAAATGACCGTATGACCAACTGTGTCTTTTCCACTTGGGAGCAGTACCGCTGTAATTGTGGGGAACATACTTGTCGCAATAAAGCGTCTCATAAGAGGAAGTTCCGCTGTATCCTGCGGCAGTGCGGTCATAAGCGTTTCCGTTGTCGAACATGATCATTTCAGTGCCGCCGGAAGATCCGGGCTGGTAAATCACGTCCACCGGCTGAGCATCTCCTTCAGGGAACCTGCCCCCCTGGAACATCAGGGAAAGGTCGTTGTATTTGGAGAAATCCGAGCCGTCCAGCACCTGGGCCTTCACTCCGCCTTTTTGCAGGACGGTGATGTAGTCATTGGCATTCCTGTAATCGCCCGCCAGTTTGACGGGGCCGCTTCCAAGAGGATCGGAACCATGCAGGGAGGCATATATGTCCGGATAGACTGTATGGTTGGTATTGTGGATGAAACTAAGGCGTGACGAGCCGTCGGTTCCCTCGGAAAGGATGAGCCAGCCGAGGAAGAAAGGTGACGACACCGCAACTGAATATTCCTGGTTGTAGGTCAGTCCCGTGGCCTTGTCGGTCATCTTGAAGTTGAGCATCCTGCTTCCGGAAGTGGTAAAGGTGTACTTCAGCACCTTGCTGGTGGAAATCACGTCACCGCCGTTGATCCTCCATTCGTAGTTGTACGCATTCTCACTCTGGTCCACGCCCTGGCCCCACTCGATGGCAGGGACGATCTCTATCTCCTCGCCGAGGTTTGCAACCCGGCTGTCATCTGCAAGCAGGGTGATATCCTTCAGGGGAACACTCATGGGTGAGGAAGTGTCCTTGATGCAGCCGTAGGCCATAAAAAGGGCCGCCGCCGCAATTATTATGCTTGTTCTTTTCATGATGGTTCCTCCTTTTTTAATTGCCATAAGGGATGGTCACTTCCTGGCCGGAAGGGTCAAGGACCGGGGTACCGGCCGCTTTCTTCTCCTGAAGGTACTCCTTCAGTCTGGCCACATACGGGCGTATGTCAGCCAGGGTAGCGTCATCGGGAATGTCGGGATAGTCATTGGCTTCCATGAAAATCTTGTACATCCACTCGTCAAGGCCGCTGGCCGGCATGTTCGCACGGGTATAGAGCCAGTACATGGACAGCACAAAACCATTGTTCTCATACCAGACAGGTATCACGAACTGGTTATGGAACTTGATCTTGACCACCCTGCTGTCGCTGGGTCCGAGGGCGAACGGGGCTTTCTCAACCAGGCTCAATGCAAGGTAAGCCGGAGTTTCGTCCAGGTCAGGGCTGTATTTGAGCTTGATGAAAGCCGTATCCGCCACCTGTCCTCCCTTGAAAGTGAAGGATGCGGGAACTTCGTAGTTGGAGGCCTTTGCGGTGGTCAGGTCAGCTACCGGCTCAAGGTAGAACTGGGCATCGGACGTACTGTAACCGGTGCTCTTCAAAGGAAGTGCGATGACCGCTTCCCGTGCACCCTTGTACGACATGAAGGAGACTTCCATGGAATCCACTACACCGGTGGCGGAGCGGGGAAAGTCAAAGAAGATGTACCGGCTGGAGGTAAGGTCATCATAGGTTTTGATATCGTCGACCTTGCATCCGGCAAGTGCAGCAGCCGCTGCCAAAATGAGCAAAATATTCTTTTTCATGATGTTACCTCCTCATTTTAACGGTAAGCAGTCTCTGTATCGGGAATCGGGAACACCCACCAGCCGGCAGGAACTGCCCAGCGGCGGGAACTCTGTCCGTAGAAGAGTTCAGGCCAGTCAAGCTTCTTGAGGAACGGCCATACCCAGCCGCGCATCAGGCCGTCGCGCTGGACTTCGTCCACAAGCACCTTCAGGAAACTGTCATAATCGGTGGCTTTAAGGGCGGTGGCGCAGCCGCGGGCGTCGCGGATGGCCTTCACCGTCGCAAGGGCACCGGCGACATCCCCGGCCTTGGCCTGGCACTCAGCCTTGATGCAATAGATTTCCGGAAGTTCTATGACCGGAAGCATCGGGGTGCTGTAGGTCTCGACATCGGAACTCTTGGTCTCTTTGGGGCAATACCATACGCGATAGTACTTTGTTGTCTGGTTGAACAGGGAGTTGTAACGGAAATCCGTACTCTCCTCACCGGTGAACAAGTACTTGAGGTTGGACTGCAACTGATTCATACTGAGGTTGCTGGTGGCATTGTTATAGATCGTGGTCTCATCCTGGTTCCACAGAGCCATGAGGGATTCAGGACGACGCTTTCCGTCTATAGTGGTCACGTCGGACGCCGCAGTGGGGGTTGCAAGCAGATGGAACCGGTTGGCGGCCACCCATTCGTTCAGGATGGCGTCGGCATACTTCTCGGCATTGGTGAAGTCCCTGCGGTAGGAATAAAGCCTTGCGAGGAGGGCGGTTGCGCCCCACCAGTTGAGACGGTAGCCACGGTTTGCAAAGAAGCCGCCGGCACGCTTGTCGCGGGGAATTCCGTCGGTATTGTAGGCACCCCAGCTCTTGAAGAAATAGTTGTCGGCATCAATGATGTCAACGCCGCTGCTATAGTAGTGGGCCTTGCCGAATCCTTCGTTCACGTCAAACTCGTAAAGACGCTTCTGAGCCTCCTCAAGGTCCCTGGCCGAATTGTCGAGCACATCCTTCAGGGTACTGAAGTACGGCTGCAGGTTGGGATAGACTTCCACGTAAGGGATGGCGGGGATGTCCTCGCCGTCAACCACCGGAGCCTGGACAAAAAGCTGCGCCAGGGTAAAGTGAAGCAGTCCCCTCAGGCCATACGCTTCTCCCAGTATGACATCCCTCTCAAACGGGGATTCATAATCGTCAACTTTTGAATCCTCCACTGCCTGGATCAGGTTGTTGAGATTGGCGATGGCAGTATATGCCGTACCCCAGATATTCCTGAAAGTGGGCTGGATCACGTCAATCTGGAAGTAATCGGGATTATTGCTGGTTGCGCTGATCACCTGCTTGTAGGCATTGATGGTGAAAGAAGAGTTATACTCGTAAACGAATGCGCTCATTGCACCCCAGGTCAGTTCCTGGCCCCAGAGCCCGTCGCCCGCGATCTGGCGGTACACGCCGGTAAGGGCGTTGCGGAAACCCTTGCTGGATGTAAAGGCATCCTTTTCAAGCACTTCGTTATCGGAGGTTATGTCAAGCCACTTGTTGCATGAGGCAAAGCCGGTCATGAGAAGGGCGGCAAGTACGATAAGTATTATTCTGTTCGTTTTCATAAGGCATTCCTCCTATAAAGTAATGTTCACGCCAAAGTTGAACGTCCTGGCATAAGGATAGGATGTACCCCTTTCCCTCTTGATGGTGGAAAGGTAGAGGATATCCTCCGTGCTGGCCTGCAGACGGACATTGCTGAGTCCCCACCGTTTGACCAGGTTGTGGTTGAAGGTGTAGGAGATGGATATTGAATTGAACGTGAAGGTGTTGTCGTTCTGGACAAACCTCGATGTGGGCCTGGTGACGCGGGTGCGGTCGGTGATGGCCTTGAGGGGGGCCACGTCACCCACCTTTATCCACCTGTCGGTGAGGGTCCTGCGGTCGGCGTTGAAATGCTCCAGGTCGGCGTTCTCTATGGAGACGAGGGTGTTGTTGTATGCCTGTCCTCCAAAGCGGTATGCGAAGGTGGAATAGAGGGTCCATCCTTTCCAGCGCACGTTGAAGCCGAGGGTTCCGCTGAGGAGCGGATCGGCGTTGCCGAGGCTCTGCTGCTCGCTTGACTGCCAGGTATAGGTCACGCTGCCGTCACGTTTGACGTAAAGTTCCTGTCCGGTGGCCGGGTCTATTCCGAGTGACTTCATTCCGTAGATTGCGGAAAGGGAATTGCCCTCCTCGTACTTGGTGAACGGCACGGCGAAGGTTGTATTCGAACTGCTCGAGTTGTAGGAGGCAAAGTATGCGTCGATCCTCTCGTTGTACTCCTGCATCGCATGGCCCAGCTTGAGTATGCGGTTGGTGTTGCGGTTGGCGTTGGCAAACACGTATACGTCCCAGTCGCTGTTGGAGAAAGCCCTCACGTTGAGGCGGACGTCGAATCCGCGATTCTCGACCTGGCCGATGTTGTCCTTGTACGAGGAGAAACCGGCAGAAGCGGGAAGGGAGACATCCTCAACCTGGTCGATGGTCCTTTCATTATAATAGTCGAAGGACAGGAAGACCCTGCGGTTGAGTATGGAGATTTCAGTACCCACGTCAAGCTTGTTTACCTTCTCCCAGAGCAGGTCCTCGTTGCCAAGGGCCTGGAGGGTCATACCCCACTGGTCTATGTAAGGGGCGTCGGTCAGCATGTTGTAGGTGGTCCGGGCCTGGTATGCGCTGAAGTTGGCCTTACCGGTCTGTCCGTAGGTCGCCTTGATCTTGAAGAGGTCAAAGACCTTCCAGTCCTTGACAAACTCATACTTGTGGATGTTGATACCGGCACCACCGGACCAGAAGAGGCCCATCCTCTTGTTGGTACCGAACGAGGAATTACCCTCGTAGCGGGCGGCCACGTCAAGCAGGTAAATATCCTTGAATGAATAGTTTGCCTGGAGGTAGAAGCCTGCACGGCGGGTGTTGCTATCCATATAGGAAGGCTTCCTCACAATCTCAAAAGCATTGTTGGGCGTGGGCTTGGCACCGGCCACGAAGCCGCGGTAAGCGGCGCTGGTCTGGAGCACGTGCGATGCAGCGGCCTCTACACCCGCAGTGGCGTTGATATTGTGGTTGTTGAACTGCCTGTTGTAAGACAGCATTCCGTTCAGGTTCCAGCTCGTTGACGTCAGGTCAGTGTCGGTGTATGCTCCGATCATGGTGGCATCGGCAGCCGATGCACTGGATGTCGTGATATACTTCGACGAACGGGGATCGGTGAAGGAATCGCTTCCCTGATTCTTGTAAGAAATCGAGAATGCGCCCTTAGCGAGGAGGAACGGAGAGATGTGCCAGTTGAGGCTCAGGTTGTCCCGGAACTCCTTGTAACCGTTCTTGCTGAACGAATCCAGGGTGGCGTCATATAGCGGATTGGTCACATACACGGGACTTGACGAACTGCTGGACTTGCGCTCCAGGCGGTAGAGGGAAAAACGCTTTACCCAGGCGCCGGTCTCCGGGTCCACCGGATCCAGATACGGCTTCATGGTATAGTACTGCGAGAAACTGCCGTACGGCGAGTTCACCGAGTTGTTCACATTGAACGAGACCTTGTTCATGACCTGGAGCCCCTTGAAGCGGTAGTCCACGGTGACAGAACCGCCCACATTGTTTCGGCCGGACTCCTTCATGACACCGCCGTTATGCATATAGTTCAGGTCTACGCCCCAGCGGAGGTCGCGGTTTCCGCCGTTGAGATAGAGCGAATGCCTGTGGTTGAACTCGTTGCGGAGCGGCTTGGAAATCCAGTTGATGTCGGCTCCGCGGAGCACGTTGTTCATGAGGTCGTTGTAGTTGGTGAGACCGGCTGCGCTGGGACTCCCGTCGGAGTTCCTATACAGCCCGGCCAGCCATTCCGCTTCCAGCAACTCCTTGGAATTCATGAGGTTGTATGTGCTCAGATCAGGGGTGGTAAGCGTGTAGGTACCCGAATAGCTGACCCTTATCGCTCCCATTTCCGGAACGGTGGACTCTATGACGATGACGCCGTTGGCAGCCCTGGAACCGTAAACCGCCGTTGCAGCCGCATCCTTGAGGATGGTCACGCTCTCTATACGGTTTATGTCCATATCGTAGATAGTGGTGGCGTCAACCTCAAAGCCGTCCAGTATGAACACCGGAGCCGAAGGATTGTTCTTGAGGTTGAACTCCGAAACGTCCGACGAAGTCATCTGGTCCAGCTGCTTGACCTCAGACACACCGCTGCGGCCACGTATGTAGTACTCGCTCTGGGTGTTGGGATCGGAACCCATCTCGTTGTTGGTGATGATCCTCACCGACGGGTCAAAGGCGCTGAGGGCCTTGAGCATGTTGTTGGGCGACACCTTAAGCAGGTCGGCCTTGGACACTGTAGTGGAGGTTCCGGTGAAACTCTCCTTGCGGATGTTGGCGTAACCCGTAACGACCACATCCTCAAGCTGGTTGGCATCGTCCTCCATCTGGACGTTCAAGGCGTTGCGGCTTTCCTTCAACTGGATCTCCTCGGTCCTCATTCCCAGGAAAGAGAACACCAGGACGGGAGACTGGACTGAAGCCGGGATGGACAGCGAATACCTTCCGTCCAGACTGGTGGCGACACCGATGTGGGTACCCTTGACGATTACGCTGACGCCGGGCAGTTCAACGCCCTTGCTGTCGGTAACCTTTCCAAAGGCATGGATCGCCCCGTCATTCGACTGCGCCAATGCCACCGCCAATGAGCCGAACAGCATCATGACCACGGCAAGCAGCACAACGAGAAACGATTTTTCCTTTCTCATAAGCACTAATGATTAAATATTGATACACTGATTGAGGCCCGCACATGTGAGGACACACAACATCAATTATACACTTATCAAAAATACACATTTTTTATAAAACATGTTCCCGACAGGCCTAAAAACCGCAATTATTTCTTTACTTTGTGGTAAAATGAATCAAGACAAGGTAAAAACGGCATCCCTTTGGCAATTGTTCGGGGTTTTCGCCAAGATTGGCGCATTCACCATCGGCGGGGGGTACGCCATGATTCCCCTGATACAGCGGGAACTTTCCAGCCGGGGATGGATTTCCGATGAGGAACTCCCTGACATAGTGGCCCTTTCGCAGTCGGCACCCGGAATCATGGCGGTGAACATCTCCATCTTTGCCGGATACCGGATCAGGGGGTTGAAGGGCAGCCTGGCCGCCACCCTTGGAGCAGTGATGCCGTCGTTCATCATAATACTCGCAATTGCGATGGTATTCTCCGGATTCAAGGATAATCCGGTGGTAGTCAGCATCTTCAAGGGCATCCGCCCGGTGGTGATAGCCCTGATTGCCGTACCTATGCTGAACATGGCGAAAAAATCCTGCAGGACCTGGTGGGCATGGGCACTTGCCGCCCTGTCGCTGTTAATGGTCGCCTTTGTCGGAATCTCCCCCATATATATCCTCCTTGCCGTGATAATCGTCTCATTCTCCTATACTTACATTAAAATGAAAAAGGAGGCCGGACGATGATCACCCTGCTGCTGCAATTGATGTGGACCTTTTTCCTGATCGGGCTGTTCACGATAGGAGGAGGCTATGCGATGCTCTCCCTCATCCAGAACGAGGTGGTGGTTTCGCACGGATGGCTCACCGAGAGCGCCTTTACCGACATAGTGGCCATATCCCAGATGACTCCGGGGCCGATCGGCGTAAACTGCGCCACATACGTGGGTTACGACGTGGTATCACTGGCATCGGGAAGCCACCTTATGGGAATACTCGGCTCGGCGGCGGCTACCTTTGCGCTCTTGCTGCCGTCGCTGCTGATAATGTTCCTGATAGTGAAGTTCTACTCCAGATTCAGTCACAGCACCCTTTTCGAGGGCGTGATGGGATGGCTGAGGCCCACCGTCGTGGGACTTATCGGCGCGGCTGCGGTGATCCTGGTGATGAAGGTGTCGTGGGGCGGGACTCCCCTGCTGACAGCCCCTGAAGTTTCGCTGGTGGAGGAGAACATCATCGACTGGAAGAGCTGGGTGCTCATGGCTGCGGCTTTTGCGGCATCGTATTGGGGGAAACTCAACCCCATCTTCGTTATATTTGCAGGCGGTGTGTTGGGATTGCTGCTTTACTGAAATATTATTATATTTGAAGAACGAAAAATAATAACCGATGAAACATTTAGGACTTATCTCCATGATTGCCATTGCGGGTCTTCTCTCCTGCAGCAAGGCGCAGACCGTTCCTTTCAGCGTAATCCCCGCCCCCAATGAGGTCACCCTGGGCGAGGGCTCGTTCAACATCGCAGGGGCCACCTTCGGAATCGACGACGCCATCCCGGAGGAAACCGCGGCCATGATCGACGGGTTCCGGGGGCAGCTTTCGAAAGTCAGCGGCAGGAATTCCGCATGCGTGAAGGGCACCGCCGAGGGAGGGGTGTCATTCCTCCTCAACGAGAACCTCGGGCAGGAAGAGTACGCTCTGAACATAACCCCTTCCAGCGTGGTAGTGGAAGCGGCCGACTACAACGGTTTCCTCTATGCCGTTCAGACCATCAAGCAGATGCTTCCAGCCGCCATCTACGGTTCTTCCCGCGTCCGCGGCCCCTGGAAACTCCAGACAGCCAGCATCCTGGACGCTCCCCGTTTCAGATACAGGGGAATCCTGCTGGACTGCTGCCGCCATTTCTGGAGCGTGGAGGAGACCAAGAGGATAATCGACATAATGTCCATAAACAAGCTCAACCGGCTTCACTGGCACCTCACCGAGGACCAGGGCTGGAGGATCGAGAGCAAGAAGTATCCCAAGCTCAACGAGGTGGGTTCATGGAGGAGCGGTACCCAGGTCGCCTATGACCGCGAATCCTCCGACAGCGTCCGTTACGGCGGTTACTACACCCAGGACCAGCTCCGCGAAGTGGTGGCATACGCCGCTGAAAGGGGCATAACCGTGATTCCGGAGATCGACCTCCCCGGCCATATGGTGGCTGCCGTGAGTTCGTATCCCGAGCTGGGCTGCACCGGCGGGCCATACGAGGTCCGTAAAAGCTGGGGAATCAGCAAGGACGTCCTCTGCGTGGGCAAGGAAAGCACCTTCAAGTTCCTGGAGGATGTGTTTGACGAGCTTCTGGACATCTTCCCGTCGGAATATATCAACATCGGCGGCGATGAGGCTCCCAAGGACCGTTGGAAAGAATGCCCCGTGTGCCAGAAGAAGATAAAGGAGCTCCGCCTCAAGGACCGCGACGGCCACACCAAGGAACAGTACCTCCAGAACTACGTCACCAAGAGGATGCAGGACTACCTGGCCTCCAAGGGTCGCAAGATAATCGGCTGGGACGAGATACTGGAAGGCGAGCTGGCCCCCGGCGCCACGGTGATGTCCTGGAGGGGCACCAAGGGCGGAATCGCCGCCGTGGAGAAGGGCTTTGACGTGGTGATGAGCCCCAACACCTACCTCTATATAGACTACTATAACTCGATGGAGTATGACCGGGAGCCCCTCTGCATCGGTCGCAAGTGCCTTCCCGTAGAGAAGGTTTACGGATACGAGCCCATGGAGGGCATGCCCGAAGGTGGCGAGGAACATATCATCGGCGTACAGGCCAACCTTTGGACCGAATACATCTCCACTCCCGAGCATCTGGAGTACAACCTGCTTCCCCGCATGAGCGCCGCCTCGGAAATCCAGTGGTGCAGCGCCGGCAACAAGGACTTCCAGCGCTTCAAGGCCTCCATGGACCACATGAGGGAAATCTACGACATCCTGGGCTACACCTACTGCAAGTATATGTGGGGGATAGTCGGACTTCCAGGCCACGAGCAACCGGCACGAAGCCGGGAGGCCCTCGACACCATCGACATCAAGACCATAGAGAAAGGCACTTACGAATAGCAGGTCCGGCCTATCGCCGGAACCTTACGAAGATACTAAGCGGGAGGACTTTGCCAAAGGAGTCGCGGATGGCAAGTTCTCCCGACTGTATTTCTCCCGTGGCAGGATTGCCCAAAGCCTCCCTGACCACGGTCTCCCCCAGCATGGCACTGTAACCATTTGAGTATAAGTTCAGTACCATGAAGCTTTCCTTGGGGGAAAGTATCGCGGCAACGTTCTTCATAAGGTCAAAGAGGAGTTCGTCCAGCTTCCATTTTTCACCGTCCGGGCCGTGGCCGTAGGCCGGAGGATCCAGTATGATTCCCTGGTAGCAATTCCCGCGGCGGGCCTCCCTGCGGGCGAATTTCATGGCGTCCTCCACCACCCAGCGGATGCCGTCAAGGCCGCTCCGCTCCATGTTCTCCCTGGCCCAGGTGACCACCTGCCTCACTGAATCCAGATGGGTGACGTCGGCCCCGGCAGCCTTTGCCGCAAGCGATGCCGCCCCGGTATAGGCAAAGAGATTCAGCACCTTGGGTCGGTCCAGGCCGTTGGCCGAGGCAATCCGTTGCAGCCTGGATGTCTCCCTGAAGATGAATTCCCAGTTGGGGGCCTGCTCGGGGAACACCCCCACATGCTTGAATGATGTCAGGCCCAACCTCAGGCGCAGGTCAAGGTCGGAATGGGCTCCGGTTTCGGCATCGGCCGCTCCGCGGTATCCGATGGTCCACTGGTCGTCCATTTTCTTCAGCCTGTCCCAGGTTCCGCTGTCCTCCTTCCCGGCCTTCCCGAAACCGGCTCCGGGCGTGAATCGCGTATGGGCGAGCCTTTTCCACTCGGCTTCCGGTAAAGTCTTGTCCCACAATGCTTTGGGCTCGGGCCTGATAAGGATATATTTGCCAAATCTCTCCAGCTTTTCACCCCGGCCGGAGTCAATCATCTCATAATCTTTCCAGTATGGAGCAGGATATTCAATGGTCATGGGTAAAGGTTTACAGTGTCATAACATTACAAAGTTATAAAAATTTATTAATTTTGCAGACTGTGACAAGGTTATCAAATCAACACTTTATATCATGCAAAAATTCATCGACAGCTACGACTTCACCGGCAAGAAGGCCATCGTGAGGGTAGATTTCAACGTTCCCCTGAACGAGAATTTCGAGATTACCGACGACACCCGCATCCGCAGGGCCATGCCCACCCTCAAGAGGGTCCTTGAGTGCGGCGGCTCCGTCATCATCATGTCCCATCTGGGACGTCCCAAGAAAGTGGATCCCAAGTTTTCACTCAAGCATATCTTAGGACGCGTGAGCGAGTGCCTCGGTGTCCCCGTGCAGTTTGCCGAGGATTGCCAGAAGGCCGATGCCCAGGCCGCGGCACTTAAGCCGGGCGAGGCCCTTCTCCTTGAGAACCTCCGCTACTATGCCGAGGAGGAAGGAAAGCCCCGCGGACTCGCCGAGGATGCTTCAGAAGAAGAGAAGAAGGCCGCCAAGGCCGCCGTCAAGGAAAGCCAGAAGGCTTTTGTGGCCAAGCTCGCTTCCTACGCCGACTGCTACATCAACGACGCCTTTGGTACCGCACACCGCGCACACGGTTCTACCGCCCTCATAGCCAAGTATTTCCCGAATGACAAGATGTTCGGATACCTGATGGAAGGTGAGATCAAGGCCATTGACAATGTGCTCAAGAACGCCGAGCGTCCCCTTACCGCAATCATCGGCGGTTCCAAGGTTTCTTCCAAGCTTGCAGTGCTCGAGAACCTCGTCGGCAAGGTTGACAACCTTATCATCGGCGGCGGCATGGGCTATACCTTCATCAAGGCCGAGGGCGGAAAGATCGGTCTCTCCCTCCACGAGGACGACCTCATCCCCCAGGCTCAGGAGATAATGCGGATTGCCCGGGAAAGGGGTGTGAACCTCTCGCTCTCCGTACAGACCCGCGTTGCCAACGACTTCAGCAATGACGCTGAAACCAAGCTCGTCCCGTCACATGAGATTCCCGACGGCTGGGAGGGAATGGACGCCGGTCCCGAGTCGCTCGCAAAGTGGAGGAAGATCATACTCGCCTCCAAGACCATCCTCTGGAACGGTCCCGTGGGCGTTTTCGAAATGCCTTCCTTTGCAAAGGGAACCCTCCAGATCGCCGAGGACCTCGCCGAGGCCACTGCCAACGGTGCCTACACCCTCGTGGGCGGCGGAGATTCCGTTGCTGCAGTCACCCAGATGGGCTTTGCCGACAAGGTGAGCTACGTTTCCACCGGCGGCGGCGCCATGCTCGAGGCCATCGAGGGCAAGGAACTCCCCGGAGTCGCCGCAATCCGCGAGTAGACGCAATCCGCGACAGATACCCGTGGCGGCCAACCGCCTGGATATCTGCGATTTACAACAATCAGGGGTAGCCATCGAGGCTACCCCTGATTTGCATAAGGCATTATCTGTCAAGCATTTATCCGCCACGCAATCTGGCGAGTTTATTTCCGTTCTTTTAGCTATATTTGCCTTCGGCAATGTACAAGCACAGATATGAAACGAATCCTTACATTCATCGCTATGGCACTCATCATGGCAGGATGCGCTCCCAAGGCCCCGGTGGCAAGGGAGGACGGCACCGTTGACGAATATTTCGGCGAGAAGGTCGCCGACCCTTACCGCTGGCTCGAGGACGACAATTCCCTGGAGACCGCCGCCTGGGTGAAGGCACAGAACAAGGTCACCGACCATTATCTCAAGGGTATCCCGTTCCGTGGGAAGATCCTCAGCCGCCTCAAGGAAGTGAGCAACTACGAGAAGGTGGGCGTCCCTTACAAGGAGCGTGACGGAAAATGGTACTTCTTCCGCAATGACGGGCTACAGAACCAGAGCGTCATGTACCAGATGGACACCCCGGACTCCGAGCCGAGGCTTTTCCTGGACCCCAACAAGCTTTCCGACGACGGGACCGTCGCCCTCAAGGGCACCTATTTCAACAAGGACGGCTCCCTCATGGCATATTCCATATCCCGCAGCGGAAGCGACTGGCAGGAGTTCTACGTGATGGATGTCAATACCGGCAAACTGCTTGACGACCACATCGAATGGGCCAAGTTCTCAGGCGCCGCCTGGAGGGGCGACGGCTTCTATTACAGTGCCTACGGCATCCCCGAGGAAGGGCACGAATTCTCCGTCAAGAACGAGGGCCACAAGGTCTTCTACCACAAGATAGGGACGCCCCAGACGGAAGACACCCTGTTCTACGGGAATCCCGACGAACCGCTCCGCTTCTACCTCCTGGACACCAACGAGGAGGAGACCATGGCTTTCCTGTACGAAGACGGGGCCGATGTGGGTAACAATCTCTACGTCATGGACTTGCGCATCCCCGACGGAAAGTTCGTACAGATGACTGCGGACATGAAGAACTCGTGCAACCCGGTTGAGACCGACGGTGACCTGATTTACATCCTCACAAACCGCGAGGCTCCGATGAACCGCCTGGTGGTGGCCGACATAAAGAACCCGTCCTACACCGCCTGGAAGGATGTCCTTCCCGCAGGCGGATGCGTGCTGGACGGGGTGACTTTCGCCGGAGGCAGGCTGATTGCCACCTACATGCAGGACGCCGCCACCCATGCCTACGCATTCGCACCCGACGGCTCGGGCAAGACGGAGATCGCCCTCCCCGGCCTTGGCAGCGCATCTTTCTCCGGAAAGAAGGGCGAGGAGGAATGCTTCTTTGCATACTCTTCCTTCACGACTCCCGGCACTATCTACCGCATGGATACGGAAACACTTGACAGCAAGGTGTTTGCAAAGCCTGAAACCGCATTTGAGACCGACGGCTTTGAAAGCGTCCAGGTGTTTTTCCCCTCCAGGGACGGCACCATGATTCCAATGTTCCTGACCTACCGTAAAGGCATGGTCCCCGACGGGACCAATCCCGTATACCTATATGGCTATGGCGGATTCGACATATCCCTCACCCCCGGTTTCTCCGCCATGAGGATTCCCTTCCTGGAAAAAGGCGGAATCTATGCCCAGGTCAACCTCCGGGGCGGCGGCGAATACGGCGAGGCATGGCACCTTGCCGGCACAAGGATGAACAAGCAGAATGTTTTCGACGATTTCATCGCGGCTGCGGAATGGCTTATAGCTCAAGGGTATACATCCAAAGAGAAACTTGCCATAGTGGGCGGTTCCAACGGAGGCCTCCTTGTAGGCGCCTGTATGACCCAGAGGCCCGACCTCTTTGCCGTGGCCATCCCACAGGTGGGAGTCATGGACATGCTCCGCTACCACAAATTCACCATAGGATGGAACTGGGCGCCGGACTACGGCACCTCGGAGGAGAGCCAGGAGATGTTCCGCTACCTCAGAGCCTACTCCCCTCTCCATAACCTGAAACCGGGAACGGCCTATCCGGCCACGCTCGTGACCACAGCCGACCATGACGATCGCGTGGTCCCCGCCCATTCCTTCAAGTTTGCCGCTACATTGCAGAAATGCAATTCCGGCGACAAGCCTGCCCTCATCCGCATCGACACCAAGGCCGGACACGGCGGCGGCAAGCCCCTCGCGAAAGTCCTTGAGGAGCAGGCCGACATCTACGCCTTCATAATGTATAACCTGGGGATGGAGTATTGATCCCTATTCTGAGGCAACTTCGTCTTCGGCCGATGTGCCGGAGACAAGCCTCAGGAGTACCGAAAAACTGTCCAGGAGCTTATCCGAGAGTTCCTTGTCACCGCCTTTCTCCATTTCGTCGGCGAGGAAGTAGATATACTGTCCGGTAATTTCAAAGTCGGACTTTGCATAGTCGTAGAACTCAAGGTAGAAGCGGGCCGTTTCCATAAGGGCGGTACCCATCTTTGCTGCAAGTTCCCGGGCCTTTTCAGGGGCTCCGAGCTTGTAATAATCCGACACCATCTGTACCACCATGTAGTCGTTGGCGGTGAAGCCCAGCGAGATGCTCTCCAGCGGGAAATTCTCCTCCCTGACATTCTCCTGGCACAGGTCCAGCATCTCCAGGGCCTTTCCGTTCTCGCCAGCAGCCATCAGGGCGGCCGCAACGTTCACGTACAGGGCCCTCTGTGAGAGGACACCCATGAAGGTGTAGATATTCTGGTAGTCCACGAACCAGTCGGTCCGCTTGAGGGCGTCCCAGGAATAAACTTCCTTCATCCGGTGATACAGGCCGTCAAGGTCCACCTTTCCGGGATTGGTGCTGGTTATCTTGTTCCTTAACGGGACAAACTTGTAGGAGAAGCCCTCGTACATCAGGTAGTCCTTTATCCCCACCTCAAGGTCTCCGCCCATGTTGAGCACATGCAGCGGACGGTCCCACTGATAGCCAGAAAGGAGGTCCAGCATGAACAGTTCGGGCTTGGTGAGATAGTTCTTGCCCTTTGATATCTCGAGGGTTATGGAATCCGGGATCTCGCCGGCGAAAGACTCGGGAAGGATTCCGTACTTCAGGACATTCTCCTTGTTCACTGGGATCACTATCTTCCGGGCGCAGATGAAATCCACCTTCCTCCCGCTTGACAGCTCCACCTTATACTTGGGGTCCTTGAACACGTCCATCACGTACTTGATGGGGGTAGGCTGGCCGGAATCGCCGGTGATGAAGATATACTCGTTGGTGCCATACAGGTACTGGGACGGAGGTACGGTCAGCGGGAGCGGGGCGCTCTCGTTCACGGCGTACTTCATCTGGTCTATATGCCAGTCGGTACCAAGCAGCGAAGTGTTGACTATCCTCACGTCGGTCCTCACATCCTCAACCTCCTGGGCGTACCACAGGGGGAAGGTGTCGTTGTCGCCATGGGTTATGAGGATTCCGTCCTTGCCCACCGAATTCAGGTAGTTCCGGGCCATTTCCACCGCCGTGTAGCGGTTGGAGCGGTCGTGGTCGTCCCAGTTCTCCCCAGCCATCAGGGCAGGAACGCCCAGGCAGAGAATACCGGTGCAGGCGGCCACTGCCTTTGGGGCCTTCCCCTTCATGGCGTCGTTCACCCAGGTATATATCGCGGCCACGGCAAAGCCGATCCAAACCGAGAACATGTAGAACGACCCTGCATAGGCATAGTCCCTCTCCCTCACCTGGTATGGCGGCTGGTTGAGGTAAATGACTATGGCGATACCCGTCATGAAGAACATCAGGAACACGATCCAGGTTCCGCGGCGGTCCTTGTCGAACTGGAATACCAGGCCCAGGAGGCCCAGGAGCAGGGGCAGGAGGTAGTAATGGTTCTTCCCCTTGTTGTCACGGAGCGGGGCGGGAGCGTCGGACTGGTCGCCCAGCCTCCAGTTGTCGATGAAACCGATGCCGCTCTCCCAGTTGCCCTGGAAAAGCTCCCCCGGCGAGGGGGAATGGACGTCGTTCTGCCTTCCGGCAAAGTTCCACATGAAGTATCTCCAGTACATCCAACCAAGCTGATAATCAAAGAAATACCTCAGGTTAGCTCCCATCGTGGGGCGTTTGTGCTCAGCTCCCTTGACGCGGATTCCCTTGCCCTCGGTGTACATCTCGTAGAATTCGATGTAGCGGGGGTCGGCGCTGGACCACATCCTGGGGAAGAGCATCTTGTCGGTATAGGTTGCGTCGGCAGGGCTGTCGGCCTTGACATACTTTCCGTTCAGCGGAGCCCAGTACGTGCCGAGCTTAAGCTCATATGGCGAGCCGTAATACTGGCCGTAGACCAGAGGGTTGCTGCCGTACTGCTCGCGGCCGAGGTAACGGACCAGGGTATAGGGATTATCGGGCTGGTACTCGTTGGTAGGGGTCTTTACGCAGGAGCGGATAATCACTATCGAGAACAGCGAGAACCCTATTATCAGCGAAGTAAGGCACAGCATCACCGTATTCAGGAACACCTTTTCCCTCTTGAGCGACGCAAAGAGTGCCCAGAAGCACCCGGCCAGAAGGGCCACCATGAAGAAAACGGCCCCGGAGTTGTACGGAAGGCCAAGTCCGTTCACGAACATGCGGTCGAAGAAAGCGGCGATCTTCGGAAGGTAAGGGATGAAGAAGAACACCAGGACGGCCTCTATCACCACGCCCACCATGAAGATTCCGAGCAGCTGCCAGAATGTATAGGCACCCTCCTTCTTCCGGTAATAATACATGAACACGAAGGCGGGAATGGTGAGGAGGTTGAGCAGGTGGACGCCTATGGAAAGGCCCATCAGGAAGGCTATCAGCACTATCCATCGGTTGGCCCTGGGCTCGTCGGCCTGCTCGTACCATTTGGTCATGGCCCAGAAAACGAGGGCGGTGAAAAGCGACGACATGGCGTACACCTCGCCCTCCACTGCCGAGAACCAGAAAGTATCGGAGAAACAGTAGGCAAGCGCGCCCACGGCACCGCTGCCAAAAATGGCTATCGCCTCGGCCACGGTATACTCACCGTCCTTACCCGAAGGCTTGATGAGCCGCTTTACGAAGAAGACGATGGTAAGGTAGAGGAAGAAAATGGTGAGGGCCGAGCAAAGGGCGCTCATGGCATTCACCGCCACCGCGGCGTGAGCACCGTCGGTAAACATGGTAAAGAACCTTGCAAACAACTGGAACACAGGGTTTCCCGGAGGGTGGCCGACTTCCAGTTTATATGACGATGCTATGAACTCGCCGCAGTCCCAGAACGATGCGGTGGGTTCTATGGTGACAAGATAGGTGACGGCGGACACCACAAGGGTGGCAAGGGCCGTTATCCTGTTCCAGAGATTGAATTTCCTTTTGTCCATTCCAAACATGTATGACAGAATTGCAAAGATACAAAAATTATCTATCTTTGCCTATTGACCAAAAATCAGGAACCATGTTCAATCTCATAGACCTTCCCTACGCCCCCGAGGCGCTCTCGCCCGCAATCAGCGCCGAGACCCTTTCCTTCCATCACGGAAAGCATCTTGCCACCTACGTCAAGAACCTCAACGCCGCCCTTCCGGGATCGGGCCTCGAGGATCTTCCGCTGGAAGAAATCGTCTGCAAAGCCCAGGGCGGAATGCTCAACAATGCGGGCCAGACCCTAAACCACAACCTTTATTTCACCCAGTTCAAGGCATGGAGCGCGGAGAACGCCCCTTCCGGTCCCATAGCAGAAGCCATCAGCAGGGACTTCGGCAGCTTCGACGCCTTCAAGGCCGAATTCGCCGCCAAGGGTGCCTCGCTGTTCGGTTCGGGCTGGGTATGGCTTTCCGCAGATACTCAAGGCCGCCTGGCAATTACCCAGGAAGGCCCCGCCGGCAACCCGGTGCAGAAGGGACTGAAGCCGCTCCTCACCTTCGACGTCTGGGAGCACGCATACTACATCGACTACCGGAACAGTCGTCCCGACCACCTCGCCGCCCTCTGGAACATCATCGACTGGGCCGAGATAAACAGGCGCTACGCTGAAAGGTAAAGGCTATATTATCGCAGTGAATCCCTTCAGGGCCTCTTTCAGCTGGGTGTCGTAACGCAGGCGGACCTTGATGCCTGCTTCCTGGAAATAATACCTGACGGCTATTTCCTCCTCGATGAAGGGGACGATCTCGTCTTTCTTCATGCGGAGGAACTGCTCCTTGTCAATATCCAGGGCCTTTCCAAGGGCGTCCAGTTCGGACGACAGCCCTTCGGCAAGGCCATCCTCGGCAAGGACCTTCTTCATCTGGTCAAAGAGGGTTTTCCCGCCTGAACGGTAATCGAACTCCTTGTCCTTTGCAAACTCCACAAAGTCGTCGTATTCGGTGAACCGGAACCCGTCCAAGGCGGGTATGGACTCGTGGGCACGCACGTACCTGAGGGTGTACTGCTCTATTATCCCGTTGAGCACCAGGGAGTAAACCAGCCTGGAATAGGATTTTGAAGGGACCTCCCTGTCGGGAGTGATGCCTCCGCCGTCACGGACGGTGCGGCCCTTCAGGGTCTTGAATTCATGGGTCAGCGAATCGGGGATATGCCCGACGCTGCCGTCATCGTTGCGATGGCTGTAGTCAATGGCCTGGACGCATCGTCCGGAAGGGGTATAGTACTTGGCCGTGGTGACCTTCAGCTGTCCGTCATAGGGCATGGGACGGATGCTCTGGACCAGTCCCTTGCCGTAAGTACGGGTTCCGACTATCTCGGCCCTGTCCAGGTCCTGAAGCGCCCCGGAAACTATCTCGGAAGCCGAAGCCGACCCGGAATCCACCAGGACCATTATGGGAATTTCGGTATCCAGAGGCTCGGACGTAGTCTTGTACACAGCCTGGACAACGCCGCCCTTTCCTTTGGAAGTAACTACCACTGAGCCTTTTGGCACGAACAGCGAGACAATGTTCACCGCTTCGCCGAGCAGTCCGCCGCCGTTGCCCCTGAGGTCAAGGACAAACCGTTTCATGCCCTGGGACTTGAGCTTGAGGAAGCCCTCGCGGATTGCAGCGCCCACCCCGTCGGTGAACTTTGACTGCATTATATAGCCGGTTTCCTTGTCCAGCATGCCGACATATTCCACATCAGGAAGATGTATCCTCTCGCGCCTGACGGGAACCTCCACCTCGTCTCCGGCCTTCCAGGTCTCCCCGTCACGGATTTTCTTCACAAGGAACACCACCGTGGTTCCGGGCTTTCCCTTCATCCTGTCGCTTGCCTGGGCCGTTGTCAGCCCATGTGTAGACACGCCGTCGATGGCCACGATCTCATCGCCTGAAACCAGCCCGGCCTTCACAGCGGGAGATCCGGCATACGGCTCGTTGATGATTACGTTCCCGCCCTGGTCAGGCTTGTAGATGATGGCTCCGATACCGCCGTAGGTATTGTTGATCATCATCTGGAAGTCTTCCTGCTCCTCCTCCGGTATGTAAACGGTATACGGGTCCAGTTCATCCAGCATGGCATCCATGGCGGCCCGCTCGATCCTTCCGACGGGAAGCGAGTCCACATAGCTGCGGGAAAGTTCCTTGAGTATGGCGTTTCTGATCTCGGTCCACTGACCAAGCGTAAAATCCTTGGACTGGCCCATGGCCGGCAAAGCCAGGAGAACGGCAGAGAGGGCCGGAATAATGCGGAATATCTTCTTCATGTCGCAAAAATACTGAAAAAACCGTACCTTTATAGCATGAAACTAATTTTCGCCACCGCAAATCGCCATAAACTCCAGGAAGCCCAGGAAATCCTGGGACCGGGGTTTGAACTTTCCACCCCTGCCGACGCCGGACTCACCGAGGACATCCCCGAAACGGGCAACTCCCTTAAGGATAACTCATTACAGAAGGCAAAGTATATTCACGACCGGCTTGGGGCCGATTGTTTCGCCGATGATTCCGGCCTTGAGGTCGATGCCCTTGACGGCGCACCTGGTGTCCACACCGCCCGCTATGCCGGGCCCGGGAGGGATTCTGACGCCAACATGGACAAACTCCTTCACGAGCTTGCAATGAAGGGCCCCGGAGCCTCCCGGAAAGCCCGTTTCCATACATGGGCAACTCTCATCATGGGCGGTGAAGTGCACTGCTTCGAGGGGGTGATGGAAGGACGGATCGCCTTTGAAAAAGCCGGCTGCGGCGGTTTCGGATACGACCCCGTCTTCATTCCCGACGCCTGTCCCGACAGGACCGTAGCCGAGCTCCCCGAAGAATTCAAGAACTCAATCTCGCACCGTGGCAACGCCCTCCGCGCCCTGGCGGGGTATCTGGCATCACTTGACTGACAGGGCTTTTTTCCGTATCTTTGCCCAGGTAATAATCGAAGTATGAGTAAAAGAAGTGAAAAGAAGCGCGGAGGACGGTCCTCCGCCCGTGCCGGAAGGTCCGGTGCACAAAGGAGCCGCAAAGCAAGGGCGGCAGGAAAGGGCGCTCCCCAGTTCGAGGGAAGCGTAAGGATGACCCGGGACGGATTCGTATTCGTGTCGGTAGAGGGGCATGAAGAGGAAATCTATGTAAAGGCCGGAAGGACCAGGGGCGCCCTCCACGGCGACAAGGTCCGGGTGGCCGTCAGGAAACGGGGCGGTTCACACCATGTCCTTGAGGGAGAGATAACTGAAATAATCGAGCGCTCAGCCAAGCCCTTCGTGGGTATCCTCCATATAGTGGGTGCACAGGCGTGGGTGCTGATGTCCAGCAAGTTCATGCCGTACGACATATCTGTGGACATTCCCGAAGGCGGCAAGTCCGGGATGAAGGTCGCCGCGGTGGTCGACGGCTGGGACAGGGGCGAACCCGGTCCCCGCGGACACGTGGTGGACATCCTCGGCATGCCGGGCGACAACGACACCGAGATGCATGCCATCCTTGCAGAATTCGGCCTCCCCTACCGGTTCCCCAAGGCAGTGGAGGACGCTGCAGACAAGATTTCGGAACAGATAACCGACCGCGACCGCGCAGGCCGCCGCGATTTCAGGGATATCCTCACCTTCACCATCGACCCTGCAGACGCCAAGGACTACGATGACGCCCTGTCCATGCGGAAACTCCCCGACGGCAACCTCGAGGTGGGAGTGCATATCGCCGACGTGTCGTACTACGTAAAACCCGGGTCCGACGTGGACAAGGAAGCCCAGGCGAGGGGAACGTCGGTCTACCTGGTGGACAGGACGGTCCCGATGCTTCCGGAAAAGCTTTCAAACAAGCTGTGCTCGCTCCGTCCCGGTGAAGAAAAGCTCACATTCTCAGTCGTTTTCGAGATAACTCCCAACGGGAAGATACTGCTTCCGTGGATAGGCCGTACCATGATCAGGTCGGACTACCGCTTTGCATACGAGCTCGCCCAGGAGATAATCGACGCCGGCCCTGGGGCCATGGAAAAGGATTTTGGCGAGGGGTCGGAATGCGGAATCGTACCTGCCGACGTCAAGGAAGCCATACTCGAACTCAACCGCCTGGCCCTGATGTTCCGCAAAAAGAGGTTCGCCGCCGGTGCAATAAGCTTCGACCGCCCAGAAATGAAGGTGGAGGTTAACGAAAAAGGCGTCCCTGTGAACGTTTACCAGAAGGTTTCCAAGGAAGCCAACTGGCTGATAGAGGAATTCATGCTGCTGGCCAACCGCCATGTGGCCGAGTTCGTGGCCTCCGACGGCCACTTTGGAGGAAAGGCGGTAAAGAACCCCAAGACCTTCGTATACCGCGTGCATGACGAACCCAACCTGGAGAAACTGTCTTCTCTCAGGTATTTTGCCGGGAACTTCGGCTATTCTGTCGGTCCCACCGGCAACGGTAAGGAAATCGCCCAGTCGCTGAATACCCTTCTGGACCAGGCCAAGGAGAAGCCGGAATTCGGGGCGCTGGAACTGCTTGCCCTGCGTTCCATGGCAAAAGCCTGCTACAGCACCGACAACATCGGCCATTACGGCCTTGCATTCAAGTTCTACACCCATTTCACCTCCCCTATCCGCCGTTACCCCGACATGATGGTACACCGCCTCCTCACCCTGTATCTCTCAGGGGCCGAGAGCCAGGACAACGGATATTATTCCCAGCAGTGCAAGCATGCCTCGGAAAGGGAGCTGGTCGCTGCCGAGGCCGAGAGGGAAAGCGTGAAGTACAAGCTGGTGGAATTCATGCAGGACAAGGTGGGCAAGGAATTCGACGGCCATATCTCAGGCCTCACCGAATGGGGTATGTACGTTGAGATAGAGCCCACAATGATAGAGGGTATGATTCCGCTCCGGGAGATCAGGTCCGACTTCTATGATTTTGACATGGACAACTACCTGGTCCGGGGCCGCCGCACCCACAAGGTTTTCCGCCTGGGCGACCAGGTCAGAATACGCGTAAAGGCCACCAACCTGGACCAGAAGCTGCTCGACTATGAGCTCGTGGAACTCTGAGCTGATTGTCCTCGCATATACCAAATTCGGCGAGAGGAGCATTGT
Source organism: Bacteroidales bacterium (assembly GCA_017437755.1). GTDB lineage: Bacteria > Bacteroidota > Bacteroidia > Bacteroidales > UBA932 > Cryptobacteroides. The sequence continues at coordinate 25,947 of JAFRXI010000066.1, forward strand.
CCTCCACACCCTCAGCAGGGAATGGGGGCGCCGGGGCTTCCTGGTAAGGGTCGGGAAGGGCGTTTCCACGGCCCTGTTCCTCCCCCTCAACATTCTTGAAGCCGAGATTGTGGAAAACCCCAAATCTTCGCTGTGGACCGCCAGGAAGGTGGTTTCAGCCCATCCCCTGGTCGGGATACGGGGCAATATCCACAAGAATACCATGACCCTTTTCATGAGCGAGGTTCTCTTTCGGACACTCCATGAAGGCACGTTCGAGGAGGGGCTCTTCGAGTGGTGCCGGTCCAGCATACTCACTCTGGATTCACTTGAGGGGAACTTTGCAAATTTTCACCTGAGGTTCCTTCTGGAGCTGGCCGTGGCCATGGGTTTCAGCCCGTCTGCCGAATCCATCGCCCCCTTTGCCGGAGGGTACCTGACCCAGCTGCGCGGCTTCATGGAGGCCTCTTTCGCGGAATCCATGCTCATTCCCCTCTCCGGAGGCGAACGCACGGAAATAGCCCGGAGCCTGCTGGACTACCTCCAGCATCACACCGAGCAGTCGATCAACGTCCGTTCACTTAAGGTCCTGCACGAACTTTACCGCTAGAGGCGCCTCCCCCCACGCCCCTCCTCTCCCACCGCGACAGCGTAAACCGGAAACGATTGAGAGTTAAGACTTTACACAAAAGCACCTAGTGCAATTGCACTAGGTGCTTTTGTGTAAACAACAACAAATCAATGATTTACATTTTACAGTAGCTATCAATTCTTGGTAAACTTCCGGCAGCGGACATTCAGCGCAACCGCTGACCAGGGAAGATTATCATAGCCAAAACTTGAGTCATTGGAATACAGCATCTGAGCCCTGCGAAAAAGTCTGGTCAAATCGTTGTTTGCATTATAATATGTCCAATGCATCACACGTTCTCCAACTACCGATCGGTATCCGTTCCAAATCTGTCCGGCGGCAGGCCACCACAAGAGGTTTTCATCTTTAAGGAAATACTTTCCGGCAAAATCTTGATTTCCAGCACCTGACATGTTTTTCCTCACAATGCTAACATTCAACCCTGCCTGATAAGGATAGGTAGCCGACGGAAGAACATATCCTGGGGGACATGGATCATAGTCGGTTAGTTTCTCTTGTATGTTGTTATTGTTTGTTTTCCACAACCATACCACACCATCACCTCCGGTATTACTTCCACTTTGAACGATTGTTGTCCAAATATATTCCGTATTATTATTAACCGTAATGTTGTTTCCATCTGACGTTTTAGCTGTTTTAAAATAAGCATAGTTGCTATAGCTCTCCTGCTCACTTACACTATTCTTGGCGCCCGTGGTTGTCGTAAAACCATGATGATAATTGCTGAAAGCATATTTCAAAGCTACTTTTACATTTGCCCACTGGTTAGCATAAGCGCCACTCTCAAATCTCTCCATCCTCGGATATGGAATATGGTTGCCATATTGGTAAAAGGTACCGCTTGAGGAGAGAAGCTGCTCCAAAGTCATGCCTTCTATTTCCGCCACCGTTTCTGGTGCCCAGGTCGCCCCAAGATCCCTGTCCATAAAAGGCTGGGGCATACCTGATCCAGTTATAACATCTGCAGGCTTGTCGGTTACCCAGATATGGAAATTCCACAGGAGGGAGGTGTTTGCAGCTGCCGGCTCGTTCTGGTCTACGCCAATGACGGCATTACCATCCTCGTTGTTTCCCCCGTAAAGGAATGAAATGTATTCCCCGTCGTAGCAGATATTATTGATCAACGTGCGCGACTCAGACCATACAATGCTGGCGTTTTTCATATTCTCAAAAGTACCTCCTTTAATCTTCATGGCGGGGAACTTGTACGCCGCAGGAGACTCACCTTTCTCAACCAGGTAGCAGTTCGCTCTGCCTCCGTTTGCACTCAGGTCAATGGCTTCATTTACCCTGTTGAACAGGGCATCGGTATCGACGGTTGCAATCCGGCGCACCTTGTTCCGATTTACCTTTATCTCACTTCCAGTAACAATGCTGGCCGATGTTCCGTCCGCAAACTCGAGCACAATACAGCATTCTTTATAAGTTGCCGGCGGAACAACTACATAGAAATGCTTGGGCTCGGAAGATAACGCCGTCCCTCCGGCAGCAACGGTGACATATGAGTATTGTTTTTTCCCTCCTGTAGCAGTTGCCGGAAATTCCAGCACAGGAAGGTCCACGGAAGAATCCATGGTAGCCTCGCCGGAAATATGGCGGGAATTCTCCACATTTGTCCTGAGTGTAAGCTTTGAAAGCTGCTTTGAACCGGTCAGCGGGAAATCTATATATCCGCAAAGGTTGGTGAAACGGATTGTCCCGTCAGTAACCTTTCCAATCATGGGATTAGCCCCGTTACCCACAACTTTTCCTTCATTGTAATTCTGTTTAGTGGCTATGGTATAGGTCCCGGTGGTCCCGGAAACAGTCAGAGCTGCGGAAGGATAAACCACCCACTGGGTACCCTCGGGAACCTCGAAAACGGCATTCCCCTCCACTGTGGTTTCAACCAAAACGCAATTTTGGGTAACAGTTCCGCTTTCACCCACCGCCACAATCTTGTCACTGTCATTCCATGTCCATTCCAGCGGAAGGCCATCGCCGTCAGGGGTCAGGCTAACCTTGGAATCAGCAAATACCGCCTCCATCCTGACCATTTTCACCTCACCTGCGGTTTGAGTGTCAATCTTTTCTACGCTGCAAGAAACAGTAAGGCTGATAACAGCAAATGCACATAACTTCTTCATACTGTCTCCTCCTTAAAAGATAATGGGATCACCTTCTTCCGGTTCCGGAACCTCAACCTGGTCAACTGTCTGATTACTTGCGAAATTACTGCTCACCACAACGTGAACAAGTTCGCAAAGGGGTAATTCATACTCTTTACGTGTCATTTTATTATGTCGTTAGTAGGACAAAATTACTTCCACATAGCGTATTATCCAAATGATAACTGCCCAAAAAGGCGTTTTACGCATATTCTTGCCCCATTTTGCAATATAAAACTTGCTATTTCCAATTCATTTCAGCATCTTTCGGAAGTATAATGAAATGGTTTTCCAAGAGGGGGCGGATATGGGGCGCACGAAAAGGAAATTCTACAAAGGTATTCTCAATCACTGCTATCAGAGGACCGCAAACCGGATTCTGTTGTTTTACTCTGAAAGCGATTTTCTGGTTTTCTTCACAATCTTTTGCATAGAGGCCCGCAAATACAGGGTCGTTATCTTGAGTCTGTGCCAAATGCCAGACCATATCCACGTCTGCATCTGTGCAGAAAGCATGGAAGACCTGAGCGGCTTTGTCAGAAGTTATACCCAAAAATTTGCCTTTGTACAGAACAAGACCTGTAATTGGAAAGGGGCTCTTTTTGAAACCCCGTTTGGAAGTGCTCCCAAATATGGCGATAAAAAAGCCAGGACCAATTTGATTTACATTGGAAACAATGCTCCCGAAAGAAGGCTTTGCTCAAAAGCCGAACAGTATCGATGGAATTACATAGCTTACGCCGCCAGCAATAATCCATATTCAAACAGGATTGTCATCAGGTATACATCTTTCTCCCTTATTAAGGCAATCCGAGAAGTAAGATACAGCTATTCAAGCGGCAAGCCACTTCAATACACCCAACTTCAACGATTGTTCAAGACCCTGACACGTACTGAAACAGAGCAGTTTATAGATTATTGCATTTCATTGTATAATGTAATTGATTACGAGAAAGCCATCAGCTTCTTTGGCACATATGACAGAATGCTCACAGCCATGCACTCCAATACAGGCAGTGAATATGACATTAATGAAAGATTTACCGGCAAAAGCGATCTATGCTATGCCAACATGTCTTCACTTATCATGGAGAAACTGAAACTGGACGATGTACACGATATGTTTTTGCTGCCAGAAAAAGAAAGGATAAAACTGATTCCTTTTCTCAAGAACCGTACTGACGCTTTTCCTGAACAAATAGCTGCATTTCTTCGTCTTCCACATAGCGACCGCAAAACAGAAACAACTATCATTCAGCGCTTTAAATAAAAGTACCTGGTACGTTTGCACCAGGTACTTTTACATAAATATCTATTCTGCAACAGGTTACATTTTACAGCCCCAAAGCGGAGTACTTCTCCACCAATGCGGCGGCTTCTTCCACAGGATGGCGGAAAGGCTTGACAGGGCTGAGGCCGACAGCGGCGGGGAAGCCAGCATTGTCAAAGGCGGCCATGTCGGGAGTCTCACCCGCAATCACGGAATCGAAATAATACTTGAGCCTGGGGATGTAATAGTCACGGATCAGGCCCGACCAGATGCGGGCCGAGTAGTCATACAGCGAGCGTCCGCCCCACACGGAAATCAGTTTCTTGGCCTCCAGTTCAAAGGCATCGGCCTCCTCCGGCGAATAAGCCGCCCCGCGGGCGAAGTCCAGCCAGCGCTGCGTCCGCCAGACAGGATGCGATTCCAGAAGCCGGTCGGTATCGGAGAGTATCTCCAGCAGCAGCGCCTCCTTTTCAGATGCGGCGGCAAGTTCCTTACGCTCCACAGCCGCATACAGCGAGTCCAGCACGATGTCAGCCTTGCCGGCCAGGTACAGCGCCCCGTATCCGATTGCGTCAATCTCGTAAAGACGATTCCCCCGGAAGTTCTCCCTCTCGGATATAAAGTCTTCAATGGCAGCGAAATAGTGTTCGTTGACATTCATTGAATAACTTTTCTTGAACGGAGGACGCCTCTGCCAGCGGAAACGGACGTTACTGGTGAAATTGGAATACGGCGACTTGAGCATACCGTCCCAGAAAGCCTTTATTCCCGGGGCGGTCCTGCCGTATCGGGCACGTGTATAGCTGTCCAGGAAAGCGTCCGGGTCCACCTTGGACCCGCTCCAGCCGGCAGCAGCAATCGCCTCGTATGCAACCTCGTTGTTTTCAACACCTTCCGGTGATGTTCCAAAGCCCACAAGGTTGCCCCTGTTCGGGGATCCGGCAGCCAGGAGATGGTTGTTCAGGAGGAATTCCAAAGGGCCCACCAGACCCGTCCGGCCACCGAAGTTGGGAACCGTGCTCCATATCCACCCCTTTCCGAAGAATCCGCTCAGGTAATCCCAGCTCTTCTCGCTCTTCCACACGTATTCGTTGAAATCCACCGCCAGGTCTATTACCAGCATCTTGTCGTCGGGAGCCCCGGCAAGGAGGTCGCACACGCTGGCAGGATCCCATTCCTTCTCCCTCTGGTAGCCGAACATCCATCCCTGCAGTACCCACACAGCATCCGGATTGGCCTCGGCCACGCTCTCGTAGAGCTTGCGCGAATAGAGCCTCAGGTTTTCGCTCCGCTGATAGCTTCCCAGCGGCCCGAAGGGCACCTTCATCTCATTGAAACTGTCTATCAGATAATACTTTCCCTTTCCGAACTCCTTCTCCCATTCCCGGATGAAAGCCGAACCGACCTGCTTGAAAAGAGGGTCGAGGGGAGAAAGCATATGGTTGTGGTCCTCCTCGGGGAAGGTGCTCCACTTGGTCTCGGTGAGGTCGGCATCGGGGAACACTTCGGCAAATCCCTTGGGAACGAATCCGGCAAATCCCTGATAGACAGGTGTCATTCCCAGTTCCTTCTCCCTGGAGTCAATCTTGTGCTCCAGGGCAATCTGGCCGTCGAACCACTCCTTGCTCATCCCGCCGCAGTAGTGGGCCATGTTGCCCATCCTCATCCAGGGGAAATGTGCCGGCCCGGTGAAATAATCCAGGATCTGCTCATCGGAGAGTCCCATGCCCTTCCACACACGGGCGAGGATGGTCTCGCCGCCGATTGGCGAAAGCGGCATGTCAAAGCCGTGCAGGGCCATCCAGTCAATCTCTTTCTCCCACTGTTCCCAGCCCCAGAAGGGATAGGTATACCCGTAGGTGCATACGTTCTGGTACAGGTGCACGGCATAGGGCGAGACAACCTCCCGGCGCCCCATTTCAGGAAGGCGGCGGGGCAGGTCGAGCCGGTTCCCGGTCCAGGAAGCTATCCCGTATCCGTTTGAGAGGATATAGTCATGGAAGCCCTTGCAGATGGCGACGCCAGTGCTGCCTTCCACTGTAAGGATTCCGTCGGAAACCATTGTAGCATAACGGTTTACGGTATCCGATCCCTCAATCGAGCAGAACCGGACATTACGCGGAAAACGACCGAATGTCCTTTCCACCACGGCCTTTGCGGCCTCGGCCGAAGGACTGCCGTCGGTAGGGGCGACGCCCCCACAGCCGGTAAGCGCCATCAGCAACGCAGCAAACGGAAATACAAAACGCATGGGAACAATGTTTAACAATGTGACGTAAGTATCTTCACCAAGGGTGAAGCGGGCTTCAGGGTAATGCCCCTGGATGTTGCCGGAACAAGGACCGTTGTGCCCCGGCCGAGCCGGACCACATGCCCCTTAGTGGCCGTAGGAAGCCCGTCAGGGCCGAAGAGCGGCTCGGAATCCTCAAGCACGCACTCCCCTTCCATGCACATCACCACCAGGAACGAATCCAGATCCTCCAAAGGGATGTTCAGGGGGGCGTCAAGGACATAGAGGTCAGTGGTGAAGCAGTTGCATTCCACCAGCGGAACCTTCTTGTCGACGGCCGGCTCATAGTCCGTCCTGTATGACGGATACACCTTATAATCAAGTGCTTCCCTGGCAAGGGCTGTGTGCAGTTGACGCGGCTTTCCATCCAATCCGGGACGATTGTAATCGAACACGCGGTAGGTGAGGTCGCCACTCTGCTGGATTTCCGCCAGGAAGGTGCCGGCACAGATGGCATGCACCCTGCCGGCGGGAATGAAGAACACGTCACCCTCCTTCACCGGATGGTCGGCAAGGACATCAACTATCTTTCCTGAGGCAACCAGCGAATCATATTCCCGAGGGGTTATCTCCCTTGAAAAACCGCTGTAAAGATGGGCCTTCGGGGCCGAATCCATCACGTACCACATCTCGGTCTTCCCAAAGGGCTTTCCATGCACCCGGCGGGCCATTTCATCATCCGGATGAACCTGGATCGAGAGGTCGCCAAAGGCGTCGATGAACTTCACCAGCAGCGGGAATTCGCCTCCGAAGCGTTCATACACGGACTTCCCGACCAGGGCTCCCTTGAATTCCTCCACCAGCGACGGCAGGGAACGTCCCCTGAGGGAACCCGAAGCAACGGTGGACTCCCTGCCGGGAACGGCCGAAACCTCCCAACTCTCGCCTACCTTTTCGGGCCCTTCCGCCAAACCTTTATATGAAAGTATCCTCTCCCCGCCCCATACCATGGGAATGAGAAGCGGCTCGAATATCAGCGGATATAGCATATACGTATGATTCTTTGAATGATTACTGTAAGCCACGGCCCCTGAGCAGGGCGGAAGGATCGGGATCGGCGCCGCGGAAACTGCGGAAAAGGGTCATGGGATCCTCGCTGCCACCCCTCTCGAGGAAGGTCTTGCGGAAGGTGGAAGCCAGTTCAGGATTTACCACGGGAGTAGCCTTCTCAAAGACCGTAAAGGCGTCACGGTCAAGAACTTCCGACCACAGATAGCCATAATATCCGGCACTGTAGCCGCTGTTGAATATATGGTTGAAATAGGTGGTGCGGTAACGGGGGATTATCTCCTCCACCAGCCCCATCTGCTTGCAGACCTTCTCCTCAAAAGCGCGTACGTCATCGGCGGTATTGATCTTGGACAGTTCCTCAAGGCTGAGTTTGTGCCATGCCATGTCGAGAATGGAAGCGGCGCAGAGTTCGCCGGTGGTGAAGCCCTGGTTGAACTTCAGGGAGTTGTTTATCTTCTCCACAAGCGCATCAGGGATGGTCTCACCGGTCTGGTAATGATGGGCATAGCATCCCAGCACCTCCGGCTCAAAGGCCCAGTGCTCGTTTATCTGCGAGAACATCTCCACAAAGTCACGGGTTACCGATGTGCCGCTCACGTCTTTGTAGCGGCATTTTGACAGGAATCCGTGGAGGGCATGCCCGAACTCGTGGAACGCAGTCTGCACCTCGTCGATGGTAAGCAGCGAAGGAGCATCTTCTGTGGCCGGAGGGAAATTGCAGCAGTTTACAATCACCGGGCGGACATCGTTTCCGGAAGCGTCCATATACTGCTCGCGGAAATTGTTCATCCAGGCCCCTCCCCTCTTGACGCTGCGCGAGAAATAGTCGGCATAGAAGATACCGATGAGCGAACCGTCCGCATCGGAAAGCCTGTAGGCCTTGACGTCGGGGTTGTACACCTCCACTTCGGGGGCCTCTTCCACCGATATGCCGTAAAGGAGGCCTGCCGCCGTGAATACGCCCTTCCTGACGCTGTCGGCCTGGAAATAGGGCTTGGTCTGCTCCTCGTCAAGGTCATATTTGCGGGCGCGGACCTTCTCGGCATAGTACCACCAGTCCCACGGCTCGATCACGGAACCTTCCGGAAGCAGTCCGGAGGCCACTTCCTCGTCCATAATCTTCTGCATGTCAACTATTTCCTCCTTAGCCTTACGCATGGAGGCTTCCATGATCTCAGCAAGGAATCCGTCCACGGTGGCCGGGTTGGACGCCATCTTGTCGGAAAGGATGAAATCGGCCGGGGTGGCGTAGCCCAGAAGTGCGGCCTTCTCTGCCTTGAGCCTCAGGATTTCCAGGGCGATGGTGTTGTTGTCGTTTTCATTGCCGTGGTTGCCCCTCGACGAATATGCCTTGAAAGCCTTCTCGCGGGCGGCCCTGTCGGAGCATGACGACATGTAGCCGGGATAAGCCGAGACAGTTATTCCGATGCTGTCCTTGAAGGCGTTGTTCTCCGCCAGCAGGTTGTTCCCGAACTTCTGCGACAGTACCGCAATCCTGGAATTGATCTCCTTGAAACGGGCCTGTCCGGCCTCGTCCAGACCAACGCCGTTGCGGACAAAACGGTCATAGAGTTTCTTCGTAACCATCTGCTGCTCACGGTCAAGGCCTTCGGAAGCGTCGTAAACCGCCTTCACCCTCCGGAAGAGGCCGGTGTCCATGAAAACCTCGTCCTCGGCAGCGGTCACCAGCGGGGTGATCTCGTCCACAAGGGCCTGGATGGCGGGAGTGGCGTCAGATTCCGAGATGTTGTAGAACACCCCGAGTACCCGGGAAAGGAGTTCCCCGGAAAGCTCGTAGGCCGCGATTGTGTTTTCGAAAGTGGGGGCGTCGGGATTGTCGACAATGGCCTTTATCTCGGCCTTCTGCCTTTCTATACCCTCCTTCACGGCCGGAAGGTAATGTTTTTCAGAGATACGGCTGAACGGAGCCGTCCCATAAGGAGTGCTCCAATCCTCGAAGAAAGGATTGGAGCTGTTGCACGATGCAGCCATAATAACTGCCATACAGAAAACTAGTGATTTCTTCATAACTCAACAATTGCCTGTGGCCCGGAAAAGGCTACAATACCGATTCCGAAGGGTCGTCGAGGAGGGTGATCTGCGCGGAACCGTCGTAGATGGTGAGGATGCCCGTAACGGAAACCGGCATGGCAGAAGTTACAGCCTGCGGCAGCTTCTGGTCCGAGAACTTGGCATATCCGCTTGTACGGACCTGGATGTCGGTCTTCCCGAACTTGAAATAGTGCGACACGTAATTGGCCTGCGGATACTTGAGCATTATCTCCTTGTAGGTCAAGTCGGCGTCGGCCCCGAAACGGTCAAGGGTGGCACCGGTCTTGAGATACTGCCTGGGCGTTCCCAGGATGTTGCCGTAGCGGGTGGAGCCGCTTCCGACCTCGGCATTGTCAAAGAGTCCGGCCTTCACAAATTCCGTATAAAGGCCCTTTGACATGGCCCAGGTGTTGATTCCCCAGGTCCCATTGTCAGAAAGGAAGATACGGTTGTACGGATCATCCTTGGTATGGGGAAGGAGGGCATGGGGATAGAGGAGGCAGAAAACCTCTTTCTTGTATACAAGCCCTTCAAGCGTCACAAGCTTTCCCCAAAGTTCGCCCTGGAAGACCAGTCCGAGGGACGTCTTCACCTGGGCTTCAGTAATTACCTGAGGCTTAAGCGGTTCCGCCTTGGGGCCCTTGAACACGTGCTGGTCTATGACGACCTGGGGGTCGATGTAGGCTGTCTCATACTCGTTGCCTTCGGTCTGGTCGGCCTCAAGTCCGAGCTGGGGCATTCCCTTGTAGGAACCGAGGGTGAGGCCGTTGCAGTCCACATATACCCACTGGCCAAGGCTGAACTCACTGTACAGTGACGAACGTCCAAGCTTCAGGTCTATGGCACCGGTTCCGTCCTGGATGTAGATTTCCTTGTAAAGGTTTCCGCTGCGGTCGGACGAAATGACCTGACCCTTGATCCATACGTTGTCCATGATCTCAACGGCCTTGTCCTTGTACATGGCCTTGAGGTCCTTGATAGAGATGATATTCTCTGCGTCAAAGTCGGATATCACAGACGGTGCGGGAGCCTTGGGATTGGACAACACGGGCTGCCATTCCTCTTTCAGAGACTGGCAGGAAACGAGGGCCACCAGGGCCGCAATTGCAAATAAACTCTTTTTCATGGCCTAGAATCTGAAATAAACGTTCAACATATAATTGATTCCGCTCATATAGAAGTACTTGGAGTCGAATTTATAGAACCTCTCCACGTTTGCGGTGTTGTCCACGATACGGGTCTGCTCGTAACCGCCGGTCTTGACACTCCTGTTGTTGAGCAGGTTCTGGGCGTTCAGGGAGAATCCCAGCTGATACTTGCGCTGGATGTACCAGGACTTGCCAACGGACATGTTCAGCAGGAACGCGCCGTCGAACTTCTCCTGGGAGGTCATGTACTCGATCTCCTCGGGACGGACGGTATTGTCCGGGCCGGAAGTGGCATAGTCGGTACGGTACAGGGGGTTCATGTCCAGATATGCACCGTCGAAATACTGGGCGGCAAGCTCAAAGAACCAGTAATTGATGCTGTAGCTGAGTCCCAGGCTCGAGGCAAGCTGCGGAGTTGACGGGACATAGTGCCTCTTGTAGTGGTCCACGGCAAAGAGGTCGTACTCTCCGTTCTCGTTCCTGAGGTAATTGCCTTCGGCGTCCCTCTTGAAAACGGGGCTGGAGGCCCAATAAGGGACATCGATCTGAGTCTTTCCGTTGTAGGAGACCAGTTCGGAGCTGTTGTCGATGGTCTGGATCATCACAGGGTTGGAAATGTATTCGGCCCTGCCGAGAGCAAGGGCTCCCTGCAGATAGAGGTTCTTGAGCACGAGGGGCACCTTGAATCCGAGTTCCAATCCGTAATGCCTCTCCTGGATGCCGGTAAGGACAAAGTTGGAGAAGGCGTTCTGGATGTCGTCATATGCGCTCATCACCTTGCTTATATCCTTTTGCCTGGCCCAGTAACCGGTGAGGCGGACATTGTATCCGTTGCCGGAGAACTGCCAGTTGATGTCGCCGGCAAGGGTCTTGATGGAACGGAGGTTGGGGGTGATGGTGTTGCGGGTCCTCGGGGAGATGAATCCCTGTGCGAAGGACGGGGCGTCGCGGAAGTAGCCGAAGTTGCCGTAAACCCTCATGTTGCCGCCGATTACGTAATTGGCGTTGACCTTGATGGCCCCGGTGGGCTTGCCCAGGACGTCGGACTTGCCATAGGACGTGACCTCGTTGCCGAAGGAGTCGTAAACCGGGGCGATGTTGCCGGGCCAGCCCTCTTCCTTGTTGACCAGCCTTACGTTCATGGCCTTGGTATCCTCAAGGGTTCCGGGGAACAGACCCTTGCGCATCAGGCCTTCCCTCCAGAACGCGGTATAGCCTATGCGGCCGCCGATGCTGGCGCTGAAATTGCCCCAGTTCATCTTCATGTCGCCCCAGATACTGATGGAGCGTACCTGGGCCAGATAGTCATAGCCGTACTTGTCGCCCACCCCAAGCTTGCGGGCCTCGCCGTGGCGGATGAAGTAGTCCAGGTCGTTCTGCAACTTGTACTGGTCGGCGGCGAAATCCCTCTCGGCAAAGTTGTCGATATCAATGAAATACTCACCTCCCATAAGGTCGGCGACCTTCTTGTAATACTCCGTGCGGTTGATCTTTATCTGGCCTCCGCCGAGCAGGGTGAGCCATTCGGCGACGCGGAGCTTGCCGTCCATCACGAAGTTGAAGTCCCTCTGATCCACGTGACGCTCCTCCTGGATATACTTGGAGCGGCCGTCGGCCTGGTTGTAGTTGGCGTTGTACAAACGATCCCAGTCCACGTGGGTATAATTGGGATAATCCGCCGAATGTGTCCATGCCTCAGTGGCCCAGGCGTACTTAACCATGTTGTTGCGCTTGAGGTCGGGGTTGATGTCGAAGAAATAACTCGGCAGGTTGCGGTAGTAGTCCGGACGGGGATCCTGCGCATCGTACCAGTCAAGGGCGGTATAACCGTTCTTTCCAAAGCGGTACAGGATGGCGGCCGACAGGTTGAACTTGTCGGAAGGGGTGAACTCATAGCGGAGGAGGGCAACCGGCTCATGGGTCTTGCGGACCCGGGTATTGCGAACCTTGCCGTTCTGGTAACCCCAGTTGGAATTGTACATGTTGTCTCCCATGAGGTTGTAAACCTCCTGGGTTGACGCATTCTGGGCGCCCCTCTGGCCGGGAGTGGCAAAAAAGACTGCCGACAGGCGGTGACGGTCGCCAAAATACTTGTCGGCGGCCAGATAATAGGCGAATGAACGATAGTAAACTCCGTCAATCCAGTCGTTTCCTCCAAGACGCGCACTGACGTTGGCGGCAAAAGCCCAGCCGTTGTCCATCCTTCCCGTGGCATAGGAAGCCATGAGGCGGAGACGGTAAAGCGCCGAGTTGGTCAGGACGCTTCCGCGGAGGCCCTTGCGCACAGCCGATGCGGTACCGTCCACATTGGTGGTGCCGTTGTAACCGCCGATATTGTAGTCGGCAGCCTCAAGGCCCACGGAGGTATCCTTGGAACGCATGGCCTCGTTGAGTCCGCTCCAAAGGGAGAACGGGCCGTATCCGGTGAGGGCGTCATTCATCTTGACTCCGGCGAAATATACCTCCTGGGTCTCGCTGTTGAACCCCCTCTGCTTGAAGCGCACCGAGGAGAATCCGTATCCGGCGATGTTGGAGAAGATATCGTTGGCGTTGAACAGGACTGTCGGGGAGTCGTTGTATCCGCTGTCTTCCATGTCGAATTCGGCGGTAGCCGCATCCTCAAGCTGCTCGACCCTCTGGACGCCGGTAACGCCCAGGTTGAACATGTTCTTCACATATCCGTCGTTGACTGTCACCTCCACCTGGGTTTCCAGGAAATCAGGTGCTTCAATCAGCAGGGAATACATTCCGTCGGGGAGATCCGGGATGAGGAAGGATCCGTCCTCGCCGGTAACTGCCGTGGCCACCTCCACCGTTCCCTTCATCAGGGTCAGCTTGGCCTTTTCCACGGGCTGCCTGTCCTCACGGTTCACAACGGTGCCCTTTACGCCTCCGGTATGGGTCTGCGCCAGCAGCAACCCCGAGGAAAGGACGGCAAAAAGTACAGTTAAGATTCGTCTCATATAACAGGGTATTATTTACTAACTACGATATAGGTGGGATAGTGGTCGCTGTATCCGCCGATGAAGGCGCCGCCGGAGAAGGTACGGAAAGGGGTGTCCTTGTACGGTCCCTTCTGGTTGGCCATGAACGGCTTGACGAAGATCCTGCCATAGAACTGGTTCCTCCTCTTCTTGATGATGGGAAGGATCCTGAGGGTTCCTTCGGGAGCGTGCACAAGGGCATTGTTCACCAGGATGCAGTCAAAGATGCACCATTCGCCCCTGTATGCGAGCGATCCGTAACCGGCCTTGAACATCGACAGGAAGGGCGAGAAGAAATCCTCGGGGCCCACATCTTCTATCTTTTCCTTTCCCCTGAGGTAAACCGCCATGGAAGCATCGTCGGGGTTGTCGTTCATGTCACCCATCACCACCACCTTGATGCCGGGATACTTCTGCTGCATCTTCATGGCGTGCTCGTAGGCGATCTCGCCGCCGCGGGCCCTGAGGTCCTGGCCCTTGTCGCCAAGACGGGAGGGAAGGTGGCAGACATAGAACGCAAAGTGCTCACCGTCAATTATTCCGTGCACCATCAGGATGTCGCGGGTGCGGAAATTCTCCTGTTCTTCGGGAGTCATCGAGAACTCTATGTTCTCCGAGTTGAAGTCAAACGGGAGGGACTCTGTCTCAACCACCGTCATCTGCTCCGGCTTGTACAGGAGGGCCACGTCAACGCCGCGGCGGTCCGGCCCGTCGTAATGCACGATCTGGTAGTTGGCCTCTGCGATGGCCGGTTCCATAACCAGGTCTTCCAGCACGTGGCGGTTCTCTATCTCACTCACGCCCAGCACGGTATGGAACCTTCCGTTGTCTTTGGCCATGGCAGCGATCACGCTCGCCATGTTGGATAGTTTCTTGCGGTACTTAGTCTCCGTCCACTGGTTGCCGCCGTCGGGAAGGTACTCGTAGTCGTTCTTTCCCTCGTCGTGATAGGTATCAAAGAGGTTCTCGAGGTTATAGAACCCGATCACATAGGTTTTCTTTGCTCCGTCACGGGCCTGGAGAGGAGCCATGGCCATGACCAAAAGAGCTAAGGTTAAAATATATCTTTTCATAAAGCTATTTGGTATCAGTTATTTCCACCAGCTTCCAGGAGTCTGGGATTCAATCTTGGCTGCGGTTGCGGCTCCCACCTTGGCCTCCAGCAGGGGGAAGAAATCTATCCCCACCTGGTCTTCCAGTTCGTCTATGGACATAATATAATCCAGGCAGTTTCCTCCTGCGATGTCCTTTCTGTGAGGCAGGATGAACCCTGCCGCCATGTAACCGTTCCAGCCTTCACCGGAGGACCGGCTATAGCGGAGAAGGGCCTTGTAATAGTGGGTGGGAATCCTTACGGCGAATCCGGACGAACTGCCGGACACAGAAGTGGAACCATCTATTACACAGCCTGTTACAACATACAGGGTATCGGACTTCCCGGCATAGTTCCTCACCTTTCCCTCCAGGCTTCCCCATATTCCGCCGTTGAAGTCGTATTGCTGGGGAGTCATATTGGTGGGATAGAAAGTGGATACGTTTGCCTTGTAGTTGAGCCTGTCGGCCGAAGGGATCTGGTGTCCCCTCGTCCATCCTCCACCGTATGAACCGCCTCCGAGGGAAGGCTGCTCGGCCTCTGGGACGCAAGGATCGAAAACGCCCCATTCATCGGTACGGGAACCGCTTCCGATGAGCTTCTTGTTGAGGGGATAGGCCACCCAGGCAGAAAGATGCTCCTTGGAGACCCACAGGCAGCTCCAGTTCCTTACTCCGCTCACTCCCTGGTACTGGTATTTATTCCCGTTCATGTCGTGGGCGGCAAAGATACAGCCGTCCATGTCTTCCACAACGGGCAGTTCCATCCACTCGGGAAGCCCCGACTTGGAAAGCTTTCCGGCCTGTACGATGTCCAGCTCATAGGTCTTCCCTCCGGTTGCGAGCAAGATGGTCACCATCCTGGGATCGTCGGCAGTGTTCTCCGTGTAGGCCATCACCAACTTGGCGACGCCGGTTCCGGAATACTGCTTGAAGGAGGCCCAACCGTCGGCTGCATCGCCGTCGTACCTGAGTTCCAGAGTCCAGTCCCTGACGGCATAGACCGAGATGAAGATCTCACCCGCCTTCCTTCCCAGCGACAAAGATTCCGCCTTCAGGAGCTGAGCGCCGTCGGAACCGCCTTCCGCAGGATCCTTCTTACAAGATACCAGTGCCAGTGACAGTGCCAGGAGCACTGCCACCGACGCCGGCAGAAGACTCTTATGGAAATATCCAAACATCAATTACTTGACATTTACGACAATCTTGGTAAAGCGGACCTGGCCATTGGTGGCGGTTCCATTGTTCCCTACGCTGAGCGACGCAGAGGTACCGGTAAGCGAAACCTCGCTGCCGGAGGCAACCTTCGCACCGCTCGGATCAATAAGGACTCCGTCATTGGAATTAGCATAGGTACAGACAGCTGAGACCAGTTCGCCACCTGAAACGGAAATATCCAGCTTTGCACTCTCGTTCTGATAGAAACGCCACTGGTTTCCGGAAGTGTAGTACTTACCGGTATTGCCGCCGCCGTTTGCCGTGAGGGTGACATTGTCAATGGTAATGGTCTTGTACTGAGTACCGTTAGCCCAACTCTTCTCCGTAGCCAGGGCCGAAATGTCGAATTCCACACTCTTTACACCCGCAGCCGTGGCCTTGGCCTGGGTCAGGACTATGGTCTGCTCCTTCTGGGCGTCGAGGCTGGCGCCGGGGCAGGAGACCTTGATGTTGGCCACCCTGGGAGTCTCGGCCTCGTTGGCGGAGAAACTCACCTTAACGGTGGCGTCGCCGTCACCGGAAGCGGGAGCCACGGTGAATGCTTCGTTATCGGAAGTAACCGTCCATGCGGAATTTGCGGTGATGGTGAAGGAGGCCTCGGTGTCGGTTGCCTTGGCTTCGATCTTGGTGACGGATATGGTGCAGCTCTTGTAGTTGGCATCCGCGGTAAAACTCTCGATAGTTACGTTGACGACCTCCGGGGTATTGTTGTATTCCTTGTAAGAACCGTGGAGGACTATGTCTCCGCCATCCTTGACCTGGTCTTTCCACTTGGCCACCTCGCCCTCGGCAAAACCGTACACGTAGACGGTTCCGGTGGCGTCGGTGATGTTGAAGGTCATGAAAGTCTCGTTGTTGGAGTCGTGGGTCTCAAAGTCTGAAACCTTTCCGCTGAGGCGGTAAGCTTTCACCACGTCCTTAAGGGAGAGGAATTCTGCCACGGTCTTGTCTTCGAAGGTTGTCTGTTCCTGACCCTCCTCGAAGCTCTCGATCACGGTGTTCATCACCTCGTGGGTAACAGCCCCGGTACTGGAGTTGGTGTACTTCTGGTATGTTCCGTGGAGCACGACGGTGCCGTTGTCCTTGATCTTGGTGGACCACTCCGCGAACTGGCCGTCCGCAAAGCCGTATACGGTGACCGTTCCGGTGTTGTCGGTAAGGTCAAAGCCCATGTAATCCTTGCCATTGTTCTGTCTGGTGTAGAACCCGGTGACTGTTCCGGTGAGCCTGTAGGCCACGGTTGCACTGGCAAGCTGGATGAACTCGGCCACGGTCTTGCTCTCGAATTCTGTCTGGGCCTGGCCTTCCTCGAAGCTCTCGATCACGGTGCCCACCACCTCGTGCTTGCCATTGTAGACATCATATGTACCGTGCAGGACGACGGTGCCGTTGTCCTTGATCTTTTCGTTCCACTTCTCGTACTCGCCGTCGGCAAAGCCGTAAATGTCGATGGTACCGGAGTCGTCCACAAGGTCGAATTCCATCCAGGGTTTCTGGGTCTTTGAATTGACTCCCTTGCGGAAGTTGGAGACCTTTCCTGTGAGGCGGTAGCCAACCACCTTGTCGGCAAGCTGTATGAACTGGGCCACGGTCTTATCCTCGAATACGGTCTGCTCCTCCTTAGCCTCGAAACTCTCGATTGTGGCATTCATCACCTCGTTGGTCACGGCCCCGGTATTGGCGTTGGTGTACTTCTGGTAAGTACCGTTAACAAGGACGGTTCCGCCGTTCTTGATCTTGTCTTTCCAAAGGGCCAGCTGGCCGTCCTTGAATCCGTATACGGTGATGCTGCCGGTGTCGTCGGTAAGGTCGAACTGCATGTACTCCTTGCCGGAAGAGTTGACGTCGTTCTTCCACTTGGAAACAGTGCCGCAGAGCCTGTAATACTCGGTAGCGGAGGCCTTGGCGATAAAGTCCTTGACGGTGAGGGTCTCCATCACGTACTCGCCCTTTTCGCCCTTCTGGCTGACCTTGAGCGGAGCCTTGGCCATTCCGATTGTGAACACCACGTTCTCCTCCTTGTCAAAGCCGGTGTTGGACTTGACGGTAACGGTAACGGTCTGGGGCTCGGAAGATGCCTTGCCGTATTCGGGCATCACTTCAACCCAGTCGGGTTTTACTACGGTCCAGTCACGGGTGGCCGTGAGCTGGACGGTTTTGGAGTCGCTCCCCTTGTCAAATTCCAGTTGGGAAGGGGAAACCTTAATGGCTGCGGGCCCGAGATTCTCAGGCTGTTTGCAGGAAACCATTCCCATAAGGACGGCAGCCGCAGCATACACAAGTGTCTTGAAATTCATGGTATTAATTATTGTAGTAATTATTCTTGCATTAACTTACAAAAATAACCAATTATTTGTGGAATGCAAGAAAGAAAACCAACAAAAAAAGCGGGAAGCCCCTTGGGGCCACCCGCTTCATATCAGGAGGTTACCGATATCAACTACTTGGCGATGAAATCGGCGTTCTGCCAGAAGGAAAGCCTCTTCTCGGAATTGTACTGCGAAGGATAGCAGATGATATCACCCTTGGCACCTTCAGTCAGGGTAAGGCCGTTGGAGATCTCGGCACGGACCGCTATCTCGTCGGTTCCCTGGGCAATCTTGCCGTTACGGCTTACGAATGCACTCTTGACTTCCACATTCTCGATCTTCACCCTGCGGCTCATGTTGGCCTCGAAGTTGGCCAGAAGGTCCTTTATGGTGATGACGGTGAGAGGAATCGTGCCGCCTGCGGTGACGGTCCTGCCGTCCATGCTCACGATCTCCTTGAGACCGTTGTAGACATATCCCTGCCCGGACACCTTGCCGGAGATCTTGTCGCCTGCCTTGAGGCCATGGCCTTTCAGATAGAGGAGGATGGCGCCGGTGGCGTCCTCGATGTAGGCGTTGTTGCCGTTCACATAGGACACGACCGGGTTGTTGGTGGTGAAGTCAACTGCGTAAGAGCTTCTTGCCGAGTTGGTTCCGGTAATCAGCTCACGGAGTTCGGCGACCGTTGTACGGACCTTGTCCTGGGTGAGGATCACGTCGTAGCTGGTGGTCTCGCCAACCACCTTGAGGGTGGCGGTACGGGCCTTGGTGTCGGTGTTGGCGTCAAAGGTGACCTCAATGTTGCCGTCGCCATCGCCCGATGTGGTCACGCTCTTGATCCAGGAGTCATACTTGCGGACGCTCCACTTCTTGTTGGACTTGACTTCAAAGGAAACAGATGTGGCGTCAGCTCCTGCGAACACGGTCTCGGGAACCGTGAGAGTCTCGTCGGAAGCCGCGGCCTGGTCCTGGAAAATCAGCACCCTGTCATTCCCTTCCAGAAGGCCGTCGCCGGTCACGAACTCGGAATACTTGCCGTTCTGCCACTGCATGAAGCGGCCGCTGACCTTAGACTTGATCTCGGGATAGCCGTCGTTTCCGAAAGTGACGGTCCAAGTCTCCTTGGAAGCGTCGGCGCTGAGGTAGAACGAAGTATTGTAAGAGCCTGACTGATAGATATATCCGCCACCAGCCTGGGCTATTGCATACTCGCCGTTGGCAACCGATGTCCAGGAGAAAGCCTTGCTGCCGTTGGGCATGTTTATGGTCTTTCCATCCTCCACGGTGACCTTCTCTCCGTAAAGATAGTCGTAACGGCCGCCGTCGGGAACCACGCTCATGCCGAGGGCCAACTGGTATTCATTCTCCAGCTGGGCCACCAGCAGGAACTGCTTGGTAGGGTCGAATTCGTTTGCAGACGAAACCTTCACATAGGTCTTCTTGGTATCGAGGGCCTTCTCTCCAACCTGATCCACCTGAAGGGCGAAGGGGGCGTCGGGATCGTCGCCATAGAAGTACACCACACCCGAACGGGGTCCGGCGAGGTAGTTGTACTCGTCGACGTTGTCACCGGCGGTGATTGAAACCTCGGTGTTTCCGCTGCCCGACGAAGGGGTCATTTCAATCCATGAAGGGACAACCGCGATCCAGTCGCCGTTGGCGGCAACCTTCACCTTGACGGGGGTTGCGTTCTGTCCGTCGATGGTGACGGAGTTCTGGTTCACGCTGATGCTCTGGGCAAGGGGCTCTCCGGCCTTCTGGCAGGAAACCATAAGGACAGTGCCCATGACAAGGGCGGCAAATGCCTTGAATATATTTTTCATATCTTTCCCTGATTTAGAATGTAACCCTTAAACCGACCTGGCAGCGCCAGCGGGAGTAGAAGTCAACGAGTTCCATGTCGTAAGGCTTGAACACGTAGTTGGGGGTATGGCTTCCGTCGGCCTCAACTGTGGCGCTGTTGACCTGCAGGACGTTGAAGTTCCAGGTCGAAGGATAGTACAGGCCCCAGCTGCGGCAGAGCAGGTTGCTCAGGTTCTTGATGTCGAACGTGATCTCAACCTTGGTGCCGTGAAGGTCGTTGAAGATGTCCTCGGCGATATGGAGGTCAAAGTGGTTCTCGAACGGATACCTTCCGCCAAAGAGCTGGCTCCATTTTCCGCGGCGGCTCATAAGGTAAGCGTCATTGCGGATGTATTTCTCGAACCTGACGGCATCGGCGGGGTCGACCCAGCTCATCTTTCCGATCTCATCGGCAGTGGGGACGTAGATGGGGGTGTTCCCGGCACGTCCGTCACCGTTGAGGATGTATCCGTCCTTCTCGTTCATGTTGTAGCTGTAGCGGTTGCCGCTTTCGCCGTTGTAGACGAGGGAGATACGGGTACGGAGAACCTCTAGGTACCTCGGGGAGGTGTAGCTCAGGACCGCCATCACCTTGTGTGGCTTGTCAAATACCGAGTAGGAAAGCAGGTCGGCGGAAGGGTCGGTGGTCACATAGTTGTTCCAGTTGGAAGCGGCCACGGAAGATGTACCGTCGTTCACCGCATAGGCATGCCCGAAGGTGTAGGAGGCCATGAGGTCAAGACCGAAGTCGAAACTCTTCTCCAGTTTTCCGGACACGGAATAAGTGTAACCCTGGTTGGTGTTTCCGAGCGCGATGACGGCCGAATAACCGCTCTTGAGGCTGAAGTAAGGGATGACCGACTCGGGGTTGGCGGCGGAAACCGCAGGGCTCACGGCGTTCACGCTTGAGGCTTTCTCAAGGGCCAGGTTGTGGAATACCACGTTGTTGAGGGTCTTGGAGAACAGTCCGTCGAAGGTGAATTTCCAGTTGTTTCCGAAAATCTGCTCGTAGCCGAGGTTTACCCTGAACACCTGGGGATATTTGAACTTCTCGTTGATGGTGTTGATGGTGGCGAGGGCGCCCTTTCCCTTGGACGAAAGCCCTGACTTCACGATGTTGTTGTAAGGGTCGCTGATGAGCTTGCCCATGTTCTCGGCCGTCCAGCCGTCGATATCAAGCGGATTGTCGACGGTGACGCTCTTGGTGGCCACGCCGGTATTGTTGTAGGCGTTTGAAATCCACACGAAGGGAACGCGGCCGGTGAAGAGGCCTGCACCGCCCCTTATGAGGGACCTGTGGTCATTGTCCAGGAACCAGCGGAAGCCGAGCCTCGGGGAAAGCATGACAGACGGCTTGGGAACCGTTCCCACATATTCATTATTGGCTACCGCAAACTCGGAAGCGTTGAACTCCTCGTTCACGATGGGCTTGTTGAAGAACATGGGGACGTCGGCACGGATACCGTAGGTGAGGGTGAAGTTCCTTCCGGGCTTCCACTCGTCCTGCAGGTAGGCACCGAACTGGGCCGCATAGGTGTCGGCCACCCAGAGGGGATCGCCGGTGACATCGGGATCGGAGAACTTGTAGACAAACTGGTTGGGGTTGTTCTCCATGAAGTCCTTGACGCTCGCATACACATACTCGCCGAAGGCAGCCTGCTGGAAGCCGTTGGAGAACTTGTAGAACTCGTTGTGGGTTCCGAGGGTGATCTCATGGTTTCCGAGGTACAGCGACAGGTTGTCGGTGAGGGTGTAATTGTCGGAATTCATGGAGTTTATACCGGAGGAGTACTCGGTTCCGAGGTCCACTGTGATGTTGTCGCGGATATACATGCAGGCGGCCTTGTAAGGGACCTCCCTGTGGTCGCGGACGAACACGGAAGATACGCGGAGCATGTTGGACACCTTGTCGGAAATGCGGCTGTTGAGCTCACCCACGATGGTGTTGGTGCGGTCAGCCATCTTGTAGCTGGAGCCGTTGAAATAATAGGTGTTGGCACCCGAGGCATACTTGTCCGAATAGGAATCCGAGAACTGGTAACGGAGCATGAACTTGTTGCGGTCATTGATGTTCCAGTCGATCCTGGCAAGGGCGTTGATGCTGCGGTCGGTCTTCTGATGGGGGCCATAGCTCTCGCCGGAGGTGATTCCAAGCAATGAGTCATAATGCTTTATCATTGCATCGGCCAGCTCGGGGCTGAGGATGTTGTAGCTGCCGCCGTCCACGTTGACCGCGCTCTTGAGGGTCTTCTTGTCATAAGCGCCAAGAGACGGGGAATAAACGTTGGGATAGGATTTGCGGAAATACTCGGCGCTCACAAAGAAGAACAGTTTGTTCTTCACGATGGGGCCGCCCACGGTGAAGCCGTAGGTCTGGGAGTTCTGCTCGTCGTATTTCAGCCTCTTGCCCTGGGTATGCTTGTCAAGATACTCCTGGTTGCCGGGAGTGGTTCCGATGAAATCCTCGTTGTTGAAATAGCCGTATGCCGAGCCCTTGAACCTGTTGGTACCGGATTTGGTGACGGCGTTGATGGCACCGCCGGTGAAGCCGCTCTGGCGTACGTCGAACGGGGCCACGACAACCTGGATTTCATCGATGGCGTCAAGCGAGATGGGGTTGGCGCCGGTCTGGCCGCCGTTGGTACCGCTTCCGGAAAGGCCGAAGGTGTCGTTTGACACGGCACCGTCTATCTGGAACGAGTTGTAACGGTTGTTGGAACCGGCGAAAGAGATACCGCCGTCCTTGTTCACAGAGGCCTGGGGGGTGAGTTTCACCACGTCATATACGCTCCTGTCGATGGTAGGGGCGTTCTCCACCACAGTCCTGGAGAAGCTCTGTCCGGCGCCGGTGATACTGGCGTTGAACGAAGATTCTCCCACCACCTTCGATGCATTCAGCTCGTTGGTTGAGCGGAGCACGGTGTTGATTTCATACGGTTCACCCAGCTTGAGGGTGATGTCATTGAATTCCACGTCGGCCATGCCGAGGAACTGGTAGGTGATCAGGTAGGGACCGCCGGAGCGCATACCGTTGATGGTATAGCGGCCGGCCTCGTTGACCACCGTGTAATACTGCGACCCCGTGGGCTGGTGGATTGCGACTACGGTAGCTCCGGCAAGGGGCTCGCCGTTCTCGTCATCCACGCGGCCGGTAAGGGAGGATGTGGTCACCTGGGCATAGGCGACCGCCCCCGCAAACACCGAAGCGATTGCGAGCAATACGGATTTAACAGAAAAATTCATAAATATTGCTAGAATTTTGAAATAAATTTTCCGGGCGCGAAGATACTTATAATTCCAATCCGATAAAAGAATTTTTGATGAAAATTTTCAACATAACCCAAACTCTTTGCTTACAGTTTCTACAGCATCGAGCCTCTCCCAGGGGAAGAACCATACCTTCCTCATTTCAGGGACGCCGCCGGAGAGGATCTCCACCTCTGCCTCATACGGTTCACGTCCCATGTGACCGTATGCGGCAGTTGGACCGTAGATGGGGTTCTTGAGGCCGAAACGCTCTATGATCTTCCCCGGACGGAGGTCGAAAAGATGGCCGATACGGGAAGCGATCTCGGCGTCGGTGAGCCCGTTATGCGCTGTACCATAAGTATTTACATAGATACTGACAGGCTCTGCCACACCGATTGCGTAGGAAACCTGGACCAGCATCTCGTCGGCCACCCCGGCCGCCACCATGTTCTTGGCGATATGCCTGGCCGCATAGGCCCCGCTGCGGTCCACCTTTGACGGGTCCTTGCCG
>JAFRXI010000009.1 GCA_017437755.1 Bacteroidales bacterium
GATTCCATAAATAAGTTATCCCGTAAATGATCATACAACTATATTAAATCGTTTTTCCCCGTTCATGTCAATAGACGAAACGGTTTTATTCAATATTGTTAAAACATTTTAAAAAGTTTTTATTAATAACTGTAATTCTGTTGACATTAACTGGTAAATGATGTAAAAATATATATAGAAGATATGGATATTGACCATGTCCGAACAGAATCAAAAACAGAAAAAACGGAGGAAAAAGAAATGAGCAGACCAATAACGATATTCACGGGCCAGTGGGCGGACCTGAGCTTTGAGGAGCAGTGCAAGACACTGAGTGCGATAGGCTATGAAGGTCTGGAGATAGCGACCTGGGCGGACTTCGACGTACGCAAGGCGGCAACGGATCCTGCATACGTGGAGGAGAAGAAGGCGATGCTCGCCAAGTACGGCCTGAAGACCTGGGCGCTGGGCTCCCACCTGACGGGCCAGTGCGTCGGCGATCTGTGGGATCCGAGACTTGACGGATTTGCGCCCGGAGCGCTTGCCGGCAAGCCGGAGGAGATCCGTGCATGGGCCATCGAAGAGATGAAATGGACCGCGAGAGCGGCGAAAGCCATGGGCGTTGGCGTTGTGACCGGCTTCATGGGCAGCCCGATCTGGAAGTACTGGTACAGCTTCCCGCAGACGAGCGAGGAGATGGTCGAGGCAGGCTTCGATGAGATCGTCGAGCTGTGGACCCCGATCTTCGACGTGTTCGATGAGTGCGGCGTGAAGTTTGCGCTGGAAGTGCATCCGACGGAGATCGCGTTCGACTACTATTCCGCGAAGAAGCTGCTTGAGAAGTTCAACTACCGGAAGACGCTGGGCTTCAACTTCGACCCGAGCCACCTGGTATGGCAGGGCATGAAGCCGGAGCTGTTCCTGAGAGACTTTGCGGACAGGATCTATCATGTTCACATGAAGGACGTGAAGATGAACCTTGACGGGCGCACGGGCATTATCGGCTCGCACATCACCTTCGGCGACACGCACAGGGGCTGGAACTTCGTATCGATGGGCCACGGCGATGTGGACTTCGACGCGATCACGCGCGAACTGAACCAGATGGGCTATAAGGGACCTCTGTCGGTAGAATGGGAAGACAGCGGCATGGAGAGAGTCCACGGCGCCACCGAGTCCTATGAGGTCGTCCGCAGGATGAACTTCGACAAGTCCGATGTCGCTTTCGACGCCGCTCTTGCTAACGACTGATCCTGCGGAGGCGTTTGAATGTCTGATAAATATCTTATCGGTATTGACGTAGGCACATCCGGATGCAAGATCATCGCTGTTGACGAAGGCAGGGTCATTGCCTCCGAAACTGTCGCCTACCCCCTTTCAAGGCCCAAGGCAGGCTGGAGCGAACAGAATCCCGCTGACTGGTGGGAAGGTGTATGCAAAGGCCTTAAAGCAGTCACAAATGGTATAGCAGACAAGATTGCCGGAGTTTCCATGTCCGGACAGATGCACGGAATGGTTGCTCTTGACAAAGACCTGAATGTAATCC
>JAFRXI010000067.1 GCA_017437755.1 Bacteroidales bacterium
ACGACTTTATGGACATCCGGATGGAGCGGGCAGTAACTCTTGCAGTACAGGCCTTCGGGATTGGGCCATTCGGTATAGTTCTCGGTCTTGACGGAAGGGGTTTCGTCGAACTCCGGATAGACCCGGAGCAGGTTGAGGGTGTTCTTGGCCCAGGACTGGTGGCCCAGCAGGTTGATCTGGGGGACCAGGCGGATCCCATGTTTCCGGCATGCGGCAACGATCTTTCCGACATCCTCCCTGGTGAGGGGGTTCGGGTCGGCGAGTTCCGGGTGCGTCGTATAGGCGTAGTTCCAGTCGATCCGAAGGACCAGCAGGTTGAAATGTGCCGGGGCGAGGTCTTCCTCGATGAATTTCAGGAAATTGCCGAGACCTCTCACCGACGGGGCTTCGATGGCCAGGCCGCGGATGGGGAGCGCGTCGTCAATGCTCTCCTTCGCCTGCCGGGCATGGAGGGGAGTATAGATGGCTCCGAGAAGAAGCAAAATGATCAGGATACTCTTTTTCATCTCAACTATACCGTTTCGGCATGTAATTCGGTCCATTAAAAGTAGTTACAAAAAAGCATATTTCAAAGAATTCTTGTTTTGCTTGGGTTTGTACACGGAATCGTCGTTCTGGTGCGTATGCTTATACAAACCCAAAATGGGGCAATGGTTTGTATTATCGGCGGAATGTCTTATTTTTGGCAAAGTTCCATTTCAATGAGTCTCATCCTGCATACCAAACGCTTCGACCAGCTGACCGTCGACGAACTGTACGAACTCCTGCGGATCCGCAGCGAGGTCTTCGTCGTGGAGCAGAACTGTGTCTATCAGGACCTGGACCGGGACGACCAGGAGGCTGTCCATCTGTGGCTTACGGAAGGCGGGAAGGTCGTCGCCCTGTGCCGGGTCTGTCCTGCCGGGACACACATGCGCGAAGTTTCCGTCGGGCGCGTGATCACGACCGAGCGGGGCAAGGGCTATGGCAAGCGGATCATGCTGGAAGGCATCACCGCGGCGCGGGAACACTTCCATGCAAAGGTCATCGAAATCGAGGCCCAGGAATATGCGAAGGGCTTCTACGAGCAGGTCGGTTTCCGCCAGTCCTCCGATCCCTTCATGCTCGACGGCATTCCCCACATCAAGATGACCTGGGAGGAAGCGTAGCGGCAGTGATTTTTTGCGAAGAATTATCATAATTATTATCATAATTCCTGAATAATCCGTATATTTGTCCACGAATAGAACAGTGCGATGGACGTATATATGGATGATGACCTGTTAGAGTTGTATTCAACGGGAAAGAACAAAAAAAATCGGGAGGTGGCGCGGAATCTTGAACTCAAAAACGGGTTTAACCGTGCTGTCCAATCCATGTTGTCCGTCGATTCTGTAGAGCAGTTGAGCTCCTTCAGTTTCTTGCACTACGAACGATTGAAGTATCAACTGGCAGGCTTGTCTTCTGTCCGTCTTTCAAACCGATATGTTCATCGACTGTTGTTTGAGGAGAAGGACGGCGGAATTGTGGTTAAACTGATTGAAATAGACGACTCTCATTATGGAAACAAGAAATGAATCATGGCATCGGGTGAACGATGTCCCTTCGGCATTCCCCGTTCATCCTGGCGAAATACTGGGGGAGGAACTGAAAGGGAGAGGTATCAGCCAGAAAGATTTTGCCCGGCGAATTGGCATGCAACCCTCACATTTAAGCGCGCTGATTCATGGGATGCGTTCGTTTACACCTGCCGTGGCGGAGAAGGTCGCTTCAGGTCTGGATGGTATTCCCGCTTTTTTTTGGACGAGAATGCAAAGTAGCTATAACAGGGACAGCCAGCGAAGAAAAGGAAATATGTCCAAACTGGTTTCCGGCTATGGAAATGTTCAAAGCGCTCCTGCCCTGGTTCTGAATGAGCCGGAGGTCCCCTATGGAGAGAGGCGTCGCTATTCAATATCGATTCCGGCAGGGGATCTCGTCCTGTTGGAAAAGATGGCCGTCCGGTTGGGATGGACGATAGAACCAGGTGACTAAGAAGATACAGTCCGGTCCCGCTTACTCGGGCTTGCGGAACTGCTCGATGTCCAGGATGATGTCCAGGTCTTTCCCGTAGTGGAAGTTGATCGGGTAGTACGCCCCGTCGCAGGTATAGTCCAGGATGTACTCCCTGTCGGTCTTCAGTCCGGTTATCGTTGAGGACATCCGTTCGACCGGGCAGAGGCATTTGAGTG
>JAFRXI010000010.1 GCA_017437755.1 Bacteroidales bacterium
GACGAGACGCTTCACGTGGTCCTGATAGAGTTCGTATGCATGTCCGGAGGTGAATCCGGATACGTCAAAATGGATGAGTTTGTCGCCGCCGCTCAGGACCGGCGCCGCGAGCGTCAGGTCTGCTTCCAGCTCTCCTTCGGAAACGGTATAGTCGACGCCCTCCGCCATCAGGAAATAGCCGTTGTACTTCAGGTCTTCTCCTCCTTTGGTGAAGATGCGCTGGTCGCCGCTCATCCGGATGGATGCGCCGCAGCCGTAAGGGAGGAAGACGGCGGTCATTTTCTTGGTCACAGCATTCTCCAGGTCCAAGATTTCGAGTCCGTTCTGCGACAGCCCCGTCCATTTGCCTCCGCTGCCGTCATAGCTCAGCTCCAGGAACTTGGTCTCAAGGCCCTGGAAAAACAGGTAGATCATGTCGCCGTCCGCCCAGTCGGACTTGACGGTAGCCTTGGTTGAGGCAAAATCATCAGAACGGGAGACCCGGATGTTTACGCGGAATTCATCGCCCTGCCCCGCTTCCTGAATCTTGGAGCAGGAGAATAGCGCTGCAAAAGCGCAGAGAATCAAGAGAGTCTTTCTCATGGCATTATCCTCCATTTTACCAGTCCTCTCCGGTTCCGGGGAAAGGAGAGTTGTACGGACCGGGGCTCATGCAGATCAGCCCCTCTGTTTGTAACTCGCGCACCCTCACCTCTGGAGGACAATAGATTCTTTCGATGTTTTCCATCACTGCTGATGTGTTAATTATTTATCATTTAATTATTTCCATAGAAATTTTAAATATACTGAAAATTCTGATTGGAATTGCAACACGCTTCAAAAGTCAAAGATAATTAATTGTTTACAGTATTCCAAAGATGTTACTGTAACTGAGTGACTTATGGGGTCTGTGCCAGCAGCAAGTCCCGCATTGAAAAAGGATTGAGTTAATGTATCCCCTTGCTCCAAATTGATAGCATACCTCTTAATCTGGCCGGAAATCTTCCCTTGGATGATACTGTGAAAGGTGGTCTGTACATAGTTATTCCGACATTATCCAAAGCAACGTTGCTTCTACCCATAATAGCGGTCAAGTCTCTTTTTCTACTCAAAATCAAGTACTTAGCCATCAGAAATACTCTGGTGGCTGATTAGTTATATGTGGCAGACCCGCTCAACGCAGGCGGTTGCTTCCTGGCGGGCATCTCCGCCTCCTTCGGTGACTATACCCTGCAGTTTCAGTGGACCCCTATAAGCAAAAAAGGCCAGAAATGCTTATACCCTGTAGCTTTTGTGGACCCCTATAAGCACCTAGGGGACGCCGCGGAAGCTGCGCGATGTTGTCATTTTTCTTTTGTCGCAGTTTCCGCGAATCCCACGGTTCACCGTGCCGCTACTGCCCCCCTTGTCAAATGCTTGTATCCCATCCTCGGTCGCTATTTCCGGTTATGACAGTAAAGTTATACTGTCAGGCCTCAAAGCGTTGCACTTCAGCGTAGAATCCAGCAAGGCGACATTCACTTGAAATGTAAATGATAACCTCACTTTTTTGATTCCTCGTGGAGCCTTCCCCCATAAGGAATCATTCACATCTTTCTTTTAAAGACACCTCCGTCGGGCAAATGTCGGGCAAATATAAAGAAAAACCCCACCAGAGTGCTCTCTAGTGGGGTTTTGGAGTGACTCCTACGGATTAGCCATCGCTGCGCGATGCCTCTTCCTGGGCGTCGTCGCGGCAAAGGACAGGGGCGGAACGCTCATGGCAGCAATGCTGCCATAGGCGTTTTTTCATGCCTGCCCTGACGGAAGCAAGCTTCCACGGGCGCATGAAAAAACGCCCCGCACTGCGTGCGGAGCGTTCATTGAGCCTTTGCTCTGGTGACTCCTACAGGATTCAAACCTGTAACCTCTTGATCCGTAGTCAAGTGCTCTATTCAGTTGAGCTAAGGAGCCGGTTGCCGGAGGGGTTACCTCGTGGCTTATTCTGCTGCAGGGCGGGCGTCTACAACCATCTTCTTCTCCTTGATGCGGGCCTTCTTACCCGAGAGGTTACGGAGGTAGAAGATACGGGCGCGGCGGACCTTGCCAACCTTGTTGACCTCAACGGAGTCGATGAACGGTGACTGGTAAGGGAAAATCCTTTCCACTCCGATGCCTCCTGATACCTTGCGGACCGTGAAGGTCTTGGTATAAGGGTCGGCACCCCTCATCTGAATCACCACTCCCCTGAATTTCTGGAGCCTCTCCTTGTCACCTTCCTTGATACGGTAGGTAACCGTAATGGTGTCACCCGCTTTGAACTCGGGGAACGTTGCGACTTTTCCGTTATCGAAAGCCTGCTCTGCAATCTTAATCAAATCCATTTTCTATCAATCTTTTAGGTGCAACGTTGCGCATAAAACATAACGATCGCAAGAGGTTGCTTCAAATTTCGGACTGCAAATGTAGTAAAAATTTTTTATCCCGCAATACTTTTATTGAAAAATTGGCTCAAATAAATCACATGCCATATCTATTGACTCAATTTCGGAATAAATGGCTACATTTGTAGGATAGAATTAACAATTCATGAACATGAAACATCTTATAAGAATCGTCACCCTTTCACTTGCCGTGGCCGTGGCAGCATCGTGTACCGGATACCGGAAAGTTGCCGGAGACCCCATGGAATCAAGGATCTACACCCTGGACAACGGGCTCAAGGTATACATGACCGTCAACAAGGACCTTCCCCGGATCCAGACCTATATTGCAGTGAGGGTGGGCGGCAAGAACGACCCCTCGGACAATACCGGCCTGGCACATTACCTGGAGCACATGATGTTCAAGGGTACCGGGCAGTTCGGGACTTCCGACTATGCCGCGGAAAAGCCCATGCTCGATCAGATCGACAGCCTTTTCGAGGTATACCGCACCAAGACCGTTGAGGCTGAAAGGCTTGCCATATACCATGAGATAGATTCCATCAGCTACGAGGCCTCCAAACTGGCCATTCCCAACGAGTACGACAAGTTGATGGCGATAATAGGGTCGGAAGGCAGCAACGCCTACACCAGCAACGACGTTACCTGCTACGTGGAGGACATCCCGTCCAACCAGCTCGAGAACTGGGCCAGGATAGAGTCGGACCGCTTTATGAACTGCGTCTTCAGGGGATTCCATACTGAACTCGAGGCCGTGTACGAAGAGAAGAACATGGGCCTCACCGACGACAACGACAAGGCCCTTGACGCACTTGACTCCATGCTTTTCGTACATCATCCGTACGGAACGCAGACAGTCATCGGAACCCAGGAGCACCTCAAGAATCCGTCGCTCAGGACCATCCGCACCCACAAGGACACCTACTACGTTCCCGACAACTGCGCAATCTGCCTTTCCGGCGACCTCGACCCCGACAAGACCATCAGGATAATACGCAAGTACTTCGGACCGTGGACCAGGAGCGGCAATGTCCCCGCCCTGGAAGTGGAGGCGGAGGAACCCATCACAACACCCAGATCCAAGACCGTCCTTGGCAACGAAGCCGAATTCGTACTGATGGGATGGAGGACACCCGGGGCCGGCTCGCAGGAGAGCGACCTTTCCGAAATCGCCGGATCGGTCCTTTTCAACGGCATGGCCGGACTTATCGACCTGGATGTCATCCAGAAGCAGAAGATCCTGGACACCTATCTGTTCCCCTACGACAGGGCTGATTACGGTGCATTCATCATGATGGGCATGCCCAAGGCCGGACAATCCCTCGAGGAGGTCAGGGACATACTGCTGGAGGAGGTCGCGAAACTCCGCAACGGCGAATTCAGCGACTCCCTCGTGAGCGCCGTCATCAACAATTACAAGCTGGACGCCATGAAAAAGCTCCAGGACAACTCCTCCAGGGCCGATATGTTCGTGGACAGTTTCGTGAACGGGACCACATGGGAATCGGAGGTCGGAAAACTGGGCCGGATTGAAAAGGCCACCAGGGACGACATTGTGGCCTGGGCCGGGAAATACCTCGGCGAAAACAGCTATGCCGTTGTTTACAAGAAGATTGGTGAAGACCTGTCAATCAAGAAGATAGATGCTCCCAAGATAACCCCGATAGTCACCAACAGGGACATGCGCAGCCCGTTCCTGGAGCAGATAGCGTCGGCCGAGCCCGCTCCCATCGAGCCGGTATTCACCGACTATTCAAAGGATATGTCAAAGTTCCAGGACCAGGGGCTGGAGGTACTCTATAAAAAGAATGAGAAAAACGACATAGCCTCCCTCACATTCTATTTTGAGACTGGGACATCCGGCGATCCCGCCCTCAACCTGGCCGCCGGCTATATCGGCTATCTGGGCACCCCCACCCGTACCGCCGAGGAGATTGCGGCCACCATGTACGGCCTCGCCTGCGACTTCAATGTCAGGTCCGATGAAAACAGCACCGTGATCCGCATCAGCGGCCTGAGTGAAAACATGGGCGATGCGCTTCAGGTAGTGGAAGACCTTGTACACAATGCCCAGCCCGACCCCTTTATCCTGGAAGTGCTTAAGGAAGACCTTCTGAAGGACAGGGCCGATTCCAAGATGAACCAGGCGGCATGCTTCAGGGCGCTCATGAAATACGTCACATACGGACCGGAATTCATCAGGAAGACCACCCTCACAAATGCCGCCGTATCGGCAATCACCCCCGAAGAACTGACCGGCAAGATTGCCGGGCTGACGGCAAAGAAACACCGCATCCTGTACTACGGCCCCGCCTCCGAAGAAGAGGTCGCCGCCATGCTGGACAAATACCACAGCGTTCCCGCCCAGCCGGAGGAAGTCACTCCATCCTGGCCGGCCAAGGTCCTCACTCCCGAAACAACGGTGGTCATCGCCCCGTACAAGTCCCGCCAGTTCAGGTATGTACAGTATTCCGACAGGGGCGAGACGCTTGAGACCTGCGAATACCCCGGCATAGACCTGTTCAACGAGTACTTTGGCGGAGGCATGAACGCCATCGTTTTCCAGGAGATGAGGGAATCCAGAGCCCTGGCCTACAGCGCCGGAGCATACCTCTACTCCCCCTCTTTCAAGGACGATTCCTACAGTTTCAACGCGTACATCTCCTCGCAGAATGACAAGCTCCACCAGGCCGTGGAGGCTTTTGACCAGATAATCAATGACATGCCCCAGTCCGACAAGAACCTCGAGATTGCCAGGACATCCATCCTGTCGAGGATCAGGACCCAGAGGAACCTGGGCGAGAGCGTGCTGACGGGATACCTCGCCGATGAAAGGATCGGCCTTTCAGAGCCCAACGACCGGATGATTTTTGAGAAGGTGGGCCAGATGTCCATGGACGACCTGATGGCCGTCCAGCACAAATGGGTCAAGGACCGCACTTACACCTATGCAATCCTCGGCGACGAGTCCGACCTGGACATGGCATTCCTCCGCTCGCTGGGGCCCGTGAAAAAGGTATCGCTTGAAGATATTTTCGGTTATTGATATAATGACAAGGATAATTGAATGCGTCCCGAATTTCAGTGAAGGAAGGGACAGGAAGATAATCGACGCGATTGTATCCGCCATAGCTTCCGTGGAAGGGGTAAAGGTCCTGGATGTGGATCCCGGCGAGACCACCAACCGCACCGTGGTCACGTTCGTCGGGGCCCCCGAGGTAGTATGCGAGGCCGCCTACCAGGGGGCAGCCAAGGCAAAAGAGCTGATAGACATGAGGTTACACCATGGGGCCCATCCCCGTATCGGTGCTACCGACGTGCTTCCCCTGGTGCCGGTTTCGGGTATCACCCTTGAAGAATGCGCCGTCCTGGCCAGGCAGCTCGCCCAAAGGCTCTACACCGGCCTTGGAATCCCCTGTTACTGCTACGAAGCAGCGGCATTCAAACCCGAAAGAAAGAACCTGGCAGTCTGCCGCTCAGGCGAATACGAAGCACTTGAGCAGAAAATGTCCGACCCGGAAAGGAAGCCGGACTTTGGAGGGGACTATGACGAGGTTGCCGCACGTGCAGGCGCCACCAACGTGGGGGCCAGGGATTTCCTCCTGGCGGTGAACTTCAACCTCAACACCACGTCTACCCGGAGGGCAATGGCCATTGCCTTTGACGTCAGGGAAAAAGGACGGAAGGTAAACGACACCTGGGTTCCCGGCACACTCAAGGGCTGCAAGGCAACCGGCTGGTACATCGACGAATACGGCATCGCCCAGGTATCCATGAACATCACCGACATAAAAGCCGTACCTCTCCACAAGGCTTTTGAGGAAGTCTCGAGGGCAGCAGCCGCACGCGGCCTCCGGGTCACCGGGACCGAGGTGGTGGGCCTCCTCCCCAGGAAAGTCCTCCTGGATGCAGGACGGTTCTATCTGGAAAGGCAGGGCCGTTCACTTGGCATACCTGAAGACCAAATAATAAAGATAGCGGTGAAATCCATGTCGCTCGACGACCTCCGGCCGTTCAACCCCAAGGAGAAAGTAATTGAATACCTGATGGTTGACGAGGCCGAGGAAGCGGCCAGGGAACGCCTTGAAAGGATGTCGGTAAAGGGGTTCGCCCTGGAGACGGCCTCGGAATCACCCGCCCCCGGAGGCGGATCCGTATCCGCAGCCATGGGCGCCTTCGGGGCCGCCCTCGCCACCATGGTGGCAAACCTGTCGGCACACAAGAGGGGCTGGGACGACCGCTGGAAGGAGTTTTCCGACGTCGCGGAAAAGGGACAGGCCATCCTTGGGGAACTGCTCTCCCTGGTCGACCGCGACACCGCCGCCTTTGACGGGATAATGGAGGCTTTCTCCATGCCCAAGGGAACCGACCAGGAGAAGGCCGTCAGGGCCGACGCCATCGAAAAGGCCACCCTGAACGCCGCCAGCGTGCCACTGGAGACCATGGAGGCCGCTTTCAAGGCTCTCCCCCTGTCGATGCAGATGGTCCGGAACGGGAACCCCGCCTCAGTATCGGATGCGGGCGTAGCAGCCCTGGCCGCAACGGCAGCCATCAGGGGCGCCGCCCTCAATGTAAAGATCAATGCGGCATCGCTCAAAGACAGGGAAGCCGCCCGCAGCCTGACAGACCGCGCCGATTTCCTGGTAAGGGAAGCCATCTTGCTGCAGGATGCGATAATGGAGGAGACCGAAAGCCGGATCAACCTCTGAAAGACACTATAACAACCACATAATCATGACATTCCAGGAAGATATCCTTCAGGGTATCCCGGAGACGTTGCCCGAGCCCAAACCATACGACCGCAATGTCAGCCACGCCCCACGGCGCAAGGACATCCTGACCCATCAAGAAAAGATTCTCGCCATCAGGAACGCCCTCAGGTATTTCCCCGAAAGGCATCACCAACTCCTTGCCAGGGAATTCGCGGCAGAACTCAAGGAATACGGCAGGATCTACATGTACCGGTTCCGTCCGGAAAACCCCATTTTTGCAAGGCCCGTGGATGAATATCCGGCCAAAAGCCGCCAGGCAGCCGCCATCATGGGCATGATCCAGAACAACCTCGACCCGAGGGTGGCGCAGCATCCGCACGAACTCATCATCTACGGC
Source organism: Bacteroidales bacterium (assembly GCA_017437755.1). GTDB lineage: Bacteria > Bacteroidota > Bacteroidia > Bacteroidales > UBA932 > Cryptobacteroides. Next base: position 7,512 of record JAFRXI010000010.1, read on the forward strand.
GGCAACGGCGCGATATTCCAGAACTGGGCGCAGTACCGCCTCACCATGCAGTACCTCGCCACCATGACCGACGAGCAGACCCTGGTGATGTATTCCGGCCACCCGCTCGGGCTGTTCCCCTCGCACAAGGAGGCCCCGAGGGTGGTAGTTACCAACGGCATGGTCGTGCCCAACTACTCCAAGCCCGACGACTGGGAGAGGTTCAACGCCATGGGCGTATCGCAGTACGGGCAAATGACGGCCGGGTCATATATGTATATAGGCCCGCAGGGAATCGTGCACGGGACCACCATCACCGTAATGAACGCCGCCCGGAAGCAACTCAGGACCAAGGGGTTGAACGGAGACGACCGGGGCGGGATGCTGTTCGTGACCGCCGGTCTGGGAGGCATGTCCGGGGCCCAGCCCAAGGCCGGCGACATAGCCGGGGTAGTCAGCGTCACCGCGGAGATCAATCCCCTTGCCGCCGGAAAGCGGTACGAGCAGGGCTGGGTTGATGAACTGCACCAGGACCTTGACCTCCTAATCCCCCGTATCCGCAAGGCGGTGGAAGACAGGGAGGCAGTATCACTGGCATACGTAGGAAACGTGGTGGACCTGTGGGAAAGGCTTGCCGACGAAGGCATCCACGTCGACCTGGGATCGGACCAGACATCGCTCCACAACCCATGGGCAGGCGGATATTATCCGGTGGGCTACACCATGGAAGAGTCGTGCAGGATGATGGCCTCGGAGCCTGAGAGGTTCAAGGAGGCCGTCAGGGAGTCGCTGCGCAGGCAGGTGGCCGCAATCAACCGCCTCACTGCCAAGGGAATGTATTTCTTTGACTACGGCAATGCCTTCCTGCTGGAAAGTTCCCGCGCAGGCGCCGACGTCATGCTCCCCGACGGACGGTTCCGTTATCCGTCGTACGTGCAGGACATAATGGGTCCGCTTTATTTCGACTACGGATTCGGCCCGTTCCGGTGGGTATGTACCAGCCAGGACCCCTCCGACCTGGAAGTCACCGACAGGTTAGCGGTCAGGGTACTTTCGGAAATCGCCGCCGGCGCCCCGGACGAGATAGCCGGGCAGATGAGGGACAATATCCGCTGGATAGAGGAGGCCGGAAGGAACCACCTGGTGGTGGGTTCCCAGGCCAGGATCCTCTACGCCGACTGCGAGGGGCGCACAAAGATCGCCCTCGCCTTCAACGATGCGGTCCGCCGCGGGGAACTCTCAGCGCCCGTGGTACTCGGCCGGGACCATCACGACGTCTCCGGAACCGATTCGCCTTTCCGGGAAACCTCCAACATCTATGACGGTTCCCGGTTCACTGCCGACATGGCGGTGCAGAACGTAATCGGCGACGCTTTCAGGGGCGCCACCTGGGTATCGCTCCACAACGGCGGAGGCGTGGGCTGGGGAGAGGTCATAAACGGCGGCTTCGGCATGGTCGTAGACGGGACCCCCGAGGCCGATGTCCGTATCAGGAGGATGCTGTTCTGGGACGTAAACAACGGAATAGCAAGACGTTCCTGGGCCAGGAACAAGGGCGCCCGGATGGCGGTTGAAAGGGAGATGTCGCGCACTCCCGACCTGAGGGTAACCCTCCCGAGTATCGCCGACGGCAAAATGATTGAAAGTATTCTGGAACAACTATGACACATATAATATCACACGCATGGCTCTCGCTCTCGAGGGTCAAGGAAATAACCGAGAACCACGAAAGGATCGAACTGTCGGAAGAATCAAGGGAAGCGATTGTCAAGTGCCGCAAGTACCTCGACAGCAAGACCGACCTGGTGGACAGACCCCTTTACGGTATCACCACCGGATTCGGCTCGCTGTACAACGTGACAATTCCCAAGGAGGACCTGAGCAAGCTGCAGCACAACCTGGTGATGTCGCATGCATGCGGCGCCGGGGAAACTGTCAGGCCGGAAATCGTCAAGCTGATGCTCCTCCTGAAGGCCCGGTCACTGGCCTACGGGCACTCCGGCGTCCAGCTGGAAACCGTACAGAGGCTGGTGGATATGTTCAACGAGGATGTCATCCCTGTAGTATGGCAGCAGGGCTCCCTGGGAGCGTCGGGCGACCTCGCTCCCCTCGCCCACATGAGCCTTCCCCTGATCGGGATGGGAGAGGTCCTGTATCAGGGCAAGGTACGTCCGGCGGCTGAAGTCTGGCAGGAAAAAGGATGGAAGCCCCTGACTCTCAAGTCCAAGGAAGGCCTGGCGCTCCTGAACGGTACCCAGTTCATGAGCGCCCATGCGGTATGGTGCCTCCTCAAGAGCATAAGGCTTTCAAAATGGGCCGACCGCATAGGGGCCATGTCGCTTGACGCATTTGACGGAAGGATCGAGCCTTTCCTGCCCCTGACCCATCAGCTGAGGCCCCACAGGGGACAGATCGAAACCGGCAAGCGCTTTGTCAGATGCCTTGAAGGCAGCGAGATAATCCGCAGGCCCAAGGAACATGTCCAGGATCCGTACAGTTTCCGATGCATCCCCCAGGTCCACGGCGCGGTCAAGGACAATATCAATTACGTAAGGTCGGTTATCGAGAACGAGATCAACTCCGCCACCGACAATCCCAACATTTTCCCCGACGAGGACATGGTCATCTCGGCCGGTAACTTCCACGGAGAGCCCATCGCAATCCCGATGGATGCCCTTGCCATTGCCCTTTCTGAACTTGCAAGTATCTCTGAAAGAAGAACTTACCAGTTGATTCACGGGCTCAGGGGCCTTCCCAAGTACCTGGTCGTGAATCCAGGCCTCAACAGCGGATTCATGATTCCCCAATACACGGCCGCATCAATCGTGAGCCAGAACAAGGGACTTTGCTGGCCTGCTTCATGCGATTCCATTCCGTCGTCGCAGGGACAGGAGGACCACGTGAGCATGGGCTCAAATTCCGCCACCAAGCTGGTGCGGATAGTGAACAACACCGAGACCGTTCTTGCAATAGAGCTTTTCAATGCCGCACAGGCACTGGATTTCCGCCGCCCCCTCAAGAGTTCCCCCATAATCGAAAGGATTCACTCCGACTACCGGAAAGTCGTTCCCTTCGTAGAGGATGACACCTATATGCATCCCCTGATGGAGAAGTCCAGGGATTTCCTTAAGAGAGAGGAATATCTATGATTATCAAGAATATAGGGCTGCTTGTGGGAATCGTTCCCGAGTCCGTCCGCCTCAAGGCGGGCAGCGCCATGGGCTCGGTGGAATGTCTGCGTAATGCCTGGCTCCAGGTCTCCCACGGCGCAATCGAGGACTTTGGACCGTCCGGCAGGGAACCTTCGGACCCGGAAACAGTCGATGCCTGCGGAGGCATGCTCATGCCCTCTTTCTGCGACTCCCATACACATATAGTATATGCCGGAAGCCGCGACGGGGAGTTCCTCGACAAGCTGAAGGGGCTGTCCTATGAAGAGATTGCGGCCCGCGGCGGCGGGATACTCAATTCGGCCGACCTTCTCCATGAGACGCCGGAAGACGAGCTTTACCGCCAGAGCATGGAAAGGGTTGCGGAAATGACCGCCATGGGAACCGGCGCCATGGAAATCAAGAGCGGTTACGGACTCCGCAGGGAGGATGAGCTGAAGATGCTCCGGGTTATCCGCAAGATCCTCGAGACGGCTCCCGCCGCGGTCAGGGCCACCTTCCTGGGAGCACATGCCGTGGGCAGGGAACATGACCGGGAAAGTTATGTGAATGAAGTGATTGCGATGCTACCCGAGGCCGCTCCCCTGTCGGATTTCGTGGACGTTTTCTGCGACAAGGGGTTCTTCACCCCGGAGGATACTTCCAGTATCCTTTCTGCCGCTGCCGCGTACGGACTCAGGCCCAAGATCCATGTTGACGAACTCGCCGTCACCGGTGGACTGGAAGTCGGAATCGCACATGGAGCGCTGTCGGTGGATCACCTCGAGCAGACCGGCGAGGAAGGCATCCGGGCCCTGAAAGGCAGCGGGACCATGCCCACGATGCTGCCCGGATCGTCGTTCTTCCTCGGACTCCCTTACGGAAAGGCCCGGCAGTTCATCGCCGCCGGACTTCCGATTGCCCTCGCCTCGGACTACAATCCCGGATCCTCACCTTCCGGAGACATGCGCTGGGTAATGGCCCTCGGCTGCATCAAGATGAGGCTCACCCCGGAGGAAGCCTTCAACGCCGTTACGCTGAACGGGGCCTACGCCATGGGCCTTGAAGACTCCTGCGGAAGCATCACCCGCGGCAAGGACGCCCGCCTGGTGCTCACACACCCCGGATGGGACCTCACCAAACTTGCCTATCAATACCGCACGCCGTATATCAAAAGGGTGTTCACAAAATAGAAAAAAGCATCCCGGAGGCTCCGAGATGCATTTATTGTAGTGAGCGGAATGCGAGGTTCGAACTCGTGACCTGCGGCTTGGGAAGCCGCCGCTCTACCAACTGAGCTAATTCCGCAAATCCCATCGGGATTACAAATATACGTACATTTTTGGAATTGACAATGTTTTTTGTCAAAAAGAGTATTCCGTGACATTCTTGACACCGGGTATTCCGTAATATGATTCCACGATATCTCCCTTTACATATACGCATCGGCCAAGCAGTTCGGGATTGCCCACCAGGTTCAGGGCATCACGTACCGGGCCCTTTTTCAGTTCAACGGAAAGGCACGAGGCCTTGTCCAGCACCGACGAGCGGGAGGCGATGGCCAGATGGGTATCCTTTGTGAATACCGGTCCGGTGTTCATGGACGATCCGGCCGAGGTAAGGTCTCCTCCCACAATGTATCCCTTTACCCAGACTCCCGTCAGGCCGGCCGACGCGGTGGCCTGGATTATACTGAGGGCATGCCCTGGATCCGACCCCGGCGATAGTTCCTCCCCGGGGAAGTCTTCGTTTATCCAGGTCTTGGAAGTATCCACCTCAACCGACAGCCCGTCTCCGTCCACGGCAGATGACGACAGGCCCAGGTCAAGCACTTCCCTTGCCGACAACGTCCTGGTTACCAACAGCTTGTCCTCTATGGCCGAATGCAGCGACACTGACACTTTCCCGGGCATGAAGTATCCCGTCCTCCTCTCCTCGAACGAATAGGAAAGCGCTCCCCCGGCCGACTGCACAAGGATATTCCCACCTGGGCAGGAATCGGAAAAATCCTTCCCTACCCGAAGACGCAGTCCCGAATTCAACATGGTGCAGTGGAGGCAGATGCAGTTCTTTCCGCCTTTACGGACCACCGCCACCTGGTCGTCGCCGTAAAGCGGGGCCGAAAAGGACGGTTCCCTGAACACCGACGAACGGACCGACACCGAATAGCTTCCCTCCTGGAGCATCATCCTGTCGGGAGAATCCCCGTATTTACCTTCATACAGTACCTTTCCGGAGGAGTTGCACACCTTCAGGATGAATTCATTGGTATCAGGCACTTCCGACGCCCCCCTGGTAGCTACGTAATCCTGGTCTGAAATCTTCCAGGAGAGTTCTCCGGTCCCCGATCCGGAGGTAAGGAAATCCGAACATGAGAGCGCCGCCGCTACGGCCGCCAAACTCCACAAATACGCTGTTTTCATAGTTTTTTTGCCAAATGTAATGCGCGGCGGCCAAGGGGATGATAAGAAACAGAAATTTATTTGTGGTTTTAATAAAACCATACCCCCAGGGACGAAAAACGTGGCGGTTGCATCACTGCGACCGCCACGCACTAACCTAAACTTAAACTATGAAAAACTTCAATGCAAATTTAATCAAATCACGTTAATCTGCAATAGGCAGGCGACGTATTTTTGCATATTTCAGCAGCAAAATCTTCTGTCCATAGGCGTCAAACGCGATTTTGGCCTTCATTTCAGGAGCCTCACCGGTGATTTCCAGGATACGGCCGGTACCAAAACGGTTGTGCTCTATCCTGTCGCCGGTCCTCAGTTCGCCGGGAGGGGTGGGGATGAATTCCGAATCCGGAATCTTGGGCGGAAGGTTGTGATTGAGGGCGTTGACAGTTGGCCTCACCGTGGCCACCGGACGCGGATGGACCTCCCTGACCGGAGTCCTGTCGGTCCTGCTCCCAAAACGGAAACGCCCGGGCATGTAATCATCGGTGCCGCCTCCCCTTGACTCCTCCTGCCCTTCACTCCTGAGCGGATTTGCCACATATCTGGGATCGATCTCCCTCAGGAACCGGCTGGGACGGTTGGATTCGTGCTTGCCGTTACGCATCCTGGTTTCAGCAAAAGTGAGGGTGACAGCCTTCTTTGCACGCGTAAGGGCAACATAGAACAGCCTCCTCTCCTCCTCCAGTTCGCTTTCCGACAGCATCAGCCCTCCGGAGGGGAACAGGTTCTCCTCCATTCCGGACACGAACACATAGGGGAATTCCAGTCCCTTTGCGGAGTGGACCGTCATCAGTGCAATCTTGTTGGAAGAATCATCGTCGTCCACGTCGGCATTGCTCAGAAGGGATATATCTTCCAGGAAATCAGACAGCAAAACCGGCGGGATATCAGCCTCATCCACCTCATCGGCCGAGGAAACCGTTCCGTCCACTATCAGGGAGGCGACGTAATCCTCGTCACGTCCCTCCCTGAAGGAAGCTATGCTGTTGAGCAGTTCCTCTATGTTGGCCGCCCTGGACTGGGCCTCCACGGAATTGTCCTCCTTGTACATCCTGTAAAGGCCGCTTTCCGAAGCCAGCGAGGCGGCCACCCTGTGGGCATCGGTATCCACAGCCTCAGAAGCGGCCTTCAACATCATCCCGCGGAAAGAACGGAGCCTGTCGATGGCGGCAGGCCTGAGTCCGAATTCCACAAGCCCCTCTTTCCCGACCGCCTCCATCAGGGACAGGCCCCAGGTCCTGGCGGCTTCATCCAGGGCATGAAGGGTGGTGTCGCCGATTCCCCTGGCCGGGGTGTTCACTATCCTGCGGAACGAGACGTCGTCGGCGGGATTGACGGCCAGCTTGAGGTATGCCATCATGTCCTTTACCTCGGCCCTGTCGAAGAAGGAGTTGCCGGACCAGATCATGTACGGAAGGTTCCTCTTACGGAGTGCCTCCTCCAGCGCACGGGACTGGGCATTTGTCCTGTAAAGGATGGCAAAATCCTGATATTCAGCAGAATACTCCCTAATCCTGGAGACTATATCCGAGGCTATGAGGGTTGCCTCCTCCTGCTCGGTATAGGCCCTGATGAGCCTGAGTTTCTCGCCGTTCCCCGCCATTGCCACGCAATCCTTGGGAATCCTGGCGGTGTTCTTGGCTATCAGCGAATTGGCCGCCTCCACAATGTTCCGGGTGGACCGGTAGTTGCTCACCAGGCGGAACAGGCTGCACTCGGGATAGTCCTTCCTGAAATTGAGGATATTCTCTATCTTGGCGCCGCGGAACGCGTATATCGACTGCGAATCGTCACCCACCACGCAGATGTTGGCCCTGCCGGTGCGGAGTTTCATGAAATCGCCAAGCTTCTTAAGTATCACATACTGGGCGAGGTTGGTATCCTGGTACTCGTCCACCAGGATATGGTCAAAGCGGCTTCCGATGTCCTCCAGGGCCTCGGGGCAGTCCCTCAGCAAGATGTTCATATTCAGGAGGATATCATCAAAATCCATCACCCCTGACTTGCGGCAGAGTTCCTCGTACAGTTTGAACACCCTCCAGGTGTCAGGCCTCTTGGCGATACGGTCGTTGGTTATGGCGGCGGTGTTCCTGGAATATGCCGACGCCGTGCACAGGTTGTTCTTGGCCTTTGAAATCCTGGAAAGAATGTCCCTGGGCTTGTAGACCTTCTCGTCCAGGCCCAGTTCCCTCACGCACTTCTTGATGGCGCTCTGGGAATCGGACTCGTCGTAGATGGTGAATGACCGCGGGTACCCAAGCTTGTCGGACCAGTCCCTCAGGAAACGGATGAAAACCGAATGGAAAGTCCCCATATACAGCCTCCTGGCCTTCCTTTCCCCCACCATGGCTGCTATCCTCTCCTTCATTTCCGAGGCAGCCTTCTTGGTGAAAGTAAGGGCCAGGATCCTTTCCGGCTCCGTCCCCTTCCCTATCAGATATGCAATCCGGCTGGTAAGAACCCTCGTCTTTCCCGAACCCGCCCCGGCCACTATGAGAACCGGTCCTTCCACACACTCAACGGCCCTTCTCTGCTCTTCGTTGAGACCTTCTGGCAAAGTGCTCATTCTTCATCCTAATTTTCCACGAAAATACAAAAAAAATATCTATCTTCGCGACGTATTTTGCGATACTTGAATAACAATTACAATAATGTCAAACAACATCCATTTGAAAAGAGGGCTGGACATTCCCATCAAGGGTGCCGCAGCCCGTATCGTATCGAAGAGGATTGTTCCTGACCTGGTGGCCGTGAAGCCCGGCGATTTCAAGGGCCTGGTCCCCAGGCTGCTTGTAAGGGAAGGCGACAGGGTCCTTGCAGGTTCCCCTGTCATGGCCGACAAGCAGAATCCCGACTTCCTGCTCACCTCTCCGGTCAGCGGAACGGTAAGCCAGGTGGTCAGGGGTGACAAGAGGAAGCTCCTTGCGGTTCTGGTCAAGGCCGACGGAATCCAGGAATATGTGGATTTCGGCATCCGCAGCGCAGCCACCTGCACCCGTGACGAGGTAAAGGACATCCTTCTCAGGAGCGGTCTATGGGGCGCTATCGTGCAAAGGCCCTACGGCGTAATGGCCGACCCCGGGATAATGCCCAAGGCCGTCTTCGTGTCGGCATTCAGCACCGCCCCCCTCTCCCCGGACTATGAATTCACCCTGTCGGACCAGGCGGCATACGTGCAGGAAGGACTTACCGCCCTTTCCCGCCTTACTGAAGGTGGCGTACACCTGGCCCTTTCCGAGTCCAACTATTCCAGGACCCCGTTCCACAAGATGGAGGGGGTCATCCAGCATGTGGTAAGCGGTCCGCACCCGGCAGGAAACGTGGGCGTCCAGATCAGCCACGTCTCCCCCATCCGTAAGGGCGAGACGGTATGGACGGTTTCCCTCATGATGGCGGCAGCCATAGGAAAGCTGTTCTCCACCGGCAAGCTGGACCTCCGCAGGAAGATTGCCGTGACGGGGCCCGCCGCCGTGGATCCGGCTTATATCGAGGCACTTCCCGGCACACCCGCCAGCGAGGTGGCAGCTGCTTTCGGGGGGGACGACACCACCCGCATCATCGGCGGTGACGTCCTTACCGGAAAGATTCTGGGGAGCGACGGCTGGACCGGCTTCTTCGACGACCAGGTCACCCTTATCAAGGAAGGGACCCACAGGGAGGTGCTCGGCTGGGCAAAGCCCTTCAGGCCCAAGGTACACAGTACTTCCTGGTGCTACTTCTCCTGGCTCACCCCGTCCAAGAAATACGACATGGATACAAACCTCCACGGCGGCCCCCGCGCCTTTGTGGAGACCAAGTGTTTCGAGGATGTCACCCCCATGGACATATTCCCCATCTACCTCATCAAGGCCTGCCTTGCCGGCGACATAGAGAAGATGGAGAAATTCGGCATCTATGAGGTCCTTCCGGAAGACCTCGCCCTCTGCGATTACGTGGATCCGTCAAAGAACGACATCCAGGACATTATCGGCAAGGGTATCGACCTCATGATCAAAGAAATGGCATAAGCTATGGCAGACGAAAAGAAACCTGGCCTTTTTGAAAAAGGCGGCAAGCTGTATTGGCTTCATTCTTCAATCGACGCATTCGATACATTCCTGCGCGTTCCCGGCACCGTTACCACCAAGGGCGCACACGTACGCGACGGCATAGACCTCAAGAGGGTGATGATCATGGTGGTCATAGCCCTTGTTCCCGCGGCTCTGTTCGGAATGTGGAACGTCGGATATCAGACCTCTGTCACTTATGGCCTCGGCTGGGGATTCTGGCAGATGTTCTGGTACGGTCTCCTCAGGATGCTCCCCCTGTTCGTGGTGTCCTACGTGATCGGCCTCGCCATCGAGTTCGGCTCATCCCAGATCCGGGGCGAGGAAGTGAACGAAGGCTACCTCGTCACCGGCTTCCTCATCCCGCTTATCGTACCCGTCGACGTTCCCCTATGGATGCTGGCCCTGGCAGTGGCATTCTCGGTGATCTTCGTCAAGGAAGTGTTCGGCGGAACCGGAATGAACATCTGGAACCCCGCCCTCGTGGCAAGGGCATTCCTGTTCTTCTCCTACCCGTCGTCCATGTCGGGATCGTCGGTCTGGGTCTCAAAGACCTGGGTTCCGGCCCTCAAGGGCGTCGACGCCGTCTCCGCAGCCACTCCCCTGGCAATAGCCCAGGAAGGCGGGGTATCGGCCCTGAACAGCCAGTATTCCTTCATGGACATGTTCTGGGGCTTTATCCCCGGGTCCACCGGTGAGACCAGCGTAATCGCCATTCTGATTGGCGCCCTGATACTCGTATGGACCGGCGTAGCATCCTGGAAGATAATGGTTTCCTCCATCGCCGGAGGTCTGCTGGTCGGTTGGCTCGGACAGATCGGCGGAGCCACCGACATCCCCTGTTACTACCAGATAGTGATGGGCGGTTTCCTGTTCGGCACCGTGTTCATGGCCACCGACCCAGTAACCTCCGCCCAGACCGAAACCGGCAAGTGGATCTACGGCCTGCTGGTGGGCGCCCTCGCCGTAACGGTGAGGCTGTTCAACCCGGGATATGCCGAGGGCATGATGCTTTCCATCCTGCTCATGAATACCTTCGCCCCGCTCATCGACCACTGCGTGGTCTCCAGGGCGATATCCAGGAGGGACAAGAAATTGAAAACCGCTTGAAACGCACGTGCCATGAATACCAACAGTAACATATATACAGTAATTTACACCACTATTATCGTAGTGGTCGTGGCAGCGCTTCTCTCATTCGTCTCCCAGTCCCTCAAGGGAAAGCAGGAGGCCAACGAGAAGGCGGATACCATCTCCCAGATGATGACCGCTGCCGGATTCGGTACCAAGCCGGAGTTCCAGAAGATAGGCAACGCCGCCGTCCTGGAGCGCTATGCGGAGGAAATCGAGTCGGCCTACACCGTCGACATCGAGGGCAACAAGGTCAGCGACCTTCCCCTCGACAAGGTTTACAGCCCGTCGGAGTTGAAAAAGCAGAACTACAACATCAAGGGTGCTGGCGACGCCGAACTTCCCGTTTTCGAGTTCAAGAACGGCATAACCGTAGTACCCATCTACGGAGCCGGCCTGTGGGGGCCCGTCTGGGGCTATATAGCTTTCAACAAGCCGGAAGGCGGAGTCATATCCATCAAGGGTGCATATTTCGACCACGAGAGCGAGACCGCCGGGCTTGGCGCCAGGATCAAGGACGACCCCGCCTTCCAGGGCGAGTTCGCAGGCGAGATGCCTGAATTCGGATCGTCAAACGTTTTCGACATTGTCAAGGGCGGGTCTCCCAAGAATGACGACGGTTCCGAACTCCTTGACAACAAGATCGACGCAATCACCGGAGCCACAATGACTTCGCAGGGCCTGGAAGCGGCAATCGACACCTGGCTGGGGGCATATTCAAAGCATTTCCAGGCCGGAATGGCGATTGTGACCATTCTTGAAAGCCTGGAGGACCAAGCCTCCGTCGAGACTGAAGAAACCAAAAAGGAGGAGGAATAAGCCATGAATGCAAAACTCAAAGAAACCCTTCTGAACCCCATTTTCAAGGGCAACCCGATTACCGTACTGGTGCTGGGCATCTGCTCGTCGCTTGCAGTTACGGTAACACTCAAGGGCGCCCTGGTGATGGCCCTTTCGGTCATCGTGGTTACGGGAATATCCAGCCTGATCCTCTCCCTGCTCCGGAACACCATTCCCAGCCGTGTAAGGATCATCGTCCAGCTGGTGGTTGTGGCCATGATGGTCATCCTGGTGGACCAGGTGCTCAAGTCGTTCGAGGCGACCTACGCCATCGACAAGCAGCTCTCGGTCTACATCGGGCTCATCATAACCAACTGCATAGTCATGGGACGCATCGAGGCCTTTGCCCTAGGCAACAAGCCGCTGCCCAGCTTCCTTGACGGCGTGGCCAACGGGGCCGGCTACGGACTCATCCTCATAATCGTAGCTTTCTTCCGTGAGCTGCTCGGCAGCGGAACGCTCTTCGGCTTTGACATCCTCAACCGCTTTGGATACGTAAGCAACAACCTGGTGATCCTTCCGCCGTTCGCCCTCATCCTCCTGGGATGCATTATCTGGGTGCAGCGGTCGATCCAGAAAGACCTTCAGGAAAAATAACATCAACACACCGGAATCATGGAATATCTGAACCTGTTCGTAAAGTCAATTTTCGTTGACAATATGATTTTTGCATACTTCCTGGGAATGTGCTCGTTCCTGGCGGTATCCAAAAATGTCAAGACAGCTGCCGGTCTGGGTGTCGCTGTTATTTTCGTGCTGCTTGTGACCCTCCCCATCAACTACCTGCTCAACAGGTACGTCCTGCAGCCCGGAGCACTTTCCTGGCTCGGGGAGCGGTTCGCCTCCGTGGACCTCAGTTTCCTCAGCTTCATCATCTTCATCGCCGTCATAGCCGCAATCGTCCAGATAGTGGAAATGGTGGTGGAGAAGTTCTCCCCTTCCCTGTACTCTTCCCTGGGAATCTTCCTTCCGCTGATTGCCGTGAACTGCGCCATACTCGGCGGCAGCCTCTTCATGCAGCAGAAGGACTTTGCAGGCGTGGGTGAATCGCTGGTCTATGCGCTCGGTTCCGGAATCGGCTGGTTCCTGGCCATAGTCTCGCTTGCAGCCATACGCGAGAAGATGTCATACAGCAATGTTCCTCCGGCACTCAAGGGCCTGGGCATCACTTTCATAACCGTCGGACTCATGGGCATGGCGTTCATGACGTTCATGGGAATATCACTTTAGAAGGAGGAAAGGAATATGGTTTCAACTATCATTTCTGCAATCTGCGTCATCGTAATAGTGACGCTCATACTGGTGGCCCTGCTCCTTTGGATCAAGGCCAGGCTCACTCCTTCTGGGTCCGTAAGGATCGGGATCAACCAGGGGGCCAAGGAACTTGAGGTCACCCCTGGCGACAACCTCATGAACACCCTTGCCTCGCAGGGTATCTTCCTGCCTTCCGCATGCGGCGGAAAGGCCAACTGCGGCCAGTGCAAGGTACAGGTTACCGACGGCGGAGGCACCATCCTCCCCACCGAGACCGGATTCTTCCAGCGCAGGCAGATCAAGGAGGGCTGGAGGCTCGCCTGCCAGGTAAAGGTCAAGGACAACCTCCAGATCGCCGTTCCCGAAAGCGCCCTCAGCGTCAAGAAACTGGAATGCGAGGTCATCTCCAACAAGAACGTGGCCACCTTCATCAAGGAGTTCACCGTAAGGCTGCCGGAAGGGGAACACATCGATTTCAAGTCCGGAGAGTACATCCAGATCGACATTCCCGAGTATGAGGCCGACTTCTCCGACATGGACGTGGATCCCGTATACATGGGCGACTGGGAGAAATACGGCATCACCTCGCTGAAGTTCAGGAACACAGTCCCTACCATCAGAGCCTACTCCATGGCTTCATATCCTGCCGAGAAGGACGTCATCAAGCTCAACGTGAGGATCGCGACTCCCCCGTTCGACAAGACTCAGCCCCGCGGCGTGTTCAAGTTCGTCCCCGGAGTGCCTCCGGGAATAGCCTCGACCTATGTCTTCTCCAGGAAGCCAGGCGACAAAGTGATGATAAGCGGCCCTTACGGAGAATTCCTGCTTCCCAAGGACGACCCTGACAGCCAGGAATACATTTTCGTGGGCGGCGGCGCCGGAATGGCTCCGCTCCGCAGCCACATCATGCACCTGTTCAAGACTCTAAAGACCCGTCGCCAAGTGCACTTCTTCTACGGCGCCAGGGCCCTCGTGGAGGCCTTCTACCTGGAGGACTTTGCGGAAATCGAGAAGGAATTCCCCAATTTCCACTACCACCTGGCCCTCGACCGTCCCGATCCCGCAGCCGATGCCGCCGGAGTCAAATACACCGCCGGATTCGTGCACAATGTGATGAACGAGACCTACCTGAAGGATCACGAGGCACCGGAAGACATAAAGTACTTCATGTGCGGTCCTCCCATGATGACAAAGTGCGTGAACGAACTGCTGGACTCGCTCGGAGTTGCTCCGGAGAGCATTTTCTACGATAACTTCGGCGCTTAGCCTATTCGTGCAAATACTTGAGCAGGAGCTTCCTGACATTATCGGCCACCCTCTTCTCAGAGTCGGTGGCCTTTTCAAACAGTTCCGCCAGGTTCTTGTACTTGGTCATCTCGCGGAAGTCCTCCTCGTTGGTGAAGATATAGCCAACATATTCCTCATATACGTCGTCGGCGGCATGTTCCAGTTCAGTCACCCGGTCACAGAGAAGCCGGATGGCGGTATGGCGGCGACGGATGTCCCATAGCTGGGGAAGCATCTCCCGGATGACCTTGGCCTCGGAAAGGATAAGCTGCACCAGTTCCTGCAACTGCTGGTCAAGCTTCAGGGGATGATATATCATGATTGCCTTGGATGCGTCCTTTATCACGTCCAGGCAATCGTCCATCGACATAGCTATCGTCTGAAGGTCCAGTCTGCTCAGATACCCCATGAGCCGCCCCTGAAGCTGTTCATGGAACTCGGTAAGGAGGGCATCCCCCTGCACTTCACAAGTCTTGATTTCCTTGTGAAGGGTCTTCCAGCGGGCAGGGTCGGTGGTCTCAAGCATCTTTACCAGCACTTCCGATCCCTGGCACAGGAAGGCAGCCTGCTGTGAAAAAATGGGTACAAGGTTTCTCCTGCGGGAGAACAACCGACGGATTTTAACGTTCAGAGCCATAAAACAAATCTTTAAGCCGCATTAAAAAACACATCAATTACATAAGGAACGCACAATTCCGGCAAGAAACATAAACTTTTGCCATGCGTTTCCTTCAACCGCATTGAAATGACCTCAGTCCGGGATAACTTTGCAATGGAACAAACTCGGGCTATGGAACTTCACATGCATACTGCATCCAAATCCAGGTCGGCGGCAGGCCGGAAAAATCTTGCTTATCTTCTATCTATCACCCGTTACGGGCGCCGCACCTCTGCGGCAATCTTGCTTTCAATCACCAGTCCGGTCTGCCTGCCCGCCTGTACGGAGAAGGGCATCCCTCCGGCGACGGAACCTGAATGTGAGACGCAAATATATATACAGAAAATTGAAAAAGCAACCTCAGGGGCCCTGGACCTGTTTTTTTTCAATGACGACAATCTCATGAGACTGGATTCCTACCAGAGGATTCCCCTCCCCGGCAACGGGAAAATAACAGGAGCGTCGGGGAGCGGAAGGAAGATAGCCGCAGGGGTGATGAACCTCAAGGGCGATATCTGGTCATGGAGCGACATCTGCTCCCTGCCCGGCCTGACCGGGAGAACCGCATCCCTCATGGATGAAGATCCGTCGCTCCCCGTCTGTTCGGGACTCTCCACAATACTCTCCGGAGTGCCATGCCGGATGGACATGTCCCCTCTGATGGCCAGAATCAGCGTTCACTCAATATGTTGCGACTTCAGCATGAGGCCCTACAAGGGGCAGGAACTGGAAGACGTATCAATATACCTGATCAACGTAAACTCGGAATGCAGCATCTTCCCGGAGGAAAAGGTCAGTCCGTCGTCATGGATCAACCTGTCCATGTACGATGCGTCCCAGGCGTCCGGCATGGCCCATCCGGAAATGGTATACAGGAAACTGGGCTCGGGCGTAGGCGCCCAAACCGTATTTCCGGAGGTCACCCTCCGCAGCTACCCGAACGGAAACGACTCGGACGGATTCGGAAGCCCCATGACCAGGCTCGTCATAGAAGGGAAGCTCATGGGAATAACCTACTATTATCCCATAAACCTTCCTGCCCTCGGGAAGGGTGAGCACAGGTCATTCGACATATCCATAACCAGGACGGGGACTGCCGATCCCGACATCGCCGCTGACATATGGACGTCGGACGAGGGAATGGTCCCAAAACCATGGGACATACATGACAACACCGTAGTGAACTTCTGACATGGCATCATTCCCAAAAGCGATCCTTCCCTTGCTGCTCCTGCTTGCCGCATGTACGCGGGAGAGTCTGCCGTTCCCCGGTGAGACCCTGGAATGCAGCATCAGGCTGATTCCTCCGCAAGCGGTCCAAACCCGCTCAAAAGATCCAGACGAAGACAGGATACACGACATCAACCTCCTGATTTTCAACTCAAAGGGAGTTCTGGAAGAAAAATCGTACGTAAGGGTATCAGCATCGGGATACCAGCTGCGGAAGCGATTCATAAAAGGATGCAGCTACTCCATATACGCCTGTGCCAACCTGGGCTACTCCATCCGGGCGGGTTCCATGGAAGAGCTCCTATCGGAACGCTACCACATGGTCTATCCCGATGAATACCCATACGGGATGCCCATGGGAGGCCGCCTGGAAGGCCATGTCATCGACGGTTCATTCATCAACATACAGTTGGAAAGGTTTATGGCCCGTATAACATTAAGTATCGACAGGTCAGCCCTCGACGAGGGGATTGGGATCAAAGTGGCAAGCGCGGAGATCGGGGGCTGTCCCTGCTCGGTCAAGCTGTTCGGGAGCAGCGGCCCGATGTCGGAGAATGACGTTTTCTCCAGGGGCTTTTTCAAGGACGGCATGCAGGCTGACCCTCTGAACATATCGGACAAGGAATCCGTCAGCGGGGAGGTCAGCCTGTACATGCTTGAAAACATGCAGGGGGATGCACAGGGTCCGCTACGCTCATACATAGAACTGAAAATGGAATACAACTCACCCCGGTGGAAGAGCCGTCCGGGGGAATACCTGGTCTACCGCTTCCACCTTGGCGAAGGGCCCCGGAATTATGACATACGGCGGAATTCCAGCTACCGCTTTACCGTAAAACCCTCAGGTTCAGGACTTGAGGGCACAGGGTGGAGCGTAGACAAGGATGGACTTGAAGTGAGTCCGGAAGCAATGAGGTTCAACCTTCTCCCTGCATCCTACAACGAATGCATGCCCGGCGATTCTTTCCGGTTCAGGTGCGAAGTCTTTCCGGAAGATACCCCTGTCACCTTCGACGGCGAATGGCTGCAGGATGAGAGCCACCTCTACGACTACTCGCTCCATCCCGACGGCAAGGGAATCACCCTTTTCACCAAAAAGCGGGGAACCGCAATGCTGTACATCCAGGCCGGCGCCCCGGTAAACAGGGACACCATAGCCATACTGGTAATCGATCCTACCGTAATAATCGGAGGGAAAGGGCTACAGATAGCGGGCGGTGAAGGTTCCGCCCCGGGCCACGAGGTCTTCGGGAGTGCCCTCAAAAACCACCCTGCCGCCTTCATCCCCGGCATCGGGTCCAAGTTCGATTATCCAGTCCGCGGCCCTGATGACATCCAGGTTGTGCTCCACCACCACGATAGAGTGTCCTTTGGAAAGAAGGACGTCAAATGCTCCCAGCAACTTGCGGACGTCATGGAAATGAAGCCCGGTGGTCGGTTCGTCAAAAATGAACAGGATCCTGTCCCTGCGGGCCCTGTCGCCGTCGCCCAGGGAAAGGAAATAGGCCAGCTTGATCCTCTGGCTCTCGCCTCCGGAAAGGGTGCTGCTGGGCTGTCCCAGCTTGATATAGGAAAGGCCCACGTCCACCAGCGGCTGAAGCCTCCTCGCTATTTCCCTGGAAAGTTCCTCGGTTCCCTCGCCGAAGAAGGCGATGGCCTCCTCCACGCTCATTCCGAGGATATCGTCGATGTTCTTGCCGCGATACTTGACTTCCAGGATTTCGGGCTTGAAACGCTTTCCTCCGCAAGCCTCGCATACCATAGTGACGTCGGCCATGAACTGCATCCCGATCCTCACGAATCCGTCGCCCTGGCACTCGGGACAGCGCCCCCCTTCCTGGTTGAATGAGAAGAACGACGGGGTGAATCCGTTTATTTTGGCAAACTGCTGGTCGGAAAGGAGTTTCCTGATGTCATCGTAAACCTTCAGATAGGTTACCGCGTTGGAACGTGAACTCTTTCCTATGGGATTCTGGTCCACATACTCAACCCGGGTGATCCGGTCCACGTTTCCTGCAAGTCCCTTGAAAAGGCCCGGGAGAGGGCCGCTCTCATTGATCCTCCGGTTAAGCGCAGGGAAAAGTATGTCCCCCACCAGCGACGACTTTCCGCTTCCGCTCACACCGGACACCACGGTAAGCACCCCGAGCGGAATCCTTACATCCACGTCCTTCAGGTTATGCTCCATCGCTCCCTTGACGGTGATGCTGTATTGCCAAGGCCTTTTCTCCCTCTTGTAACGGGGGCGTAATCCGTTGATATACTGAATAGTAAGTGATTTCTTTATATCTTCATCGGAAGCTTCTTCCGCCTTGCCGGTGAACACGATCCGGCCACCGTCCCGGCCGGCACCCGGGCCGAGGTCGATCAGGAGGTCGGCCGACCGGATTATCTCCTCGTCATGCTCCACCACCACCACCGTATTGCCAAGGTCGCGGAGCCTCCTCAGCACGCCAATAAGCCTTTCGGTATCCCTGGGATGGAGTCCGATGGACGGCTCGTCAAGGATATACATCGACCCAACCAGCGAACTGCCCAGGGCCGTAACGAGGTTTATCCTCTGGCTTTCGCCGCCGGAAAGGGTGTTGCTGGCCCGGTCAAGGGTAAGGTATGACAGCCCCACATCCCTTATGCAGGTAAGCCTTGAAACCGTCTCTTCAATTGCCTTTCCCGCTATACTTCTCTCATTCTCAGTCAGTTCCAGCGTCGAGAAAAACTCCAGCAGCTCGTCCACGTTCATCCTCAGGAGGTCGTGTATGGTCTTTCCCCCCACCCTGACGTAAAGCGCTTCTTTCCGCAGACGGCTTCCCCCGCAGTCATGGCAGACGGTACGTCCGCTGTAGCGGCTGAGCATGTACTTGTACTGTATCTTGTAGCGGTTGGACTCGACCCACTTGAAGAATTCATCGATTCCGAAGAGGCGCTTGCTCTCGTCCGGATCGTAATGCCCCTTCCATATCAGGTCCACCACATCCTGCTGCAGCTGGCAGTAAGGTGTGAAAACCGGGATGCCGAACATATCCGACTTGCCGATGAGGTCATCCTTGAACCAGCCCATCTTCTCACCCCTCCAGCAGGCAATGGCCCCGTCATAAATGCTCAGGGTCTTGTCCGGAATCACCAGGTCTTCGCTGATGCCGATTATCTTTCCCAGGCCGCCGCACGTGGGACATGCCCCGAGGGGCGAATTGAAACTGAACAGGTATTCGTCACTGTCGCGGAAGGTCATTCCGTCCAGTTCCAGCGAAGACGAGAAGGTTTCCAGCACGGGATCTCCCCCGGCATAGGTCTTCCACAGGGCAACCGTTCCCACGCTCCTTGAGAAGGCCGAGGCCACCGAATCGCGGAGCCTGGCCTCGAGTTCCTCCCGGTCCGACGAAAGCCTGACCCTGTCCACCAGCAGGTAAAGCCCGGAAGGGAACATTCCGTCCTGGGCGAGCCTCATGAGGTCCTCGATGGTCTCAATCCCCGACGTGGAAGGGTTGAAAAGGCGGCTGTAGCCCTCCTCCTTCAACTGGAGAAGCAGTTCAACCTTGTCGTCGCGGGAATCCCAGCCGATGTTTGCAAGGACATAAGCCGCATCGGCAGCCGGTTCCGAGAAAATGGCCTCCAGCACGTCGGAAACAGTGTTCCTGCGCACTTCACGCCCGCTGATTGGGGAATAGATCCTTCCTATCCTTGCAAATATAAGCCTCAGGAAATCATATATTTCAGTGGTGGTAGCCACGCTCGAGCGGGGGTTCCGGGTATTTACTTTCTGCTCTATGGCGATTGCGGGAGGAATGCCCTCGATGATATCCACATCCGGCTTTGACATCCTGCCCAGGAACTGCCGGGCATAGGACGACAGGCTCTCGGCAAACCGCCGCTGGCCCTCCGCGAAGAGAGTGTCGAACGCCAGGGACGACTTGCCCGACCCGGAGACTCCGGTGATAACCACGAACCTCCCCCGCGGAATCTCCACGGTGATGTCCTTGAGGTTGTTTACCCGGGCATTCTTGACCAATATGTTTCCTTCCTGCGGCATGGAGTGCAAAGTTAGTAAACTTCTCTTTTATGGGCAAATTTGACTTTTTGACAGTAAAAATAGACAAAATGACCGAATATTTTGACAATTTGTCTACTTTTTGAATATTTTTACGCCATTTTGGCCGATGGCCCCGCATTTGCGTATACCTGTTTCGCAGGCTTGAATGAAACACCTGCACGATAAAAAGATAAAACAATTAAATTATAGGAGATGTCAATCATGTTACCTTCAAGAAGAAACAACCACGACGCCTGGATTCCGGACCTGTTCAACGATTTCTTCGACAACACCTGGATGGAGCGTTCAAACTGCACTGCTCCGGCTATCAACGTACTGGAGACTGAAAAGGCCTACGAGCTGGAACTCGCAGCACCCGGAATGACAAAGGAAGACTTCAACGTATCACTTGACAGCGAGGGCGACCTGGTGATCAAGATGGAGAAGAAGTCCGATGTGGAACACAAGGAAAAAGGACACTTCCTCCGCAGGGAATTCTCCTATTCCAAGTACCAGCAGACCATGCTGCTTCCAGACGATGCCCGCAGGGACGAGATCAGCGCCACAGTCGAGAACGGCGTGCTAAAGGTCAACATTCCCAAGGTTGAACCCGCAAAACCAGCGGACCAGCACAAGGTGATCGAGATCAGGTAGCAAAAAGGTCCTGCCTTACAGGTAACCCTGAAACTTCAGCTTTTTTCGCAAAAAGTTGAAGTTTTTTTTTGCAGTTCACAAAATAATGTCTACTTTTGTATCCGCTTTGACGGAAGCACATTAATTGGTGCGGTAGTTCAGCTGGTTAGAATGCCGGCCTGTCACGCCGGAGGTCGCGAGTTCGAGTCTCGTCCGCACCGCTGAAACGGAGTTTAGGTCCTAGGGACCTGGACTCCGTTTCTTGTTTTGCGGCTGTCCCGAACGAGCGACCTCGCCCCCCGAGGGGGCAGCCGCCGACAGGCGGCGGGGGGTAACGTTAACTTTCGCGAGCAAGCCCGCGACAGCGGGCTCGAGTCTCGTCCGCACCGCAAATAAAGGAGTTCGGCCTTTTGGCTGGACTCCTTTATTATATGATGATTTTTCCCGAATGTATTATATTCGCACCATGGGCGTATTGGTATCCATCCTTTCAAGCCTGATTCTGGCCTACACCGTTCCCGAGTATGAAGTAACGGTGGAGCGGGACGTCGTATACTCGACTGCCCGGGGGTACTGGTGCAGCACGCCTGTGGGGGAAAAGGGCACGGTCACGCATCTGATGCTGCAGCCGGCCAGGCAGCGTACCCTGGAGCTTAAGATGGACATCTACACGCCTGAGGGAGATGCCTCGGCAAAGCGGCCGCTGCTGCTTATGATGCACGGGGGCTCTTTTTTCATAGGGAACAAGGGCGAGAAAGGACAGGCCGGATGGTGCGAGTATTTCGCGTCGCTCGGCTACGTAGCCGTATCAATCGATTACCGGCTGGGGTTCCATCCTGACAAAAAAGGGATTATCACAGCTGAGGACAGGGCGTTTGAAGATGCCGATACCGCACTCCGGTTCCTGCTGGAGAGGAAAGAACTGCGTATCGACCCGGAGTGCATCTTCGCCGCCGGGACCAGCGCCGGAGCAATGCTGGCGCTGCGCCTGGCTTTCCGCAGTAACGGTCCGCGCATCCGGGCCATAGCCAACTGCTGGGGATCGGTACATGACCTGGGCATTCTGGAACTGGCGCAGACCTCGATTATTTCCTTTCAGTCGCTTGCCGACCCGGTAATGCCTTATGGGCGCGGATATCCATTCAGTACGGGGGAAAAAGGATTCAGGCCCCCTACACAATGGTTTTCCAAGGTATTGTTCGGCACAGCTGCCGTACATGAGCGTGCTTTGGCACTCGGGTTGAGGGCCGAGCATCATGCATTTCCGGAGCCCAGGCATGCCCTGCATCTCGACGGCCACGGTCAGTACACGGAGCGATTTTTTGAAATCCGGGACATGATGGCCACCTTCTTCGCCGAAGAACTGGCGGAACGGAACGATACGATTTGCGAACTTGAGCAAAAATGACTAGTTTTGTAAATTGTACTAAACAACCTTATCAAGATGGAAGATTCACGGATGGTAGTCATGGATGTTCCTGACCTGCAGAAGTCCCTGGGGCTGAAAGGAACCGTCGGCCGCTGGCTTACGAAAATCGTCTTCAGGATACTTGACCTGGGAGAATACAACAGGCTGCAGAGAAAGAACCACGAATACACCGGACCGGATTTCGCGGCCCGCATTCTCGAGGATGTGGGCGTTTCTTACCGGATACCGGAATCCCAATTGGAAAGGATTCCCAAGGAAGGGGGCTTCATCCTGGTGGGAAATCACCACTACGGGTCCATCGACGGCCTTATCATGGAAGCGGCTGTGGGAGCCGTACGCCCTGACCTTAAGATACTTACGACTTTCCTTCTTACTCTGATACCTGGCCTCCGTGACAATTTCATCCCGGTGGACAATTTTTCCAAGGGCGCTGCCAGGAGCCGTTCCGGAATCCGCTCCTCGATGGAGCATCTTTCCGGCGGTCACCCACTGGGCATGTTCCCCGCCGGTGAAGTCGCCACCTGGCAGAACAGGAAGAACCGTACGTCCCTTGGGAAGAAAAGGATCATAGAAGACATACCCTGGTCGCCAAGCACCATTAAACTGGCAAAACGTTCGGGACTTCCCATCATTCCTATTTATTTCCAGGGCAGCAATTCACTCCTTTTCCATCTTCTGGGAAAGATCCATCCCAGGCTCAGGACAATCCGGCTGCCGCACGAGATGCTCAACAAGCACGGCAAGGTGGTCCAGGTAAGGATAGGTCAGCCGATCGCCCCCGCCGACATCGCCGAAATGGATGTCGATTCACTCGGCAAGTACTTGAGAAACCGCTGCTATGCGCTTGAATCCCAGTGCCTTCCCTCAGAGGACCCTGCCGATCACACATGGCCGACGGCCCTCGCCGACCCCGTTCCCGCAAATCTGGTCAGGGACGAGATGGAGGCACTTGCCCCCAAAGCCCTGTTCCAGACCGGAGACTACCGGGTGTACATGATCCGTACGTCCCAGGCCCCCAATACCATGAAGGAACTCTACCGGCTGAGGGAAGAGACTTTCCGCGGTGTGGGTGAAGGGACAGGACATCCGGATGACACCGATGCCTATGACCAGGAGTATTACCAGCTTATACTTTGGAACATTCCAAACGGCGAGATTGCCGGAGCCTACCGTCTGGGCGACTGCGGTGACCTGATTTCGTCGCACGGCTCTATCCGGGGCATCTATACCGCCAGCCTGTTCAAGTACAGCGACGGCGTCACCCCGGTTCTTTCACGCTGCCTTGAACTGGGCCGCTCCTTCATTACACAGAAGTACCAGAGGGAGATCCACCCGCTTAGGCTCCTCCTCGCCGGACTGGCGGTATCCACGCTGAAGATTCCCAAAGCCGAGTTCTACCTTGGCCCCGTGAGCATCAGCAACGATTATCCCAAGTTCTTCAAGAGCCTCGCCGTCCATTTCCTGAAGCGCGAATATCCCCTTAAGGATCCGTACCCGTTTGCCAGGCCGCCGCATCCCTTCAAGCCGGATTTCCTGGCGGTCAATCCCGACGACCTGCTCATTCCGGTACCTCCGGGAGACATCGACCGGTTTGACCGGCTGATGGGGGCGCTTTCCGACGGTAAATACCGCCTGCCGGTGCTCGTCCGCAAGTATTTCACATGCTCTGCAAAGGTATCCTGCTTCAATGTGGACCCCGATTTCACCGACAGCCTTGACGGACTTATCCTCCTTCGTTTCAGTGAATTCCCTTCCAAACTGCTCCGTTCCATACTTCGCGGTCTCCCCGATGAGCTGAGAGACAGCATCTTCATGCATTTCTACGGTACCACCAATCCATGACAAGTCCGTTCTGGGTATACATACTGGGATTCATAGGGATGACCCTGTACGGGGTCCGTCTCATTGTCCAATGGTATAAATCAGAAAAGGCGGGCAAGGTGGTCTCGCCCGGCATCTACTGGGTGATGAGCAGTATCGGCGCCGTGGTCCTCTACCTTTACGGGTGGCTCAGGAAAGATTTCTCCATCATCTTCGGAGAGAGCGTCGGTTACTATATCTACATGTGGAACATAGCCATAATGGGCATGTACAAGAAAGTGCCCAGGGTGGTGATAATCCTTCAGGCACTCTTCCCCGTGGCCATAATCGCCCTGATGATGAGTGACCTGCCGCAGTTTACCCAGGTGTTTCTCCGCAATCCCGACGTTCCCCCGGGACTGCTGGCATTCGGGATGCTCGGGCAGTTCATTTTCGAAATCCGTTCCCTTTACCAGCTGGTCATCAGCTACCGGCAGAAAAAGTCGGTCCTTCCGCTGGGGCACTGGATCCTCGCCGTGGTGGGCGGCCTGATGATAATCATCTACGGCCTGATCCGTCACGACTGGGTGCTCGTCATAGGGCAGAGCAGTATCGTGCTGTCATTCAGGAACATAATGATCCATTTCGCTTCCCAGCGCAGGGAGCGCAAAAACCTTGGGAAACCCGTACAGGTTCCTCAAGGGCAGATTCCGGACGGAAAGGAAAATCCTATTTAAACCACTCTACCAGGTGGTCCTTGGCGTAGAGGTAGTAAACCAGGAGGCCCAACCAGCTGGTTAAAAGCACAACGACGCAGCTGATGATCTTGCCCACGAGCCCGATGGGCTTTTTGAGGATGTCGATAACTGCGAGGACGGCCAGTACGAGACCGATGATGTAGAGAATGGTTGCCAACATAACTGATAGTTTTTATTGTCTGTAAATTTAGGCAATTTTTCTATATTTGCAATCCCGTAGCAAGGCTTTTTACATGATCGAGCAGGATACTGAACTGAACTGGTACGCACTTAAGGTGTTCTACAACAAGGTATTCGATATTGAGGAATCCCTTGAGGGCGCCCTGTTCGAGACCTATATCCCGGTAAAAAAGGTTGAACTGAAGGGAGAGGATTTTTTCAGGGCCAGGAGGAGCCTTGCCCTGAACGGGCCTGACGGGGCCAACCGGAAATATATCCAGGAGGGTCCCAGGATACTCAGAAGGATACCGGTAGTGGCTTCCCTGATGTTTGTAAAAGCCGGGGCCGACGACATTCTCAGGATTAAGGAACAAATTGAAGGAAAGGGATTTGTATATCTGTCGGCCGACAGGAAAAAGCCGGCGGTAATTCCCCAGAAGCAGATGGCCATGTTCAGGCTGGTTGCATCGTCGGGCGACGAGGGCCTGGAATTCTTCAGCGAGGCCCCGATGGTCAATTTCTCCCAGGGCGACAAGGTAAGGGTGAAGGAAGGACCGCTCAAGGGGGCCGAAGGCTATATCAAGCGTATCAAGAAAGACCGGCGTCTGCTGGTGGCGATACAGGGAATCATCGCCGTGGCCACGTCCTTCATCCCTCCGGCATTGCTGGAGAAGGTGGAGGAATGATTCCGGATCAGAGGCCCTCGGACTTGGCCTGATCCCAAAGGGCGTCCATCTGGGCCAGCGTCATGTCGGTAAGCAGGCGTCCCTCCTTTATGGAATGGTCTTCCACGTAGGTAAAACGACGGCGGAACTTCTCGCTGGACCGGCTGAGCGCCACTTCAGGATCGAGTCCGTAAAGCCTTGCAGCATTGATGATTGCGAACATCAGGTCGCCCAGTTCCATCTCGGCGTCAGAAGCATCTCCGGAACGGAGTGCAGCCTCCAGCTCCCCTGCCTCTTCCCGGACCTTGTCCCAGACCTGCGACTTTTCCTCCCAGTCAAAACCCACGTCCCGGGCCTTCCGCTGCATCTGCATGGCCTTCAGGACGCTCGGTGCGGAACGCGGCACGCCGTCGAGGATATGCCTTCCGGCAGCCTCCCTGCGCTTGCGCAGCTCCCAGTTCTCGGCCACCGACTCAGCCGACGCCTCATGGCCGTCGGAAAACACGTGGGGATGGCGGAAAATCATCTTCTCGCACTCCTTACGGGCTATGTCGGCAATGTCATACCTTCCCTCCTCCTCGGCTATTCGGGCATAGAAAACGATATGCAGGAGCAGGTCGCCCAGTTCCTTGCAGAGTTCGCCGTCATCCTTCTTCAGGACAGCGTCACTGAGTTCATATACCTCCTCCAGGGTAAGTGGCCTGAGCGAATCGTTTGTCTGAGCGGCATTCCACGGGCATCGCTCCCGGAGCTGCTCCATTATGTCCAGGAGGCGTCCTACCTCCTGCAGTTTCTCCTCTTTAGTATGCATGATGCAAAGATACTCACTTTCTCCAAAGGTTCAGCCAGTCGTAGAAAAAGCTGTAGGAGAAAAGGAACAGGACGGGAACCGTCCACGCCACGGCGGCAGGCAGGAAGCACAGCGCCAGCACGGTCCATACCACCAGCATCAACGGCATCCCCAGCAGCCGGCACATGTACCGGACAGTATTGCTGAAAGCCTTGTCGGCGAGATAGAACCGGCAAATGCCTTCCGCAATGGGCCAGAGCGGGAACGACAAAACGGCGGAGAGAAGGAACAACGGCAGCAGCACAAGCGCCGACAAGCGCCTGAGAATGACTGATTTACGGGGCCTTGGAGGGCGCACCTCCCTAAGCCTGGCCCTGTATGACGGATCGTCGGGCAGCCATAGGAAGAGTTCCTTCATCCTCCCCGAGAGTTCCTCCAGCAGTTTCCTCGACAGCTCGGCTTCGCCCAGGTCAGGGTGCCCTGCCAGGAATCCGTTGACATCCAGGGGCTCTCCGAACCTTATGGTACAGGTAGACCGGTAGTGGAAGAAGTCGTCGTACTCTATACCCACGGGGACAATGCAGGTGGGTCTTTCCGATGCGCTGGCAAAGGCAATCCTGGCAATTCCCTTCTGGAGGGGCAGCAGCGAATGCATCGGCCGGTGCCGCCCTTCAGGGAACATGCAGAACGGAACGCCGTGCGAGAGCACCTCGTCGACGGTTTTCATGGAGTCGCGGTTGCGGAGGACCTCCCTCAGTCCGTCCCGGCGCCTGACCATCGGGACAATCCTCAGGAAACGCATCACCGAGGCCACTGTGGGATTGTTGAACATGTCGGCCCGGGCCCCGAAAAGGGTGGGCCCTTTCCTAGTCCTGAGCACCACCAGGGCATCCATGAGGGTACCTGTATGGTTGGGCGAAATGATTACGGCACGACCGTCGGAGGGAAGCGATCCTTCCGTCCTGAATCTCCGGTAACTAACCAGCGTACAAAGGTCCACGTAGGGCCTAAGGATACTATAGAGGAGATTATTCTCCCATCCGGCCATAGGTTTCAGCAGCTTTTGGTACTTACAAATATAATTATTTATCGTATATTTGCGAACCTCAAAGGAATACAGATGAAAGAAATCAGATTCGTTTCCGCCGACGAGGCGGTCAAGGTGGTTAAAAGCGGTGACCATATCCATCTTTCCAGCGTTGCCAGCGTACCTCATATCCTGATCCGGGCCTTGTGCCGCAGGGCCGACGCGGGCGAAGTTGAAGACCTCCATTTCCATCATTTCCACACCGAGGGCCCGGCCCCGTACAGCGAGGAACGTTATGCCGGCATTTTCTTCGACCAGGGCTTCTTCGTGGGACCCAACGTGAGGGCCAACGTGAATTCCGGATATGCCGACTATCTTCCGGTCCACCTCGGGGAATCCCAGAAACTCTACCGGAGCGGAGCCCTCAGGTGCGACGTGGCCATGGTCCAGGTTTCCCTTCCCGACGAGAACGGGATGGTGTCGCTGGGGACCAGCGTCGACTGTTCCCTCGCGGCAGTGGAAGTGGCCGCCCACCCCATCGCCGTAGTCAACCGCAACGTTCCCTTCGCCTATGGCGACCTGGTTCCAATCGACCGCTTCGAATACCTGGTTGAAGACGATACCCCTCTGGTTACCAAGGACTTTGCCGAGCCTACCCCCACCGAGATGCTGATCGGCCGGAACTGCGCCGCACTGGTTCCCGACGGGGCCTGCATCCAGATGGGAATCGGCGCCCTGCCCAACGCCCTCGCCGCCCAGCTCACATCCCACAAGGACCTCGGGGTGCATACCGAGATGTTTGCCGACGGAATCCTGCGCCTCATCAAGAAAGGCGTTGTGAACGGGGCCAACAAGGCAATCGACAGGGGCAAGGTTGTGGCATCGTTCCTGCTCGGTTCCGACGACGTATACAACTTCATAGACCATAATCCCGACGTCCTGATGAAGGACATCAAGTACACCAACGACCCCTGGATCATTTCCCGGAACCCTCTCACGATGGCCATCAATTCTGCCACCGAGGTGGATCTGACCGGACAGATAAGCGCCGACTCCATCGGCACCCGGATATTCTCCGGAACCGGCGGCCAGCTGGATTTTGTCAAGGGAGCCATAATGTCCGAGGGAGGTAAGTCCATAACCGCCTTTGCATCAAGGACCAACAAGGGAAAGGCAAAGATAGTCCCGCTCCTGAATCCCGGTGCCGGAGTGGTCACCCCCAGGGCCGACGCCCACTGGGTCGTTACCGAATACGGATCCGTGGACCTGTACGGGAAATCGCTTCAGGAAAGGGCCAGGCTCCTGACCTCGATCGCGCATCCCGACGACCGGGAAATGCTGGAGAAGGCCGCCTTCGAGCGCTTTGGCCCCCATTATCACTTTGTGAAATAAAAAGGGGGCCGGCCGCATGGCCAGTCCCCTGATTTGAACGGTTCAGGTTCAGGAGATTATATCTTACGGCAGCGTACGGCGTGTCCGAACTGCTTGTAGGTATTCTCGCCCGGAAGGATCTTCTTCGTAGTAAGCATGAAGCAGCTCACGCGGCTGGCGTTGTTGCTGCCGCCGCTCATGCCCACGGTGCAACCGGTCCAGGTTCCGCCGTACTGGTACGGGAAGTAGTTTACCACTCCGCGGATGCCGCCATTGGCATACTGCCCGGTAGCAGGCCACCAGCTGTCAGGCGTACAGTAAGGGGAACCGATAAGGATACCGGCATTGGTCTCGTCGTAGGTGATTCCGGTGAGGTCGGTTCCTTCCAGTCCGGCATTCTTCCACCAGTTGCCGTTTCCGGGCACCTGCCATCCGGCCGGGCACGGATCATAGAGGGCCTTGGCCCTGTTATCCTTGGCCCAGCGGTCCTGCTCAGTGGTGGCGTCGCCGGTTGTGAGCCAGTCATTGTTCTGGGTGTCCCTGAGGCCCCATGCGGTAGGATGCGCGATGGTGTAGGCGATGGTAAGGTCGGCACCTGCAGCAACCTGGGTTTCAGCAGTTCCGGCTACAGAATAGCGCTTGAACGGGGTTCCAGTAAGGTTGGCAACTCCCATGAACGGGTCCTTGCGTCCCCACTGGTAGAAGAATCCGCGTGCGCGGGTATCGCCGGGAGTGTTGCCGATGGCGCCGATATAACGGTCCATGAGGATACCGGCATTGTTGGCCAGGGTGATTTCACCAATCTCGTCGTCGGTAACCCAGATATGCCAGCTCCAGAGGATATTGCCGCTCTCATCCTTGGCTGCGACGAGGGCGTTACCCTCGGTGTAAGGCTCGGGAACGGTGAAGACCACCTTTCCGCCTTTTACGCCGGGATTGGCGACAATAGAACCGCTCACGGGTGCCGTATCGGTATTGAGGGTCTCCCAGATAACGGAAGCGGAAGCCACTTCGCCGACGGAATCGTCGCTGTTACCCTTGACAGGGTCGATAGAATAGTAACCGGGGGCAGCCACTATGTAGCAGTTGGCCTTTCCGGCAGCCGAGAGATTTGTAGGGACATCTTCCGGAGCCTTGGGGATGGTAACGGTGGTTCCGCCGATGGTGATGATGATTTCGGTATCCGTTTCCTCAAGCGAGCAATCGCATGAGGAACCTCCGGTGGAAGTGGCCTTGCCGCACTCGGTCCACTCACCGTTTCCGAAACGGACATACCAGGTGTCGTCCTCAAACTTGAATTCGGGATTCTCCGGGGTGGCCGTTACCGGAATGTACTGGTCGCCGTTCTTGAGGGGCTGACCGTTTACCGTCCAGACAAGAATGCCGTCGTCAATCTCGGTAAATCCCACGGTAGGTGAGGTTGCGCTCTCTCCGGGCGTACCGTTCTTAATGGTAGCGGAAGACTTGTCGGAAAAAAAGATGGTGTAGCCGTCGGCAATCTGCCTTACTTCGGTGACATACACGTTTTCCTCCATGGCAGTTGCGATGGCGCGTACTCCCTCCACGGTGGTGCGCAGGTTGGTGATGTCGGCCTCGTTCTTTTCCACCCTCTTCTCAAGGGCCGCGATACGCTGCTCGAGGTCAACAATTTTGGAGCAGGACGTTCCCAGTGCGAGAATTCCCGCAACGAGCAAAAAGATGTGTTTTTTCATAATGTTTTAAAAATGCTATGGTTAATTAATCATTGGAATCCACTTTGCGGCACCTCACGGGGTGGCCGAACTGCTTATAGTCGTTGTTGCCCTGATGGACAGTCTTTGACTTGAGTGAGAACATGAAGTCCCTGCCGGCATTGTTGACCCCGCCACCCATTCCTGTAGTGGCACCGGTCCAATATACTCCGTAAACTCCGGGCAGATAGTCGTCGGCTCCCCTGATTCCGTCATTGGCGAGTTCTCCGGCGGCTGGCCACCAGCTGTCAGGCTCGCAGTAAGGCTTGCCAATCACGATGCCAAAATTCTCCAGGTCATAGACCACGTCCCCGGTGAAGAAATTACCGAGGCCGGCGGTGTTCCAGATTCCGCTGTTCGACGGAATCTGCCATCCCGCGGGGCAGGGGTCATAGATGGTCTTGCCCGCTGTGTTCTGTGCCCATCTGACACCGTCGGTGGTGTAATCTCCGGTAGAGAGCCAGTCGCAGTTCTTTTCGTCCCGGAGTCCCCATGCGGTAGGATGGGCTATGGTATATTCGATTGTGAGGGTGGCTCCGGCAGGTACGGATTCCTCCGGTTCTGCGGTTGCCGCATAGCGGCCGAGGGGCCTCCCGTAACGGACACATCCCATGAAAGGATCCTTCCTTCCCCACTGGTACATCATTCCGTTGCAGCGGGCGTCACCGGGGGTATTACCTATGGCACCCACATTGCGGTCCATGAAGATACCGGCATTGTTGGCCATGGTCACCTCGCCTACCCTCTCGCCGGTAACCCAGATATGCCAGCTCCAGAGGATCTTTTCCTTATCGTCAAGGGCTGCAATGAGGGCGTTTCCGGGGACGACATTGTCAGGGACCTTGAACGCCACCATGCCGTCCTTGTAACGCGGTTCGGTGATGACGGTGCCGGAGGCGGGGGCGGTCTCGCTGTTGACGGTCTCCCAAAGGACCGACACGGAGGAAACATTTCCCACCAGGGTGGTGGAATTTCCCTTGAAAGGCTTGAACCCGAACACACCGGGCTCTGTAATGATATAGCAGTTGGCCGTTTCAGGGGATCCGATGTTGGTAATGTCGGAAACCACGGTAACAGCGCAGTTCTTGAAGGCACTGCCGCTGATGGTGGAGACGGTGATGGTCGCCTCTCCGGGAGATACGGCAGTGACAGTTCCGGTCAGGCCGTCACTGACGACCGTGGCCACTCCAAGGTTATTGGACGAGAACAGCAGGGTGGTTTCGGTTGCATCAGAGGGTTCAAGGGTCGCCTCCAGGGTGATGGTCTTACCGGCCACTATCTGAACGGCCTCATCGCTCAGCGAAATGCCCGTCACCCTTACCTCAGTGGGGGTTTTCTTGCATCCGGCCACCAGGACGGCGGCCATGATGATTGGTACAATCAGTCGTTTCATTATCTATGGTTTAATCGTTACTACATATTCCGATTCCTTTCCAGCAGGGATTGTGGACGTGAACCCCACGCATGTGGCAGAGGTGGTCTCATAGCTCGACGTGGCCTGGCAGTTCCACTTCCCCGCCGAGGCGGCAGGGGTCCCGGCCTTGCTTGTGACGGATACCTTGACCACCTTGCCTCCCTTGGACAACAGAATTGAAGAGCCGGATTCCACGGAGGCGTTGACTCCGCTCTCAAGGACCATCGTCCACATGAACGGCATCTCCCTTGTGGGGGTAACCTTATCCGTTATCTCAAGGGTCCCGTCAGATAAGAGACAGGCCTTCCTGGTCACGGATGACACGTTGAAATAGCATGGCGTTAGGTCTATGGTCACGCCCTGGCGGGACTCATCGTCCACAATGTCAATTATTTCCGCTTTTCCCTCAACGTTCTGGAAAGCTCCGTCAAGGGTAAGTGTATTGTGATAGAGGTTCTGGTATGCAAGGATATTCCACCGGGTAGAGGTCTGGGTGAACACCCAAAGGTTCACGCTTCCCTGGGCATTCGCATAATTCACGTTGCCGAGGTCCCTTGCCCAGCGATAGCCATGGGCGTCGTAGACGAAGGAGCCCTGATCCATGTGAGCGTGTGACTGGTGGGCCTTTCCGCCCTTGATTCCGAACCAGGCGGCATCGGAATCCCAGGATGTCCTTGCATAGTAAACGGGAGTGGCGCCTCCTCCGCAGAAGGTCTTACCAGAGGGGGCCGGCGGGGTCCCGGGATGGTAGTCCTTCAGGAAGACAAGTATGGCCGGCAGCAGCCTGTGGTTGGGAATGGACTCCCCAAGCATCCTCCATTCATGGAACAGGACGCCGGGGTCCTTCAAGAGCTGGGCGAAATAGAATTCGGTCACATCCAGCGCCACGGACGAATTAGCATCGCAGTAATTGAAACTCTTTCCCGTGGGGCCTATGCTGTGGACATAATACCATCCGGTCTTCCGGAAACCATCATTGACAAAAGGAGACTTACCGTCCGTGGAAAGGGCGAAGTTGAGCACTGCATGGAAACCGGTCCCGTACGCCCAGTACATGGGGCCCTCCTTGTAGGTTCCGTCCGGGGAATAGTCAGCAAGCACTTCAGGCATGGACTTTTCAACCATGTCCATCATCTTTCCGGACAGCTCCGGGTCTATGCTCCTGGTTGCCATGGCACTGAATGCGAGACCTGCCGAGCACACCTGGTTCCAGTTGCTTACCGTCTTGAACCACTGACCGTTGCTCGCTGAACTCAGACCTGTCTTCAGGGCAAAGTTACGGAGGGCTGTCTCGCAGAGGGTCCTGACCTCATCCGGCAGTCTGTCGTAAAGCCAGTCGTAAGCTATGGATACCCCCAGGGCCATCTCCCCCGTATCCAGGTAATGGTCAGGATTCCAGTCCTTGAACGAGCACACCGCCTTCAGCTCGGCCACCGCCCCGTCCAGGTATGCCGACACCCCGGTCATCCTGTATGTATAGGCAAGGGAGAACAGGTTCATAAGGCTCTGGCGGCTTACATTAAGGAGGTCTCCCCCCGACAGCTTGTACTGGGAAGGGCCGAGTTTCAATGCAGAATTTGCCTGCGATATGACCTTTTTATGGACCGTCATCATCTCCGGAGAGGCGTCAATAAGGGCCTTTATCTTAGCCTCTTCCCCCGCCTTCAGCATAAGGCAGGGATGGTCAGACGATCCTTCCTGATTATTCCCTTCCGGATCGTCATTCACGGGATCCCTACTGCAGGACAGTATCTGCATAAAAAGCGCTAAGGCCGTCAATATATATGCTAATCTTCTCATCTTCAAATTATTCTAGTAAGACCATCCCGGCGTTGGACGAAGATTGTTGTTCCTCTGCCACTCCGAGCGGGGCACAGCCCAGGGCCAGCCGTTGTTACGGAAATACTGGATATTCCCGGTCCGGCGGCCCCACATGTTGCATACCCCGTGCTGCTCCTGGTCCATAAACTTGGTCTGCCGGAGGGTTCCCCAGCGGACCTCGTCGAAATAGTTCACGCCTTCGCCGCAGAGTTCCACCCGCCTTTCGTAACGGATGCGTTCCCTGAGGTCGTCCTTTCCCTTGACGGTATTGGCCTCCGACCCGTCATTCAGAAGGGGCATGTGCGCCCGGGCCCGGATCTCATTCACTATGGAGACGGCTTCATTGGAACGGTCAATCTCGTTAAGTGCCTCGGCAAGAAGCAGATAGACATCAGTAAAGCGGATCAACGGCCAGTCCCTTCCAAGGAGGTTCCTGACAAACGAAGGGTCGTCCAGGACCACGAACTTCTTGTACATATAGTAAAAATTAGTCCTGGAGTCGCTCCAGAGGTCACCGTCCTCGTTGGTGTTCCCTGGAATGATGTAAGGCCAGAGGAAGGTCTTGGTAGAAACCGACCCTCCCATCAGCGCACAGGTCCTTGTGACGCTTCCTGGGGTAAAGACAGTCTGCCTGAGCCGGGGGTCCCTGCAGGAATAGGCCTTCTCAAGGCGGGCCTGGTTACCCTCGTTAAGGTAATAAGTATCCCAGACCATCTGTCCCACACGGTTTATGATTTCTGTCCTGGGACCTGTAAAGTCTATGGTGGTTGCGCTGTTCATACCGTCTCGGACGAAGAAAACCTCCCTCTGGACAGGACTCAACATGTCCCATTCCGGGAACACCTGGCTCCATTCGAACTTGGACCCGTCGGCCCTCTGGTATGAGTCCACGAACTCGGTTGAGGGGAATATGAAGTTCACGGCGGCCAGGGTGGAACGGTTGCCGAAGCACTGGTGTGTGAAGACGTCTGAATAACCGGTCCTGTTGAAGTACTGGATCGGGAATACCATCTCCACGTTCTTCTCGTTCTCTTCCTTGAAAATATCCTCATACTCCCCGGAGAAGAGGCCGTAACCGCACTGCTTCACCTTTGCAAGGTCAGCCGCGGCTTTTTCGTAATCCTTCATCCACATGTAAGCCATTCCCCGGAGGGCATATACTGCACCGTTGGAGGGGGCTCCGTAATCGCTGGCGGCAAGGCTGTTGTCAGGAAGCGCCTTGGATTCAATGCAGTCTCCGAGGTCGTCCAGGACCACTTTCCATACCTGCTCCGGAGTGGAACGGCCCTTGGTGCATTCCGACACGGTAACCGGCTCAAGATATACCGGCACGCCGTCGTAAAGCATGTTCAGCCTGGCATAGAACCAGGCCCTGAGGAACTTGCACCTGGCTATCATGGTGGCCTTTTTGGAATCACTGATGCATGTGACGTCCTTAAGGTGATATATGGCGTCGTTGGCCCGGCTTATCCCCTCATAGCAATACTTCCATTCAAGGCTCATGAAACCGTCACCGGCCGAATAAGTGGACGAGCACATGTACGATGCGTGTGCCTGCTCCTGCGACGTGAAGCCGCAAACCTCGATCCTGGAATGGCTGACGGCAGTCTCCACTCCCGGATAGATGCTGAATCCCGAGTCCGGATCTCCGTAAAAGACTCCCATGATACCGGCCACTCCGGCATCGACCAGGGCTTCCGTCTGCCACATATTCCCTGACATGATGGCATTCTTGGATGCGGTATCGAGGTTGACGCATCCCACGGCACAGAGCGAAGCCGCCACAAGAATCATATATACAGTCTTTCTCATGTCTTCCTAGAATGTTAGTTGAAGTCCGAATGCGTACTGCTTCATGAGCGGGTAGGTCACCGAAGTGCCAATCTCGGGATCAAGCCCGGGGAACTTCGTAAATGTCAGGATATTGTCGGCCGTGGCATAGATACGGAGCCTGTCAACCCGGATCTTGCGCATCCACGTCGAAGGCAGGGTATACCCAATCTGGACGTTCTTGAGCTTGAAATAGTCGCCCTTGTATTCCCAAAGGTCGCTGGAAGTACCGCCAGTGCGGGATTTCATCCTCGGGAACTTGGAATTGATGTTCGTCCTCGGGTCCGACGGATTCTCGGGATCGTAGAAATAACGGTTGTCAACCACGAACTGGTAGGTATTGTAACCCGGGTCCAGGGAGGGACTCGTAGGCCAGATGAAATAATGGCCGAAACTGCCCGCCCAGAGCATATAGAAGTCAATTCCCTTCCATTCCAGCGAGAGGTTGAATCCGGCATTCACCTTTGGGGTATAGGAGTGCCCGCTGAAGAAGGCGTCGTTGGTGTCGCCGTAATTGCCGTCGCCGTTGGTATCGGCATAGATTACGTCGCCATACCAGAGGGTGTTCCGGGAAACACGGTCAATCCCCTGGAACTTGTAACCTGCCTCTACCATCATGCGGACCCATTCCATATCCGATTCTGTACGGATTATTCCGTCTTTGGGGCCGGCAGTCAGGTTGATGACGCCAGTGCCGTCGTAGTCACCGGTACCACGGTATAGGTGCTGGATGTAGGTCTCGCCCAGCATGTGGCCCTCGCATATCCTCCCACCGAAACCGCTTTCGGATACATCCGCGTAATTGTTCAGGAACTCAGTATGGTCCTCGTTCCAACCCTTGGTGAGGGCGCCCTTGTACCTGAGGACCATATTCTGGTTGAATCCGGCATTGGCGCCAAAGGAATACTCGATCCCGGCCACGTTGCCGCGGTATTTCACCGAGAGTTCAACGCCCCGGTTGTTCACCACGGCGATATTTTCGGTCGCCGGGGTCACCACTCCCATGGTCAGGGGGATGGAGGGAACGAAGAGAATACCGTCGGTTTTCTTGTCATACCAGTCGAATTCGGCGGTCAGGCGGTTCTGAAGGAAAGCCATGTCAAGGCCGAAATCCAGCGAGGAGGTCTGCTCCCAGCGGAGATTCTCATTGCCTATCTTGCTGGCAGCCAAGCCCGTAACAGTGGAACCGCCCACCACAACGGGAATGGAACCGTATTTGGCCTGCCAGGCGTAGTCGGAAGTGCGGCAGTTGCCCACGAGGCCCCAGGAAGCCCTCAGCTTGAGGTTGTCCAGCCAGGACCGGGTCTTCTCCATGAACCGCTCCTCGGAAATCCTCCAACCGGCCGACACCGACGGGAAAAGCCCCCAACGGGAACTAGGTGAAAACCTGGACGACCCGTCATAGCGCAGATTGGTCTCGAACAGGTAACGGCTTCCAAAAGCGTAGTTCAGCCTGAAAAAGAGCGAAGCCATCGCCCACTCGGTGGATTCACCGCTCACTGAAAGAATGTTAGCCACGGCGTCGAGGTCGGTGAGCGACGGGTCGGTCATACCTTTCTTGGATGCCCCGAGTTTCTTATACCTGTAATGCTGCGTATTGTATCCGGCCAGGGCGCCAACCTCATGCTTCTGCCCGAAGGTGGCACCGTAGCGGAGGATAATGTCCGTGTTGAACTGGTCCGACTTGTAGTCGTTGTCTGCCACGGTAAGCCCTGACATGGATTCCATGGCATAACGGCGGTTCCTGACGTAGTCCCAGGTGGAAGTCCTGTCAGTGCCGTAGCTTTTAGTCTCCCTCCGGTATATAATATAGGAAGCCCTGCCCTCGAGCTGGAGCCCCTTGTAGAGTTTTGCCGTGAAAAAGCCCGAGGCGGTGATGTTCATCCTGGTGTCGGACCCGGAACGGTCCAGCCAGTTGAGGAGGTTGTTGGCAGTAGTGGATTCCTCGGACGAGGCCGGGAAACCGTACTTGAAGGGTTCTCCGGGGTAGATTCCGGGGACCGCCTTGGAAAGGTACTCAAAGGCGTTGGCGGTACTTGCGACGCCCATGTTGTCACGGGTCCCATAGATATTGGTCCCCATTGTGAGCCACTTCGCCACCGTAGCTTCGGCCTTTGTCTGGAGGGTGAATTTCTTCTGCCCGGAATTAACCCCCTCGGAAACGTTCATGATACCCGGATTATCGGTAAAACCAAGGGCCACGGAATATTTGATGTCCCTGGAGGAACCGGCCATGGTAAAATGATGGTTCTGGGAGATTCCGGGCTTGAAAATAACGCTGAACCACTCGGTATTGGGATAGGCGATCCTGTTGGGTACCCCGAATTCGTTAACTGCGTTGGGATACTTTGACGCCTGCCTCCAGGTGTCGATGGTAACCTGGGAATAGTGGGCGGCGTAATCGATATTCGTCAGGCCCTCGTTCACTAGTTCCATGAATTCGGCATAGTCCGATACCATCCTGAGCTTGTTCACCGCATTCTGGATGGAGACGTATCCATTGTAATTGAACCTTATCCGGCCTTCTCCGCTGCGGGTTGTCACCAGTATGACGCCGTTGGCGCCCAGGGCTCCGTAGATGGCCGTGGAGGCGGCATCCTTCAGGATGCTCACACTCTCGATGTCGGCCGGGTTGAGATTGTCCATATCCCATTCCACTCCGTCCACGAGGACAAGGGGATTGTTGTCATTAAGGGTTCCGATACCCCTGACCCGGATAGTGGCGGAGGTGCCCGGTTTTCCGGTTGTCTGCCGGACGCTCACACCCGGGGCCATTCCCGTTAGTACGCCGGAAATGTTGGCGCCGGGACGGGATATGGTCTGGTCGTCAAGGTTAACCATGGCCACGCTGCCGGTAAGGTTCACCTTCTTCTGGGTGCCGTAACCAACCACCACAATCTCATCCAGGGCAAGCTTGCTCTCGGAAAGTTCCACCGTAAGGCTTGTACGGCCTTCCACGGCTACATCCACTGTGTCGTATCCCAGTGACGACACTTCCAGCACCGCTCCGGGGGATACACCCTGAATGGTGAACCGGCCGTCCGCGTCGGTGGTTACACCGGAAAGCGTGCCCTTGACCAGAACGCCGGCACCGATGACCCCGGCACCGGAGCCGTCAACCACCATTCCGGAAACGGTAATTCCCGCCGGCTTTGGTTCCTGATGGGACCGGGTAAGATAGATTATGCCGTCCTTTACCGCAATGCTGACATCCTGCCCCTCGAAAAGGCGGGCAAGGACCTTCTCGACGCTCTCGCCCGAGGCCTTGACCGTAACGGTCCGCCTGGAATCTATCTCCTTTGGCTGATACACGAACGAATAACCCCTGCTCCGGAGCGCCTCGAAGACTCTCTCCATGGGGACATTCTCCATATCCAGGGAGACTGTCTTACGCTGGGCAAGAAGCGTTCCAGGCAGGAGGAGCGCAGATAACAATATGATTATTAATGTCCTATGCATTTGCATATCATCTGGAAATTACTATATAATCGCCAT
This sequence comes from Bacteroidales bacterium, assembly GCA_017437755.1. Taxonomy (GTDB): domain Bacteria; phylum Bacteroidota; class Bacteroidia; order Bacteroidales; family UBA932; genus Cryptobacteroides. The sequence continues at coordinate 46,497 of JAFRXI010000010.1, forward strand.
TATCGCGGAAACGAAGCTTGCCAATCTCCGTGATGGCCGAGAGCATGCGCGGAAGGGTTTCCCCGTTCACGAACGCAATTGTATAATGGATGTCCCTGACGGAAGGGTCGGGAATCACTATACGCTTTCCGAAGGAGCGCTCGAACTGGGAGGTAATCTCGGCGAGAGGCTGGTCGTAGAAATAGAAATCGCCGTTTTTCCACGAGCCCTGGGCTGCCGGAGGTATGGAAGTCTTTTCAAGGGTGCCGTCCTCCCGGTCAAACCGTACCACTTCTCCGGGAGAAAGCAGGATATTCCTTACAATGTCCTTTTTGGCCACCGACATGTCCACGGCACCCTTGACCAGGCTTACCGATACGTAGCGCAGGTCGTCGTATGCCGTCATGTTGAACTCGGTACCAAGGACCCGGACGCAGACCTCGCCGGAAGAAACGATGAAGGGGTGGGCCGGATCCGCCTGGACGCTGAAATAGCCTTCCCCGAAAAGGAAGACTTTCCTGATATCTCCTGCAAACCGTTTGGGATAAAGAAGGCGTGATCCGGAGTTCAGCCACACCTTGGAATTGTCAGGAAGAACCAGCGAGTCGCGTACCCCGGGAGCAGCCCTGAGCTCCACATATTCAGGCATTTCCATATCCTTATTCCCAAAGGTGAGAATGGTGAGGCCGGATGTTATGGCTATCAGCAGAACCGCAGCCGCGGCCATGGCGGCGTACCTCCACCGCCTGACGGGGGCTCTTCCCGTGATTCCCGTTCCCTCGCAAAAACGTTCGAATGCGGCCTCGCTTTCAGCCGACGACTCTCCCGGGATGGAATCCCAGAAGTCTTTCAGTCTGTCCTGTTTGAATGAATCCATGATTTATGCGTTTCTTTCAAAGAGACGCACAAATAGGGCGACATACCCAACGAAAATGCCGGATTAATTCAGAATTTTTCCGAGCGAGTTACGTATATCTTTGATACCCAATGATATATGGTGCTCCACCGTCCTTCTGGAAAGATTCAGTCGGGAAGCGATCTTCTCCGCAGTCAGATGCTCCTTCCGGGACATCTCGTAACAAAGGCGGCGCTGTGGGGGCATGGACCTGATGCATTTGTCCACCGTATTCTCTATCACCTCCATGTCATGGTCCAATTTCATGTTGCAGAGGAATTCCTCCATGAGGGCCTCCTCGTTTTCATATTTTCTCCGCGAGGAGGTCCTCCGGAACCAGTCGTACGCCTCGTTCCTGGACATGGCGTACAGATATGAATCCAGTGAAATAACTCCGGAAAGGGTGCCGCGATGGAGCCAGAGCTTCATGAAAATATTCTGGGCAAGGTCCTCGGACACAGTCTTGTCACCGGTTACCACGGTGAGGAACCTCCTGACTTTCAGCCAGTAGCGCTTGAACACCTCTTCATAAGCCCATCTCTCCCCCCTTTCCAGGGCAACGAGCAGGGAATTGTCCGACAGTCCATCCATGCGGCAAAGATAACTTATTTTTCCGTTACCTTGAACATGTACTTTCCGGTGAGCGGGGCATCGGGCGGAGAAGACAGGGTTATCCGTCGGAGCGTGTTGCCCCAGACGCGGGTGAGCTTGGGATCATCAAAATGCTTCTCCTCCACCGATGCCCTGAAGGCCGGAGGATAGGACAGCGCCACCACGAGGTCTCCGTCACATTTAATAAGTATCTCGCCAGGGGCAGGCATTTCCACCTCCCCCTTCACCATGAAATGCCAGAGGTCCGATTCCGTCCTTTCCGACAATTTATAGTTATCGGTAATTGTCAGCGACGGCTTTCCCTTGGGCGGGAGGGAATAGGTCCTTTTCCACCACAGGGCACAGGACTCCTCGGGATAAGCCTTGGAGATATCAAGCGAGAACAGTCCCCTGGCAGGGTTGCAGGAGACCTCCCGGCTGCGGAAATCCCTGCCGTTGAGCTGGGAGATCGAATTTGGCATGGGAAGGTTGTGCCAGTCGCACTGCATGGTCCAGATGGTATAGCGCTTCTTGCCGAAGGTATCCTTTGTATATGTCCCTACCCCGGCATCCACGAACACAGGTATATTCCTGATATAGAGTATGAAGGTGCCGATGTCGTTATGGTTGTGGCTCTCGTTGTTGTGTCCGCCCTTTGCCCCCAGGAACCAGCCCGAAGAATTCCTCAGCAGGCAGTGTTCGGTCTTCGGATACCAGGTGGACGAAGGTACCTCCGCCCTCAGGGTTTCCATCACTTCCGGAAGACGTCCGGCAGCATTGAGAGAATCCACGTCGCTGCGCATCCCCACATTGGTAACGAGGCTCCAGACAGCCCTCCAGCCGTCTCCCGAGGATATGCCCGGGTAGCGGAAACGGCCCCTGGATACATCTGCAAGCTGATACAGGCCGAAATCTGAAAGTTCCCTGCTGCCTATGGCCTTGCCATACTGGTAGGTAAGGGTGGAGTAGTTCTCCACACCTGCGGAACCGTCGGCAAAGTTCACCACATACTTCCCTCCCACGAAGACACGGGAGATATATTCTCCCATCCGGCGGATCTTTGCATTGTCAAACACGTTGAAACGGCCGTGTGAGGCGCAGCGGAGGATTTCCACAAAGTCATAGAGCTTGCCGGCGGCATGGCCCCAATACGAAGGTCCTTCCTCGCAGGCGCCGTCTTCACTTACCCAGCCCATGAAAAGGTCCACGCTCTTCACAGCCCTGTCAAGTGCAGCGGAAAGCCTTTCCCGGTCCTTTTCCATCAGGAGGAAACAGAGGATGGAATCGGAGTTGCACCAGGGGTTCCAGTTGTTGAGCGGCCGGGAAGGGTCATGGAAGCCGTTCCACCACTGGGCCTTGTTCTCCCGGTCGTCAAGGAAGGGATCTAATATCTGGATCTTCACAGCCCTTTCCACCGCGGCGGTTATGGACGGGTCGATCCTGTCGATCTGTTCATGGAAAAGGTAATGGCCAAGCGAGACAATGGCCCCCATGCGGCCGGAGCCAAGGTCTATGAGGTGTTCCCTCCCGTCAGGAAGGCTGCGCTTGGATGCCTGCCTGGGCTGGTGGGCGGAGAGCACCCATGACGTCTCTCCGGAAAGGAACCATAACCCGTTGGCTATCTGGTCCATGAAACGTCCTTTTCCCTCGGCGAGTTCGGCCAGCATCAGGCAGAGAATGGCACTGCGGTTCATGCCGGAAGGACCTTCCATCGCAGAGCGGTCGCCGGTGCGCTCAAACTCCAGGTATGCCGTTGCAGGAACGTGCTGCCACTGGTAATCCAGATACTTTTCGCCCCGCCTTACCACCGAGGCCGAATCCGAGGCAAAAAGCACCGCCCAGCCGGCCCTGTCTGAATATTCCGGAACCGGAAGCCACCTGTCTCCTGCCACGAATGCCGAGGCCCCGCCACATTTTGAATAGCCCTCACGGATAACCGTACTTTCCTCCGCTTTAAGCCCTGCACATGCAAGCAGCAGCAATGCAACACCTATGAACTTTCTCATGACCATTTAATAATTTGCGATTCTCAAAGATAAAGAATAATTTTAAGCCATGAAAAAGATTGTCACCATCGCCATGTTGCTTGCTGCCACCCAGCTTGCAGCGCAGACCGTCCCCGACAATGAGCTTACCCGCGACATAAGGGCTTTCCACCAGAGGGCCGGGATAAACATCCACTCATACGAGTACGTCCCGATTTTTGACACGCCCGCCCCAAAGGGATACAAGCCGTTCTATATCAGCCATTACGGCCGTCACGGCTCGCGCTCGTCCGGCGACGGGCACCAATATGCCCGCCTCAGGGACATCCTTCTGGCGGCAAAAGCGGACTCCCAGCTTACCACGGACGGAGAGCTCCTGCTTGACGCCAGCATTACGGCGCTGGAACGCCATGCCGGCATGGAAGGTCACCTCACGCCTAGGGGAAGAAGGGAGCACAAGGCCATCGCCGAGAGGATGTACCACCGCTACCGCAGGGTCTTCACAAAGGGCAGCAAGACCGTATTTGCGGCCTCAAGCACAGTTCCACGCTGCATCATTAGCATGAATGCCTTCACCAACAGCCTGAAGGAACTCCAAAGGGACCTCGACATAGACGTGGACACCGGAGAGAGGTTCATGGCCTATATCGGGCGCAGCGGAACCGACGAAGTAAAAGCCCGCACAAAGCCGGTCCTCGACTCCCTGGCCAGGACCTATAAGCCTGATACTACGGCAATTATAGCCACCCTTTTCAAGGATCCCTCCAAGGCCCGGAAATACTTCCGTTCAGCCCTGAAACTGGAAAAGGACATCTACGAACTGGCCCGTACCGCCGAGGCCTTCGACATGGAGGCAGACCTTTTCCGGCTGCTTCCTGAGAGCCTGACCTACATGCAGGCCGACCAGAAGAACATGTACATCTACCTCAACCACGCCAACTCGGCCCTCGCAGGCGACATCCGCATTCCCAGGGCATCCCTGCTGGTGGAAGACATCATCACAAGGGCCGACGAGGTCATAGCCGGTACACCCCGGGCCGCCGACCTCCGCTTCGGACACGACTGGCCGCTGGTTTCCCTGCTCTGCTATCTGGGCCTGGAAGGCGTCTCGGAAAGGATGAGCATCGACGAGGCCCGCACAAAATGGGTGGGATCACGCTATACTCCTTTTGCAGGGAACCTCCAGATTATATTCTACCGGAACAGGAAGGAGGACGTGCTGGTGAAATTCCTGATGAACGAGAAGGAAACCGCCGTACCCGGACTGACCGCCGTCCAGGGGCCTTACTACCGCTGGGACGACGTCAAACGGATGTGCCGTAACCGGAACTAATACTCAACCCCGGAAAGGAAAAGGGCATTGCCGGGGACCGATTCTCCGGCATCCGAGCGGGTGGCTCCGCCGTCAAGGAGGGCTGCCACGGATTCCACGCTCCTCCGTCCCCGGCCCACCTCCAGGAGAGTTCCGACTATCGCCCGGACCATGTTCCGGAGGAACCTGTCGGCGCTGATACGGAACACCAGATAATCCCCTTCCTCCGCAGGAAAGCCCATAAGCCTCACGTGGTCAGGGACATAGCTCTCCCACCTTGCCTCCGTGACCGTACAGACCGACGTCTTGTTGGATCCGCCGGTCTTTTCAAAGCAGGAAAAATCGTGGGTTCCCAGAAGCGATTCCGCCGCCCTGTTCATGGCATCCACATCCGTGGGGAAGGTGTGCAGGAAGGAAAACGAGTCCATGAACGGGTCCTTTTTGCGATGGATGAAATACGCATAGGAACGCTTTCTGGCGTCGAATCTGGCATGGAAAGCGGAGTCTGCCGGGACAACCTCATGAACGGTCACGCTCCGGGGCAGGATGGCATTTAATTTGTAGATAAAGCGCTCCGGAAATGAGGCTGTTCCCTCCGGGGCGTCAAAGTGCGCCACATAGCCCACGGCGTTCACTCCGGAATCAGTCCTCCCGGCCCCGGTAACGGTCACCTCGCCCTTCAGGAGGGTCGAGAGCGCATGCTCCAGACACTGCTGGACGGTTATTCCGTTTTGCTGGACCTGCCAGCCTGAGAAAGGGGCGCCGTTGTAGGACAGGCGGATGGAGAACCTCATTTTCCGATGTATTTGATTGTGCAAATATAACAATTATATGGAAAGTGTAAATATCAGGGAACTCAACGACCGCATCCAGAAAGAGAGCGCGTTCGTGGACATCCTTACCCTTGAGATGGGAAAGGTAATCGTGGGACAGAAACACCTTGTAGACAACCTCCTGATAGGCCTGCTGGCAAACGGACACATCCTACTGGAAGGTGTCCCCGGACTTGCCAAGACCCTCGCCATCAGCACCTTGTCGCAGGCGGTGGACGCAAAGTTCAGCCGTATCCAGTTCACCCCGGACCTGCTTCCCGCCGACGTTACCGGAACCCTCATCTACTCCCAGAAGAACGAGAAGTTCGAGGTGCACAAGGGCCCCGTCTTCGCCAACTTCGTTCTGGCCGATGAAATCAACCGTTCTCCGGCAAAGGTCCAGAGCGCCCTTCTGGAAGCCATGCAGGAAAGGCAGGTGACAATTGGCGACGATACCTTCGCGCTTCCGGATCCTTTCCTCGTGATGGCAACCCAGAACCCCATCGAACAGGAAGGCACCTATCCTCTTCCCGAGGCCCAGGTGGACCGTTTCATGCTGAAGGTGGTGGTTTCCTATCCCAAGAAGGAGGAGGAGCGCCAGATCATCAGGATGAACAATTCCGGAGAGTTCCCCAAGGCATGCCCGGTAGTCAAGCCCGAGGACATCGTCCGTGCCCGCAAGGTGGTACGCGACGTCCATATGGACGAAAAGATTGAAAGATACATCGTCGACATAGTTTATGCGACCCGCACCCCCGAGGATTATTCACTCGCCCCTTTGAAGGGCCTCATTTCATTTGGAGCCTCTCCCCGTGCCAGCATTTCGCTGTCCATGGCTGCCAAGGCCTACGCCTTCATCAAGAGAAGGGGTTACGTGATTCCCGAGGACGTGAGGGCCGTGTGCAACGAAGTGCTCCGCCACCGTATCGGGCTCACCTACGAGGCCGAGGCCGAGAACGTCGTCCCGGAAGAAATCATAGAGAAGGTAATCAACGCAGTGATAGTCCCTTAGGAGGTATTTCAGATGGCCGGTCTTACTGCCGAGGAACTTCTCAGGAAGGTCCGGAAAATAGAGATAAAGACGAGGGCCCTCTCCCACCAGGTCTTTGCCGGAGAGTACCATTCCGCGTTCAAGGGACGCGGAATGACCTTCAGCGAAGTAAGGGAATACCGCTACGGCGACGACGTGAGGAACATGGACTGGAACGTGACCGCCCGGCTTAGGGCACCTTACGTCAAGGTGTTCGAGGAGGAGAGGGAACTCACCGTGGTCCTGATGATAGACGTGAGCCGCTCCGGGCTGTTCGGCACCAGGGGACGCACCAGGCGTGACCAGATTGCCGAGATAGCCTCCGTGCTGTCGTTCTCCGCCATTCTGAACAACGACAAGGTGGGCGCCCTCCTGTTCAGCGACCACGTGGAAGAATTCATCCCTCCCAAGAAGGGCAGGAGCCACCTGCTCCATATCATAAGGGAGATACTCCAGTACGAACCCAAGTCCGACGGGACCGACATCGGCGAGGCCCTGCGCTTTGTCACGGGCGCCATCAAGAAGAAGTGCACCGTGTTCCTGCTGTCCGACATGCTGGACACCACATCGGAAGGCCAGCCCGCCTACGAGGAGGCCCTGAAGATTGCCGCCGGGAGGCACGACATTTCAGTTATACGGGTAACCGACCCGTTGGAGAAGGCGCTTCCGGATGTCGGTCTTATAAATGTAAAAGATTCGGAATCAGGAGTTTCCGCATGGATCAACACGTCTTCCCGGAAAACGCGGGAAGCCTATTCCAAATGGTTCTCCACGGTTTCCGACTCAACCTCAAGGCTTCTGAGCCGCTACCGCGTTGACAACGTGGAGATTTCCACCGACGAGGACTATGTAAAGAGCCTGCTGGCATTTTTCCATAAAAGATGATGATGAAAAGGACAATTCTTTATCTGGCGGCCCTGGCCTCTACGCTCCCCTTCTTCACGGAAGCGGGGGCGCAGTCGTTCCTTGAGCAGAACCAGAAAAGGGACTCCGTGCTGATTGCCGACCAGCTGAAATACGGTTTCAGCCTTGAGGAAGTGCCCGAAGGGACCAGCATAGTACTTCCGCAGTTCAAGGACACCCTCATGCAGGGAGTGGAGATAGTGGGACAGTGGAAGATCGACACGCTCAAGGTCTCCGGGAACAGGAAGAAGAACGCAAAGATGCTCAAACTCCGTCCTTACCTGACCATAACTTCTTTTGAACAAGGTAATTACATCCTTCCCCCACTGGCCGCCATCAAAGTCAGTCCCGACGGGAAGGCCGACACCCTGTTCTTCAGCCCGGAGACGCTGGAGGTAAGGGAAATGCCGGTTGACACCGCCACTTTCAAGATACACGACATCAAGGGGCAGATACGTTATCCCGTGACCTTCAAGGAAGTGGCCCCGTGGCTTCTGGGGGCCATACTCCTGGCCGTACTGGTATGGGCGGCCGTGGTTCTGCTGCGCCGTCGCCGCCAGCGCCTCGACGGAAGCATACCCGGGGAGCCGGCCCATATCACGGCCCTGCGCAAACTCGACCGATACCGCGGAGAGAAGTTCTGGGAACCGGAAAAGCAGAAGGCCTTCTATTCAGGGGTCACCGACGCCCTGAGGGAATACATGGCTGCCAGGTACGGCGTTGGCGCAATGGAAATGACTTCTGCAGAAATATTTGACGCCCTGAAGGAGACTGACATTCCCAAGGACCTCTACCTTGAGATGAAGGATCTTTTCGAGCGTTCCGACATGGTCAAGTTCGCAAAGTTCACACTTCCGCGCGAGGAGAACGCAGGCGTGCTTCCTTCGGCGGTCCGCTTTGTGACCTCAACCTACCAGAGTGACATAGACGAGGAGGTGAAAGATGTTCTTTGAGTATCCGAAACTGCTCTGGCTGCTCGCCATACCCGTGCTCATGGTTGTCCACTACATCTACCTTGAGCTCAGGGGGCGGAGGGTCCACATGAGGGTGTCCACCCTCGATGCCTGGAAAGCCGGCGGAAAAAGCGTACTGGGAGTTCTGAGGCACATTCCTTTCATATTGAGGATCGCTGCCCTGACCCTCATTGCAATCTGCATCGCCCGTCCAAGGTCGTCCTCTCAGATGGAGAAAAGGGATACGGAGGGGATCGACATCGTCCTGGCCATGGATGTATCCACCAGTATGCTGGCCCGGGATTTCAAGCCCGACAGGATAAGCGCCGCCAAGGACATAGCCATTGAATTCATATCCCAGAGGCCGTCGGACCGTATGGGAATAGTGGTATTTGCGGGCGAAAGCTACACCCAGTGCCCCCTTACCACCGACAGGGCCACCCTCATAAACCTTATGAAGGATGTTCAGACCGACCTTATCGAAGACGGTACCGCCATCGGCAACGGTCTTGCCACCGCAGTTGCCAGGATGAAGGACAGCGACGCCCCAAGCCGGGTGATAATCCTCCTGACCGACGGCGTGAACAACTGCGGAGAGATTACCCCGGAGATGGCATCGGAAATCGCAAAGAACTACGGGATAAGGGTTTACACCATCGGAGTGGGTGCCAATGGCGAGGCGCCATACCCCGTCATGACCCCGTGGGGCGTTGACATCCAGAACGTAAAGGTGGAGATTGACGAGCCCCTTCTCCGGAAGATAGCATCCGATACCGGAGGCGCCTATTTCAGGGCGACCGACAACACCAAGCTCTCGGAAATCTACAGCCAGATAAACAAGATGGAGAAGACCCGCACCACCATCGACAGCTTCCCCGTCTACAAGGACCTGTTCCCGGGATATGCGGTTGCCGCCCTGGTGTGCCTGCTGCTGGAGGCACTTCTGTCATTGCTTTTATTCAGGAAACTGCCATAGGGAGGAGGAGAGATGATACTATTTGCAAACGAAAGATTCCTGATACTGCTCTTTTTCCTGCCGCTGGTCCCCGCGGTCTACGGCCTGCTGAGGTACCTCCGCAAACGCAGGATCCTCAAGCTTGGGGATCCCGCCCTGGTAAAGGAACTGATGCCGTCGTGGTCCGCGTCAAAGGGATGGGTAAGGATAATCCTGTATACCCTCGCCATGATGTTCTTCGTGATTGGTCTGGCGAGGCCCCAGATAGGCGCAAAGCTGTCGGAACACAAGAGCCGCGGGGCTGAAATAATGATAGCGCTTGACGTATCCAACTCCATGCTGGCCGAGGACTACTCCCCCAACCGGCTGGAAAGGGCCAAGCTGGCCATCTCACGCATCACCGACCGCCTCAAGGACGACAGGATAGGACTGATAATCTTTGCGGGCAACACGTTTGTACAGCTTCCGATAACCACCGACTACGTTTCGGCCAAGATGTTCCTCGGGAGCATCTCCACCGAATCCGTCCCCGTCCAGGGCACCGCGATGGCCGACGCCATAGCCACCGCAATGCGCTCGTTCAGCATCCAGAGTGAGAAGAGCAGGGTGATAATCCTCATCTCCGACGGCGAGAACCACGAGGACGACCCGGTGGAAATGGCCAGGCAGGCCGCCGAGGCCGGCATCAAGGTCTATACCATCGGCGTGGGCTCGGCACAGGGGCAGCCGATTCCCCTGAACGGGGAACTCCTCCGCGACAGGGACGGCAACATAGTGGTGACCAAACTTGACGAGAATACCCTCAGGCAGGTGGCCTCGGCCGGAGGCGGAGCCTACATCCACGCAGGCAACGACGAATTCGGACTGAATCCCATAATCAACGACATACGCGCCCTTGAAGAGGAGGAATTCGCATCCACCATCTTCGAGGAATACGACGAACAGTACATGTACTTCTTTGCCATGGCACTTGCCCTCCTTGTGATCGAGATGCTAATCGGGGAGCGCAAAGCACGCGTACATCTTTTCAAAAGGTCCTGAAAATGAGAAAATTGCAATATATCCTGATACTTTTGCTCATTGCGTTCGCAGGGAATGACGCCCTTGCCCAGGCCGACCGTTCCCAGGTCCGCGCGGGCAACCGCCAGTTCAAGCGCAGCGAATGGCGGAAGGCCGACGTCAGCTACCGCAAGGCCCTCGTGGCCGACTCCACGTCGATAGCCGCCAACTACGACCTGGCATCCAACCTTTATCGCCAGGAGAATTACGAGGAGGCCGGCAAATACCTCGAGGCCATAAAGAAGACCGCCGAGGCAACTCCGCACGCGGCAGACCGCTGGTACAACGAGGGAGACGTCGCCCTGCAGAAGAAGGACTACAAGGCTGCGATGGAGGCTTTCAGGCAGTCGCTGCTGAGAAACCCTTCGGACCTGGATGCAAAGGAGAACTACCTGTATGCCAAGAAGATGCTCCAGAACCAGGAGAACGGCGGAGGCGGTGACCAGAATCAGGATCAGCAGCAGAACCAGGACCAGAACCAGGACCAGAACCAGGACCAGAACCAGGATCAGGATCAGGATCAGAATCAGGATCAGCAGCAGGATCAGCAGCAGGATAACCGTCAGGACCTTTCAAAAGAACAGGTCCAGCAGCTTCTCCAGGCTATTCAGGCCAAGGAGAAAGAGACTCAGGACAAGGTGAACAAGGAGAAGGCCGCCGCCCTGAAGTCCAGGCAGAAAGAAAAGAATTGGTAGGCATGAAAAGAGTAATAGCGGCATTTGCGGCCATTCTGGCGGCGGTGACCACCCTCGCCCAGAATTCCATAAAGGTCGAAGTCCATAACATAGTGGGCCTCGACGAGAGGTTCAACGTCATGTTCATCATCGAGGGTGAAGACAAGCCTTCGGCCTTTGAATGGACCCCCGGCGATGATTTCCAGCTTGTATGGGGGCCTCAGAAAGGTTCTTCCACAAGCATACAGATAATCAACGGCAAGACCACCAAATCGTCGCAGACGACCTATACCTATATCCTGCTTCCAAAGAAAACCGGGTCTTTCCAGCTTCCTCCCGCAACCGCGAGGGTCGACGGCAAAGATATCTCGTCGCGCAGTTTCAGCGTCGAAGTGGTGGAGAACGCATCGTCACAGGGGCAGCCGTCCGGAAGGCAGCAGGGAACCCAGGCCGCTCCCCAGAAGCAGCCGCAGTCTTCCAACGGCGACATAGCCGCAGGCGACCTTTTCCTGAGGTTCTCGGTGGGAAAGGGACATGCCGTTATAGGCGAACCCCTGAACGCCGTGCTGAAGCTCTACCAAAGGGTCGACGTGGCCGGCTTTGAAGGAGCCAGGTTCCCTTCCTTCAACGGTTTCTGGAGCCAGGAAACCGATGCTCCCACAAACATCGAGTTCCGCCGCGAGCAGGTCGGCGACAAGATCTACAATACCGCCGTCCTGCGCCGCTGGGTGCTCATCCCCCAGAAAGCCGGCGCCCTTACCATCGATCCGGCGGAACTGGTCTGCCTGGTGAGGGTGCGCACAGCCCCCAAGGCCGGCAGGAGCATCTTCGACAGTTTCTTCGAAGATGACTTTGCCACTGTGCGCAAAAGGATAACATCCGGAGCCTGCACCGTCAACGTATCTCCCCTGCCCGCGGGTGCACCCGCGTCGTTCGGGGGCGGAGTGGGCAATTTCAACATCTCGGCCACCGTCAGCAAGGACTCGCTCAAGGCCCATGACGCCGCCTCGCTCACGGTTGTCCTTTCAGGCGACGGGAACGTAACCCTCCTGGAAGCGCCCAAGGTGTCGTTCCCGCCCGATTTTGAACTCTACGACGTAAAGGCATCCCAGAAGACCGACCGCAGCGGCACCCAGGGCAGCAAAACCTTTGAGTATCCGTTCATTCCGCGCAGCGGCGGGGACTTCACCCTCGCGCCCATAAAGTACACCTACTATAACGTAAAGGCCGGGAAATATGTCACGGTCCAGACCGATTCCCTCCGACTCCACGTGGAAAAGGGATCGGCCTCCGAGGCTCCCGTTCAGGGCGGCAGCACGCTTCAGGTATCCGACCGCAAGGGCGTGAAGACCCTCGGCGAGGACATCCGCTACATACATTCCGGCAAGCCGGACCTCGCCGGTGATAAAGACATGCTGGCCGGAAGGCCTCTCTACAGGATACTCATCGTACTGATGATCCTTGCCGCCGCAGCCATCTGGGCGGCATTCCGGAAGGTTGCGGCCTTGCGTTCCGACGTGGCCGGAACCCGTAACCGCAAGGCCCAGAAAATGGCCCTGAAACGGCTTCGCCAGAGCGAATCCTATCTCAGGCAGAACCTCTATACCGCTTTCTATGAGGAACTTCACAAGGCACTCATGGGTTATGTGTCGGACAAGCTGAACATGGACATGGCCGACCAGACCAAGGAGAACATTGCCTCAGCACTCGTGGACCGCGGAGTCGACAGCGCCATGGCCGCCGAGTTCACGGCCCTCCTTGACAACTGCGAGGAGGCACGTTACTCTCCTTCCACCGGAAACGACGCCATGAGCGCCCATTACGACACTGCCGTGAAAGTAATATCTTCTATAGATTCAATGGTAAAGACACCCAACGGAGCGTCACGCAAGGGACTGTCCGCCGTTGCCCTGCTGCTGTCGGTTTCATTTGCCGCAAAGGCTGCCGCTCCGGCGGATTCCCTCTGGTATTCAGGCATTTCCGCATATACCGAAGGCCGATACAGAGAAGCCGCCACCGCCTGGCAGGACCTTATTGACCAGGGGAACGTATCCACCGACCTGTATTACAACGCCGGCAACGCCTGGTTCAAGACCGGAGAAACCGGGAGGGCCATCCTCTGCTGGGAGCGGTGCCTGAAGGCCGACCCTTCCAACAAGGACGCACGCTTCAACCTCGAGTTTGCACGCGAACTCACCCGCGACCGGATAGAGCCGGTGCCGGAATTCGTCCTCAAGAGCGGGCTGAGGAAGGTCTGCTACTCCATGGGCGGAAACACCTGGGCGGTGATTTCGCTCCTGCTGCTGGCGCTTACCCTGTCGATGGTCCTTCTCTTCCTGCTCGGAAGGGGCGAAGGCGCACGCAAGGGAGGATTCTTCGCCGCGCTGGTCTCGTTGCTGCTGTTCGCATTCACCCTTTCCATGGCCCTGTGGCAGCGCTCCGACTTCATCCGCCACGACGAAGCCATAGTCCTCAAGGCGGTTTCTTCCGTCAAGAGCTCCCCCTCGCAGGACGGCTCAAAGGACCTTTTCATACTTCATGAGGGAACCAAGGTAAAAGTCCTTGACTCAGTTGGTTCCTGGATAAACATCGAACTTTCCGACGGTCGTGAGGGCTGGATCCCATCCGCTGATATCGAAACAATCTGATACCTTTTATATGAAACAAGTACTACTAACCGCATTTGCCATTCTCGCAGCAATCAACGCACTTGCCGCGGAACCTTGGCAGGACCCCAACATGTTTGAAAAAGGCAGGCTCCCCATGGCAGCCACATTCATTACCGACCAGCAGCAGACACTGAGCCTCGACGGCGACTGGAAGTTCTTCTGGAACCCCGGCCCGGAAAACCGCCTGAAGGGCTTCCAGGCTGTGGATTACGACGACGCCTCATGGGGGACGATGCCCGTCCCCGGAATGTGGGAGCTTAACGGTTACGGTGAGCCCATGTACCTCAATATCGGATATGCCTGGAGGGGCCATTACCAGAACAATCCCCCCTTCCCTCCCACGGAAAGGAACTATGTGGGCGATTACCGAAAGACATTCGATATCCCGTCATCGTGGATTGGAAAACAGATCTGCCTGTGCATAGGTTCGGCCACTTCCAACGTGACCGTATGGGTGAACGGGAAGGAGATAGGCTACAGCCAGGACAGCAAACTGGAGGCACGCTTTGACATAACAAAGGCCGTAAAGCCCGGAAAGAACGTCATAGCCCTTGAAATATTCCGCTGGTGCGACGGTTCCTACCTCGAGGACCAGGATTTCTGGCGCTTCGCCGGCATCGCCCGTGGCGTATGGGTATACACCCGCGAACAGAAGAGGATAGAGGATGTCCACGTAACCGCATCGATGGACGGTGATTTCACCCTCTATGCCGAAGTGAGTCCCGGGACCGTCTCGCTTGAAGGGACCATCCTCTCGCCTGAAGGTGACAACGTGGCTTCTTTCACCGCCGCTCCCGCCAGGAAGGCCGAAAAGGCCGGAAAGAATATCGTTGTCCGTTCCTCCTCCAAGGTGGCATCGCCAAAGCTGTGGAGCGCGGAAACGCCTGATCTCTATACACTTAAGCTGACCGCCAAGGACAAGAAGGGCATCACCGAGTCCACCTCCGTCACCTTTGGTTTCAGGAGCGTGGAGATAAAGGACTGCCAGCTCCTTGTCAACGGAAAGCCCATCCTCATCAAGGGGACCGACCGCCACGAACTCAACCCCTACAGGGGCTATGTGGTTTCAGAGCAGGATATGATAGAGGACATCCGCATATTCAAGCAACTGAATATCAATGCAGTAAGGACGTCCCACTATCCCAACGACCCGCGCTGGTACTCGCTGTGCGACAAGTACGGAATATACGTCATTGACGAAGGCGACATTGAGTCGCACGGAATGGGATACGACCCCGACAAGACACTTGCTAACAATCCGCTCTTCCTCAACGCCCATCTCGCCCGTGACCAGAGGATGGTACGCAGGGACTTCAACCATCCTTCAATAATTATCTGGAGCCTGGGAAACGAGGCCGGCGACGGCAGCAACTTCACTGCCTGCTACAACTGGATAAAATCCTACGACAAAACGCGTCCGGTCCAGTACGAAAGGGCCGAGCTCGGGCACAACACCGACATCTGGTGCCCCATGTACGCCACTCCCGACAAATGCGAGGAATACGTCAGGAACAATCCTCCCAAGCCCCTCATCCAGTGCGAATACGCCCATGCCATGGGCAACTCGGTGGGTAATTTCAAGGAATACTGGGACCTCATCCGCAAGTATCCGAACTACCAGGGAGGATTCATATGGGACTTTGCCGACCAGGCCCTCGTGGACGGTGACAGGATAACCTTCGGCGGCGACTACAACGACTATGACCCCTCCGACGGCTCGTTCAACTGCAACGGTATAATCGCGACCGACCGCAGGTGGCATCCCCATGCCTATGAGATCCGCTACCAGCATCGGAACATCCTCACCACCCTGGAAAACGGTCTCCTGAAGGTGTACAACGAGAATTTCTTCCGCGACCTTTCCTATTGCCGCATGGAGTGGGACCTGCAGGTTGACGGAAGGAAGGTGCTGGTGGGAAGTTTCGACGCCCTGAACGCCGCCCCCGGCAAAACCCAGACCGTAAATCCCGGTATCCCCTTCGCCGATTACCGCAACGGCGACGTGTACCTTAACGTAAGGTACCTTCTCAAGAAGGAGGAACCGCTACTGGAAGCCGGATTCGAGGTTGCCTACGACCAGATCCCCGTAAGGAAGGAAGCTCCCGCCGCCGTGGTTCCCGACAGTTCGACCATGCCCGTATACGAAAAAACCGCTACCGCCGCGAGGTTCTCCGGAAAGGGCTGGAGCGCCGAGTTCAGTCCCTCCAGGGGAGCCCTCTCGGGTTACGTGCTGAATGGAGCCAGGATGATTGCGGAAGACCTTCTCCCCGGCTTCGGCAGGGCAGTTACGGAAAACGACATGGGCGCCAGGCTCAACGAGAAGATGAAAGTATGGCTCTATCCCGAGCTGAAGGTCCTCTCGTTTGACGTGACCCGCAGGGAAAACCGCTACGACGTGGATGCAGTCTTCTCCCCCATCGAAGGAAAGGCCGCACTGTCAATGCATTACGAGGTATATGGCGACGGTACCATCCTGGCCAGGGAGACCATGTCCGATGCAGGCGGCCTTTCTGGAATGCCCGACCTGTTCCGCTTTGGAATGACCATGGCCATGGACGGGAAATACTCTGTGATAGACTTCTACGGACTCGGTCCCTGGGAGAACTATGCCGATCGCAACTCCGCCGCCCTGATGGGAAAGTATCGCCAGAAGGTGGAAGACCAGTATAACCGCCTGTATGTCAGGCGCCAGGCATCCGGGACCCATACCGGCCTCAGGTACCTCCGCGTACTGGATCCTGCCGGCAACGGTCTTGAAATCACCTCGCCCGCACCATTCTCGGCCGCCGTGCTGCCCTACAGCCAGTGGGAACTGGACTGCACAAGGGACGGGACCCCTGCCAGGCCAAATGCCACAAACAAGCAGAACGGCGCTCCCCTGCACTCATACGACCTTGTCCCTTCAGGGAAGACCTATGTCACGTTCGAATCGGTACAGATGGGAGTAGGAGGCGTAAACTCATGGGGCAAGAAGCCACTTGAGCAATACCTCCTGCATGCCGGGGAACGGGAATTCGACTTTGCGATCCGTCCTACTTCATCGATTCGATAACGGACTTATTGATCTTGCAGATTTCGGCCTCAGGGACCTTGACCATACGGTCATACGTCATGAGGCCGTTTACTTCTACCTCGACGTCGGTGGTCTGGGTATAGATGGCGGCCGAGCATCCGGTTGAAACGAATACCTTGAGCCTCTCGGCAAAAGCCCTGTACTGCTCCACTACCTCGGAAGCGGATTTCTTCACGCCGCCGTAGCCCCAGTTCTTGTCGGTTATCTTCCAGAGATGGCCCTCGACCGGCAGGCCAATGCCGCCGTACTCCCCGAGGACATTGACCAACTTGCCCTCGAACACGTTCATCATGGGACCGGGATAGTGGTGTACGTCAAGGATATCGCCCTTGAGCACGAAGTTGCCGCCGGAGGACTCGTTGATAAGGCGGGTAGGATCCTGGCTGCGGGTGAACTCAACCACCTTGGGCGTATCGAACTGGCCCCAGCCCTCGTTGAAAGGAACCCAGACGATGATGCACTGGAACACCTTCAGGGCCTTGATTATCTCGCCCCACTCCTTATAGTAGTTGTCCTTCCACTGCTGGGGCACGCTGGCGTCGGTACCGCCAAGGAGGCTGTCATGCGCCCACTTGTTTGCCTGGAGCTTCACCAGCTGCGGATCCCTTGACTGGGCAACACCCTTGGAGTGGTCCGCTATGCACGGCATGTCCTGCCATACCATGACTCCCAGCGCATCGCACCAGTAATACCAGCGCGCAGGCTCCACCTTGATATGCTTGCGGATAGTATTGAAGCCGAATTCGCGGGTCTTTTCCACGTCAAACCGGAGGGCATCGTCGGTGGGGGCGGTGTACAGGCCGTCGGGCCACCAGCCCTGGTCCAGCGGACCGTACTGGAAGAGGGGCTTGCCGCTCAGCGCCATGCGGTTGTATCCATCCGACTTTACCTTGGATATGGTCCTTACAGACGTATAACCGTTGACGCAGTCTATCACCTGTCCGTTCCTCATGATACTGATCCTGAGGCCATAAAGATAAGGCGAATCAGGTGACCAGAGCTTTGGAGAAACCAGTTTCAGGGCAGCCACCGGGCCGTCGGAGGCGGCGAGCACCTTTGTGGAAGGGGTCTCGGCGCTGTACCCTATGCCGCCTTCAAGCAGTTCTACCCTAACAAGGTCGGCCCCCTTGAGATTCGCCGCATCCACATTGACTTTAAGGATGTTGTCTTCAAGGTTTGCCGCCACAGTATAACCTTCCACCCGGGTTGAGGGGACGTTTTCCAGCCATACGGTCTGCCAGATTCCGGTAACGGGGGTATACCAGATACCCTGGGGCGACTCCACCTGCTTTCCACGCGGCTGCCAGCCCTGGTCGGTGGCATCCCAAACCCTCACACGGATGGTCTGCTTACCGGATTTTTTCAGAAGCGATGTAATGTCAAATGAAAAAGGGGTGTATCCGCCGGTATGGCTACCGGCCTTGCTGCCGTTAACCCATACATCGGCCTTCCAGTCAACAGCCCCGAAATGGAGCAGGACTTTCTCCCCCTTCCAGGTCTTGGGAACGGTGAAGGTCCTCTCATACCACAGGGCGTTCTCCTTACCCACATGCTTTCCTACCCCGGAAAGCGACGACTCCACTGCGAACGGGACCAGTATCTTGCCCTCAGCTGTAAAGTCCGTTGCCTTCTCAGGTGTAATGGCATAATCCCATAAACCATTCAGATTCAACCAATTCCCACGAACCAGCTGTGGCCTGGGATACTCCGGCAACGGGGCCGAAGGGTTGACTTCCGACGCCCATTTTGTTTTGATGTTATCCCCAGCAGGAGACCAGACATACTTTTTGGGAGCAGCCGTCAGCACCGAGCCGACACACGCAATCGCCACCACGGCAGCAAAAAAACTCTTGTTCATAAAAAAGACCCGTTTAGTTATTCCTCCAAAAATAGCAATAATTCATTGAAATCACAACCCGGCAATGACTGTGTCAAAGTCAGAATCGGGATGCAGGGAAAGCTTGTGAAGGTTATAGTGGTAGGAGTAGACGGTTGTCACAGAAAGGTTCAGGACAAGATGTTAAGGTATCTGTTTCCGGCTATGTCCACAGCCTAACCTTCGACAGGACCGCCGGCTCCCTCGGCATCACCTCCCTCCCCCTCTGGGACGCCCCCGTCATGATTATCGACCGCTCCGCCGTTCCCATGACAACAAAGTAACCAGGACTACATTAGGGTATTGTTCGTTTGTAAATCTTTGACTATATTTGCATATCATATTATGTAAAACCATACTATATTACCTCAAATTGCATATTATGTTATGGAATACAGACTCGATAATTACTCACGGCAACCGGGCATTCTGACCATGCGGCTCGCAGGTAACTGCCGCTCAAGAAGAATTGAAAAAGGGTATAGCCGGAGAAAACTCTCCGACCTGACCGGGATTCCCGCCCCTACCATCGAAAGATTCGAGAGAACCGGAAAGATTTCCCTTGAATCTTTCTGCAAACTGGCTATCGAGTTTGATTATTTTGAGGAACTCGGCTCAGTCCTTGGCCGGACAAAGTATTCCACATCCGAGGAACTAGCCCGCATCACCAGAAACAAAACACGTCAAAAAGGAAGATAAATGCTGCCGGATATCAACTTCATACGTGTTTTCTATCGGAAGGATACCCTTGTGGGAACCGTCCAGACGGATCCCAATACCCATTGCTGCGTATTTGAGTATGATACAGCCAGGGTACGGGACGGTTTTTCCCTGTCCCCAACCGAACTACCGCTCCAAAAAGGGATTTTCCATGCCGATCCGGACCTATATGGCGGAGCATTCGCCATATTTGAAGACAGCATTCCGGACGGATATGGGCTCCTGCTTCTGGACCGTATCCTTCGGAACCAGGGAATGACAATCAAGGACCTGTCACCGCTGCAACGGCTTGCAATCGTGGGGAAATCCGGCATGGGGGCACTCTCTTATGTTCCGGTTATGACAGGATTCCAGAAACATGCTGAAATCCTGGGTACCGGCCCCCTGGACGCCATACAGGACGAGGCTCTCGCCATCCTTTCCGAGAAATCCACAGGTGACCCCGGTCTTCTCTACTACAACAGCGCCAACTCAGGAGGAGCCAGGCCAAAGGCTGTGATGCGTCTTGAGGACGGCTCGCACTGGATTGTAAAATTCCGTCACACCTATGACTCTCCTGATATCGGCAGAAACGAACTCCTATACATGAAAACGGCCCTCGAATGCGGTATCAACATCCCACGTATCGGACTCGTCAAGGATAAATACTTCGCCATCGAACGGTTTGATATCGGAGCAGATGGCAAACGTATCCATACGGCAACTGCCGCTGCCCTGCTGAAGACGGATTTCCGCAAGTGCGACGTTGATTACACAAACCTCCTGGCCCTTACCGGTTATCTCACGCAGGATCCTGCTGCCGTCGAGGAGATGTTCCGCCGGATGGTATTCAATATTGTCGCAATAAACAAAGACGACCACTCAAAGAATTTCACCTTCCTTTGCATGGACGGCAAATGGGAACTTGCCCCGGCATACGACATTACATATTCCCCGGAAGGGACCCGCGGCGAACATGCAACGTCAGTTTTTTATAACGGTAATCCAGGAATCGACCTCGTATTGAAGGCGGGAACAGAAATCCGCATTCCTGAAAAGCGCTGTATGGAGATAATCAACAGAATTGAATCAGTCTGCAGGAAGAATCTGCCCAAATGCAATTTCCTGACGCCACAATTATAGACATAATATAACTTCAAAGACCATTAATATGAAATTTTGTAAAAGAATTGTCTCAGCCGCTCTGGCGGTTTCGCTTGCGTCATGCGCTTCAAACGTTATTACCACAGAGCCCCATGACGGATATACCCTTGTTTATCAGAGCAAGGGACCCACTCTGGGCTACAGTCCGGACTCAGGCGTGGAAATAATTGAGCATCAAGGATATGCCTTCAAGGACCTGAACAAGGATGGCAAACTTGACGTCTTTGAGGACTGGAGAAAGGACGTGAAAAGGAGGGCTGCGGACCTAGCCTCCCAACTGACGGAGGAAGAGATTTGCGGACTGATTTTCTATGCCAGCGCAGTGGACATCAATTCAACCGACCTCACCAAGGGGCAGCTTTCGCTGCTGGAAAAGGACAATATCCGGCATCTGCTTATCCGGAACGTCTCCTCTCCCGCCACGGCCGCGGCATGGACGAATACGCTGCAGGCCTGGTGCGAAGCCCAGCGCATGGGAATACCCGCCAACAACAGTACAGATCCCCGTAACTACACAAGCGGCTCCGCCAACATCAATGCGAACAAACCGGAATTGGACGGGGAGTTCGATCCGGCGGGCCAGAACGACATCTCCAAATGGCCCAGGGAAATGGGTCTGGCAGCCACCTTCGACATGGACGTTATCCGGTCCCACGGAGAGGTTGCATCAAAGGAATACCGCGCCCTCGGGATTACAACGGCCCTGTCGCCGGAGATCGACATAGCCACCGATCCCCGCTGGAGGCGCTTCCACGGCACTTTCAGCGAAGATCCCGCCCTTTGCAGGGACATTGCAATAGCCTATTGCGAGGCCTTCCAGAACACGCCGGGGAGCAAGGATGGATGGGGATCGGAATCTGTCAACTGCATGGTCAAGCACTGGCCCGGCGGCGGATCCGGCGAAGGCGGCAGGGATGCTCATTTCGGGATGGGAAAGTATGCCGTATATCCCGGAAGCAACTTCGATGCAGGACTCATCCCCTTTGTGGACGGGGCCTTCAGGCTTCCCGGCA
Organism: Bacteroidales bacterium; assembly: GCA_017437755.1. Classification (GTDB taxonomy): domain Bacteria; phylum Bacteroidota; class Bacteroidia; order Bacteroidales; family UBA932; genus Cryptobacteroides. The sequence goes on from JAFRXI010000010.1 coordinate 68,139, forward strand.
AGACCCGTACGGCCACGGCCGTGATGCCGTATTATACCATTTCCTACAACCAGGACCCTTCCGGCGAGAATGTGGGCAACGGCTTCTCCCACTACATCATACAGGACCTCCTGAGGGGGAAATACCACTTTGACGGAGTGGTTTGCACCGACTGGGGAATCGTCCGGGACTATGATGTCCCGTGGGTTCACAGCGGGAAGCCATGGGGCGTGGAGAAACTCTCCGTCGCCGAGCGCAGGCTCCGCTGCTTTGAGGCCGGCGTGGACCAGCTGGGTGGCACCAAGGACAATTCCATCAACATGGAAGCCTGGCGGCTATGGGCTGAGAAATATGGGGAGAAAAGCGCCCGCGAGCACTTTGAACTCTCCGCGAGGCGTATCCTCGTGAACACTTTCCGGGTGGGCCTGTTCGAGAACCCGTATCTGGATCCGGACTATGCCGCCGTCACAGTTGGCTGCAAGGAGTTCGTTGCAGCCGGTTACGACGCCCAGCTCAAGAGCATAGTCATGCTGAAGAATACCGGTGGGGCACTTCCCGCGAGAGGCCCCCTCAAGGTTTATGAGCCCCTCCGCCACGTTGACGACGGAGTCACACACTGGCAGAAGCCGGCGCCAGCCTATGACGAGTATCCAATCTCCAAAGAGCTGCTGGGCAGGTATTTCCAGGTGGTGGAAACGCCCGGAGAGGCCGACTTTGCCATTGTCACCGTCAAGAGTCCTGCTGGTCACTGGGGGTATATTACGCCAAACGAAGAGTATCCTCAGGGTCACTACTGCCCCATCAGCCTGCAATGGGGACCGTATAAGGCCACAACGGCAAGAGAGCACAGCATTGCAGCAGACCCGGATGACGGCATGCCCGACCGCAGTTACCGTGACATAGAGGAGATCTCCTCCAATGCCCGTGACGCCATCATGGTCAGGGAAACCAAAGAGGCGATGGGCGGAAAGCCGGTGATAGTGGTTGTTGCCGCAGAGCGGCCCTTCGTCCCGGCCGAAATCGAGCCCTGGGCCGACGCCCTCCTATTCTGCTGCGGTGTATCCAACAATGCCGTCCTGGATATCGTGTGCGGTGCCGCCGAGCCTTACGGCCTCCTCCCCTGCCAGCTTCCCGCCAATATGGAAACGGTTGAGGCTCAGTGCGAAGACGTCCCCCGTGACATGGACTGCTACAAGGACTCCGAAGGGAACCTTTACGACTTTGCCTTCGGTCTCAACTGGAACGGTGTGATCAACGATGCCCGTGTGGAACGATACAAATGAAATACCTCAGGGGGGCTGACTGAAAAGATTTCGCCATCCTCGTAGGGGAAGCCTTTGACCGGAGCCGCCGGTTACGACGCCCAGCTCAAGAGCATAGTCATGCTGAAAAATGCAGGAGGTGCGCTGCCCGTTAAAGGCCCCCTCAAGGTTTACGAGCCCCTCCGCCACGTTGACGACGGAGTCACACACTGGCAAAAGCCCCTGGTGAATAGAAATGAACCGAATCAGTCTGTTATTCGCTTCAAATTTTGAATCGAATCTCTTGCTTTTTCGCTTCATCCTGCTAATTTTGCACAAAAATGTAGACTTATGAGACCGCACTATATATGGCAGTTTCCTCAGTGGCCCAACTTCAAATGGGACACTGACATCATCCTTAATCTCCTTACAGAGGTCAGGATGCTGGAGGGGCGTATCGCTGGCATGATGGGAGGACTCGGTTTTGAGATCCAATCCAAAACTTCTCTGGACGTGATGACAGAGGACGTTATCCGGTCCAACGAGATTGAAGGCATTCTCCTCAACGCCGATAAGGTCCGTTCCTCCGTGGCCCGCCACCTTGGTCTACCCACAGAAGGACTTCCTGAGCCGGACCATTACACGGAAGGTGTCGTCCAAGTTATGATTGATGCCGTCAGGAACAACTCCTTGCCACTCAGCGAAGAACGCCTTTTCAACTGGCATGCAGCCCTGTTTCCGACAGGCCGCAGCGGTATGATTCCTATTACTGTTGCTCTCTGGAGAGTGGGCGAGGAACCCATGCAGGTTGTTTCCGGCGCCTACGGCAAAGAGAAAGTCCACTATGAAGCGCCTCCGTCCTCTGCAGTACCGGAAGAAATGAAGCGCTTCATCGACTGGTTCAACACCGAGGAAAGAACAGACCCGGTACTCAAGGCCGCGATTGCCCATCTCTGGTTTGTGGCTATCCACCCCTTCGACGATGGCAACGGCCGCCTTACCCGCACCCTTACCGATATGCTATTGGCCAGGGCTGATGGTATGCCGTACCGTTTCTACAGCATGTCTGCAGAGATTCTGCTGAATCGGAACGAGTACTACACGGCCTTGGAGAATACCACTACCAAAGATGTAGATATAACGCTTTGGCTCGAGTGGTTCCTCCGGACGCTCCGCGACGCCATGAATCGCAGCGAGAAAGTGGTCAAGCGTGTCGTTGCCAAGGCTTTGTTCTGGCAGGAGCACCGCGAGGTTGCTATGAACGAACGTCAGGTAAAGGTCGTGAACAAACTGTGGGACGGCTTTGAAGGAAAACTCACGACCGCCAAGTGGGCAAAGATCTGCAATACCTCTCAACCAACAGCTCTCCGTGACATCAATGACCTGGTAGAAAAAGGCATTCTGGTCCGCTCGTACGAAGGAAGCAAGAATACCAACTACGTGCTGGCGACAGAAAACTAAAGAGTTTTTTACTATTTCCGCCTACACCCTGCAAAACCCTCCGGGATACTTACTTCTTCCTGTACTGGTTCAGCAACTGCTCCAGAGCAGAAGAGCCCTGGTCGATCTTTTCGCGCAAATCGTCGCGGGAGCCATCGTTATTTTTCCCTTCCAGCCTCTGGTAGCTGTCCTTCATCTGCTGCTCATACTTCTTGTAAGCATCCAGGCCGGAAGACAGGTCCTGAACCACAAACCTGTAACCTGCAGGAAGCTCGAACACCTCGGGATACGGCACGCCCAGGTGGATGTTCCGCATATAGGTCTCGATGCCGTCGGTATCTTCGAAGAGGGTGATGCCGGTCTCCGGATCGATAAAGCTGGTCCGGTAATGCTCGTCGGTATGGGAACCATATGGGCCGTCGAAGGTCTCCGTTGTTACAATAGTCTTCATATAGCACCAGCGGTCGCAGGAATAGGCCATTTCCTCCTCCGTCATCTGCTCGGATTTGGTCTTGACGTCCATGTTGTTCAGGGCCTGCATCCCCTCTCCGGGCAGTTTGGTGATGGTGCGGGTGGCGTCGTCAATCCTGTAGACGGCCAGGCTGTCAGGAATCGAAAGCGTCTTGATGACCTGGTTCTCGCCGGTGGCCGGGTTTATGCCGGAAGAAACGCTGAAATGGCGCTTGCTGGCGGCATTATAAAACACTTTGGCCGGGGTCCCGTGGGTACTGATACGGTAGGCACAGAAGGAAACCTGGGGCCGGGGCTTCTGCATTTCCGGCTGCGCATCCTCGTCATGGGCCGGGAGTCCCAGCGGCACATCCAGCGCAACGTCGGGGACATCGTTGTAAGTATAAGGATTGGGGACTTGCGCCAAGGTGGCAAGGCCGAAAGACAGCGACGCTGCCGTCAAGAGTATTCTCTTTTTCATATCATTTATTCTTTGACCGGACGGATGGGCATCCCGTTCTCACGGTAAACGGCATAGCAGTCCGTGTGGCCGAAACGCATTGCATCCGCCCTTCTGCGGTCATGCCATTCCAGTGCATCTTCACTGCCTACCGGAGTGCCCACCTGAAGGGCCATGGAAGCGGTCCATAGCCAGGTATAGCGCTCCTCCTCCTGTTTTGTCCCATAATAATATCCGGTTGCCTTGGGAAAATCAATGCTGTTGCCGTTGGGACCGGTTACGGTGATTACGCCGGGCTTGTCATAGCTGAACTTGCACCGGGTGAAGAGTTCCATGGCTTCCGCACGGGTGGGCATACGCCAGCCCTTTCCAAGGGCAGCAGTGGCAGCATCATCTCCCGGCTCCAGGATAATCAGTTTGTCGGCCGTGCCGCTGCTGGCCTCGCTGTCCTCCACAGTGTATTTCCTGAACTTGGTTCCATCCTTGAACGCATAGGTTGCCGCGACGAAATCTTTCTTCGGCCTGGTCTCGCCCCATGCGTAATAGTTGCCGGGCTCAGATGCGTCCCTGGCTCCCAGATTGGTCTTTGCCCACTTGACGCTGAGGCCCAGGTCCACAGCATCGGCTTCCGCCACGGATGTCTTTGTTTCCGAAGCCCTACCCTGGCCCTTGTTGTTGGAATTGCCGCCGCAGGATACCATTGCGAGAGCGGCCACGCACATTAGGATGAGAGATAACTTTTTCATGATGGATATGTAAATAATTATGCTTTATAGGATTTTCCGCGCCACCGCTTTCATCAACATCTCTCCCGTGGTGGCCGCATTGAACTTGGACTTGAGCCTTTGCCTATACCATTTGATGGCCGGCAGGCTGAGATGCAGAGCCTCCGCTATCTCGGTACTTTTCTTTCCTGCCGCCAGCATCTTCAAAACCTTTTCCTCCGTGGCGGTCAGAACGATTTCGTTATTGAATAAGTCTTCCATTCGCTTGGGATTAGTTTCCGATTACAAAGTTCGTCAATCCCAAGCACTTGAGAATTATACAAAAGTATAAAAATGAGTTGCGGTTGTCGGTTTTTCACCCTGTTAATCCCTTAATTGCCGCGGTTTTGCTAACTTTGTTATACTATGAAGCGACTCCTTTTCACACTCTTTTTCATACCCGTTTTCGCAGGCACAGTCAGCGCGCAGTACAATGACCACCGGTATCGGAAACTCGATTCCCTCGAGAATGTAGTGGCCGGATGGACCCCCGAACGCCTGGCCCGGGCCACGTATGAAACCAAGGCCGGCGTGTGCCTTGCTTTCTCACAGCTGATGAGCGGATATGAGCGAGTCAACCCTGACCGCTCGATGTATGCGGCAAGAAGGGCCTATGACCTTGGCAACGAACTCAAGTCCCTTTACCAGCCCTACCTGGCAGCCAAATTCATCGGCCAGTTGTTCTACAACAAAGAGCAGTACGACAGTACCATCTTCTATTACCGCGTAGCGCTGGGCTACCTCGACCGCATGTCGGCCGGAGAGGCAGGACCAGTCACGCCGGAAGGCTACCCCCAGGAAAAGATAGACGATGCCGCTTCCAGCCTGTATGGCAATATCGGGAACCTCTATTATGAGCTTGACTCCCTGCCTCAGGCGATGACATACTACGCCAAGGCCGGCGAAATCTTTAAAAAATACGGCTGGAAAATCAGCAGTTCCATCCTGGAGCGCAATATGGGTGACATCTGGGCCGATGAAGGCGACGACGCAAAAGCCATCGAGTGCTACAACAACGCCATCCTTCACGCCCGGGAAGCCGGGGACTCACTCTGGGAAGCATCGCCCAAACTTGGACTCGGGGCACTGTATATGCGTCAGGGTAAAGTTACCAATGCGCTTAAGTATCTGCAAGAGGCCGATGAATACTACTCCAAACACCAGGACCAGGAGTATTACGACAGAATTGCCACACTGGATATCATGGGCCAGGCCTACAAGACGCAGAAACGGCAGCGGACGATGCTCGCGACGGCATTTGCGGTGCTGACCCTCGCACTCCTGTCCATACTGGTCATCACGCGCCGGGCACTGAGGCTGAAGAAAGAGAACGCCGCGGCGGACGAAGCCATCGGCGAAGCCCTGAACGAGATAGAGATGAATGACACTCTCTCCAGCATTGGGAAAAGCCAAAAGGTTGGATTGAGCCGTGGCGAGATGGAAATTCTCCCGATGCTTGCCGAAGGCCTCACCAGCAAGGACATAGCCAAGCGCCTGTTCCTCACGGAGCAGACCATAAAATGGCGCCGCCAGAGGCTTATTGCCAAATTCGACGCAAAGAACACCGTCGAAATGATCTCCAGGGCACGCGAGCAGGGAATTGTTTGACAATTACCAAAAGAATTCAAAATATTTTTCCTACCTTTGTATCCGTGCACGTGCACGACAATACCAACAACTTCACAATATGAGCAAAAAGATCGTAACCTTCGGAGAAGTAATGCTCCGCCTTTCCACCCCCGGTTATCTCAGGTTTTCACAGGCCCGTTCGTTCGACGCCACTTTCGGCGGCGGTGAAGCCAACGTGGCGGTATCCCTCGCCGGATACGGCATGGACGCATCATTCGTGACCCGCCTTCCCAAGAACGACATCTCCGCAGAATGCATCGCGGAACTACGCAGCCTCCGCGTAAACACCGATGACATCGTCTTCGGCGGCGACAGGATGGGAATCTACTTCCTGGAAACCGGCGCGGTAGCCCGTGGCAGCAAAGTGGTCTATGACCGTAGCCACACAGCCATCTCCGAGATACAGCCGGGCATGATCGACTGGGAAGCCGTTCTCAAGGATGCCGACTGGTTCCACTGGACCGGAATCACCCCTGCGCTGAGCCAGGGTGCCGCAGACGTGTGCCTGGAAGCTATCAAAACAGCCAACCGGCTTGGCGTGAAGGTCTCCTGCGACCTCAACTACCGCAAGAAACTCTGGAAGTACGGAAAGACTGCAGCCGAGGTCATGCCTGCCCTGGTTGAAGGCTGCGACCTGATCCTCGGAAACGAGGAGGATGCCGAGAAGGAATTCGGAATCAAGCCGGAAGGTTTTGACGCCGAGAGCACCGGTGGAGAGGTGGACCAGGCCAAGTTCGAGAGCGTGTGCCGCCAGCTGATGGAAAGGTTCCCTCACTGCAAGAAGGTGGCCATCACCCTCCGCGGCTCCATCAACGCCAACCACAACACCTGGGGTGGCGTCCTCTTTGACGGAAAGACCCTTCACCAGTCCCGCCGTTATGACATCACCCATATAGTTGACCGCGTGGGCGGAGGCGACTCCTTCATGGGCGGTCTCATCTACGGCCTCCTCGCCTATGACGACGACCGGAAGGCCATTGAATTCGCTGCTGCTGCATCCTGCCTCAAGCACACCATCTTCGGCGACTACAACAGGGTCACCGTGGCCGAGGTGGAGGCACTGATGAGCGGCAGTGGAAGCGGAAGGGTTTCAAGGTAACCGAAAACTATCGTTATTATGGCAAAATATACCAAACTCCAGACTCTAACGGCAATCAAGGAAACCGGAATGGTTCCCGTATTCTACAATGCCGACGTTGAAATCGCAAAACAGGTGGTCCGCGCATGCTGGGAAGGCGGCGTAAGGGCCTTCGAATTCACCAACAGGGGCGATTTTGCCCAGCAGGTGTTCTCCGAACTGTCCAAGTTCGTGGTAAAGGAATGCCCGGGGATGATACTCGGTGCCGGAACCATCATCGATCCGGCAACGGCTGCCATCTATATCCAGCTGGGTGCCAACTTCATCGTGGGCCCTTACCTCAATCCCGACGTGGCCAGGCTGTGCAACCGCCGCGGTATCCCATACTCCCCCGGCTGCGGAAGCGTGACCGAGATAGGTACGGCCCAGGAACTTGGCTGCGACCTCTGCAAGGTATTCCCTGCCGGCAGCGTGGGCGGTCCCGGCTTTGTAAAGGGCGTACTCGCTCCCCTGCCCTGGTCCATGATAATGGTTACCGGAGGCGTGGAACCTGAGGAAGAGAATCTTACCAAATGGATGAAATCAGGCGTCACCGCCGTGGGGATGGGTTCCAAGCTGTTCCCCAAGGAAATGATATCCGCCGGTAACTGGGAGGCTATTTCCCAAAAGTGCCGCGAGGCGCTGGGATGGATCGCCGCCGCAAGGGGCTGATTCACACGTTATTCAAAAAGGGCTGCCCGGTCATCCAGGCAGCCCTTTTGCTTTTCAAGCCAAACCCGGTTACTCTGTTTCCAGGTCCACGAGGCCGTAAAGGACAGGCATATCACCTGAAGTATCCCATATAGCGCTGCTCCATCCGATGGTATTTGCCTGGGTGGAAGCGGTGGCATTTGTAGCCACACCGTGATAGGGCTGATAATAGGTTGCGCTCAGATCCCATGTCAGCGGAGAGGATCCCCATACATAGGGGCCCGGCTGGTCGAAGGTCGCCGTAGTGCGGTCTGCGACGCTCTCGGCACCGTCGGTAAAGACGAGCGACGAACTGTGGAAATTGTTGGAAAGCGTATAGCCCTGGCCGTCGATTTCTCCGATGATTGCACCCGAACTGCGGGTAGCGTTGTAGTCACGGTCCCTGGTGGCCGTAATAGCCGGGGAATAAACCAGATTGTCCTTGAGGGTAAAAGAATGGCCGCTTACATCCGTGACACTCATCCTGCCGCCTATTCCGCCCACTCCGGCAACTCCGATGACGTCACCCTTGACAAGGTTCCCGGACACCACCTTTGCGCCCACGCTGTTGTTGACAAGCCCGAAGACACCTCCGACATTGGTAGCGCCCTTCACATCGGAAGAAACGACGTTGTCAGTGACTTTGGTTCCCAGGGTCAAGGCAGCGGCTATTCCGCCCACGCTGCCCGCAAGGTTGTTCTGGAAGGTACCGCGGAATTCACATCCGGTAATGGTGGAAGCCGATGCATAGGCTGTTATTCCGCCGTGATGGGTCTGACGTTCAGAGGCGGTCAGCGTCCCCATATTGATGCAGTTCCTGATGGTTCCGTTGTAGATGACACCAACTATGCCGCCGTAGTAAACGGACTTGTTGGATTCCGGGACATCACCCACGGTTGATATGGTTCCCTTGAATACACAGCGGTCCACGACGTTGTCGATGCACGCGTCATCCGAGCCGCTGGGGAAACTTCCGACGATTCCTCCGGCACGGCTGTCATCCGGCCTGGCAAAGATATCCATGTAGGAAGTACAGCCCTGAACCATGATATTGGAGGCCTTATGGCTGGCCACGTCGGCACCGCCCAGGATTCCGCCTATATGCTTGCCGGTATGGATGATTATGCTGCCCCGGGACTCGCATGTGGAGATTGTCATGGGGAACCTCGTGGCACCCACGATTCCGCCGGCGAAGGTGTTGGCGTCAATCTCTCCGATGAAGGAACAGCTGTCCACCAGCGGAGGGGTAGCATCGTTGACATATCCAACCACGCCGCCGATGAAGCCATGGCCCTTCAGCTTGGTATTCCTGACACTCACATATTCAATGGTAACAGCCTTGGACAGGATTCGTCCCACTGCACCTCCCATTATGTTGCACAGCCGCGAACCGTCGCAATTGATGGTGAATCCGTCAACCCGGCAGTGGGATATCTTTCCGTATACTCCGGAACCGGCTATGGCGCCGAATCCCACACCGCCGGTCTGGAGGATGGTGCTTGTGGTAATTGAAGAATTGCGGACCTCCACATTCTCAATCAGGGCGGGATAGTCCTTACCGCTGGCACCATAACCTGCGAAAGCGGTGACAATACCCGTATCATTGTTGTCTCCGGTATAGCCGTTGGTTATCTTTGCGTTTTCAAAGATGACGTTCCTTACGGTTCCGTTCAGGATGGAGACAAAGCCGCAGTGCTGGTAGCTGCCCTCTATGGTAAGATTCTTGATGACATGGCCGTCGCCGTTGAAATCGATGGCCTTGTCATAGGTGCTGACGCTGTTGAGGGGATCCCACTTTCCGGCTACCGAAGGCTCCATATCCACGTCGGAAATCATCTTGAACCATATCTTCTGGCCATTGGAAAGGGCGGAAGCGATGCTGTTCATGTGGATATAGTTGGCAATGAGGAAAGGCTTCTGCTCAGTTCCGTCGCCGCCGGCGAACGAAGAGTCGCTGGCCCAGGACGAACGGTCAAGCGTAATGGTGTACATCTTGCCTCCGGTCAGCGTCATCTGGGAAGGCTTGAACGTCTTCATGAACGAGCCGATGTCGGTGGTTACCGATACGGTCAGTATGGACGATCCAGAAATGACCGCACCCTGCCAGCTGAGGTCGAAGTAACAGACAAGGGGGTCGCCGTTTGCAGGGACGTCGAAGTTCTTGAGAGTCAGCTCCATGGCCCTTCCGGCCGAGTTCTCGGCATTGGTGGCATAGAAAGACTTGTCGCTGGAAGAAATCGCTACCTTGGTCGCTGTCTTGGCCCCGAGGGGAATGCTCATTACAAGCTTCAGGGTACCGTTTTCCTTGAAAGTGGCACCGTTTGCCTGAGCCCATTCCGGAGTGAAAGAAACACTCTTGTAATCCTTTACACCCGTGAGCATGGCGTTATATCTCAAGTGGGCCGTGGATCCGTTCCCCGTCTGGGTCTGGGAAGCATAACTGCGGGCGTTCACAGCCTCCTCGCTTGCGTAACTGCCGGGAAGTATAACGGTATATGGGCCTTCCTTGACCTCCTTGCCTTCAAAGGTGGCCTGCTTCTCGGTGAAATCCTTTATGGAATAAACGGCATCCTTGCCGCCGCCGATCACACGGAGATTGTCGGATTTCTCCCAGGACAGTCTTATCGCGGTCTCGCCGTCGGCAAATGCCACCTTTGATTCCGGACCTTCCTGAAGTTCCCCGGACGGGAAAGATGCCGTCATGGTCACAACGTCACCATCGAGGCCGATTTCCGGGTTCTCCCTCATGCAACCGGTAATAACAGCCGTGACCGAAACCACGGCGGCAAAGATAAATAACCTTTTCATTATATATAAGTTTTCATTCCTTTGAGCACAAATATAAAAATAAATTATTATATTCGCGCTATCAATTGATAATAATCAATAGCCATTTCGATATTTATTCGATTTTTTATCGCATATGAAACGACTCTTTTCAGCTTTCCTGATTGCATCCCTCCTTATCACCGGATGCGGCAAGCCCAAGCCGGAAACGCCTGGTAACCAGGAACAGACAGATCCCCAGAATCCCGACCAGCCCGGGCAGCCTGAAGATCCTTCCGTCAACGCAACCGCCGGTCTGACCGACCATAACGGTGAATCCCTCTATGACGATGCCAATGGCGGAGGTACGACTGGTCCGCTGCTCAAGGTCCTTTTCATAGGCAACAGTTTCACCCAGGATGCCGTATGGCATCTCCCCGACGTGTTGAGGAATTCCGGTATAAACAATATCAAGATGATAGACGTGTATATCGGAGGACGGCTCCTGTCACAGTACAATGACGAATTCTCCACCGGCACTGCCAACAACGCCTATACGTCGGAACCCGGCAGCGTGGCATGGCGCAACGTCACCGGCAAGACCCTCCAGCAGATATGCGAGAGCGACAAGTGGGATGTCATCACCCTTCAGGAGCACACCGGAAACGTTGCCGCATGGGGCTGGACAGATGCCAAGAAGACTGTGATTAAGAGCCTCTTGGACAAGATCAAGGCCACCCAGAAGGACAACAAGCCCAAGTTCTACTACCTGATGAGCCAGTCGTACTATGATTTTGCCAAGATGTCGGGCCAGAAGGCAAACTGGATATTCAACAGCCAGACTTCCATGTATGACGTATGCGTGGCTTTTGCAAAGAGCGCAGTTGAGGAGCTTGGCTTTGACGGGATTGTTCCCTCGGGAACCTACATGCAGAATATCCGCACATCTTCCGTCAACTCCGCAATGGACATGACTCGTGACGGTTACCACATGGACTATGGCCTTGCCCGTTACGGCGGCGCCTGCACCGTGTATGAGGCATGCATGAAACCTTACCTCGGACTCTCCCTTGGCGAGAACTACACCTATGCCCAGAACGAAACCGCATCCACCGGTCACTCCACTCCCGTCAACAAGGAGAACGGGGCGGTGGCCAGAAGGGCGGCCCAGCTTGCCGTAGCCTCACCGTGGGCCATCACCGACATGGGCGGACGTACGACCAAGGCAGGAATCTCCGACGCATGGGGCATGGTGGACCTGGCCCTTACGGTCAACAACGGCGAGTCCATCCAGCGTTTCTGCAACAGCGAAGGCAAGATAGTCCTGCTCAACGACATCGACATGAGCAAATTGCGCATATGGCTGCCTATCGGACTGGTGACCCTTTCAGGGAGCGCACCCAACCAGACCCTCAACATCGGCCACGCCTTCACCGGTCATTTTGACGGTCAGGGCCACAAGATTACGGGGCTCAACCTCCTCTGCGACAACGCTATTGCCAACCGCCCGTGGGGCCTGTTCGGCTGCGTGGGCGAAGGCGGCAAGGTCGAGAACCTCATTCTGGACTCCTCCTGCACAGTCACTGACAAGTCAACCGCCACCACTTTCCTGAGCCCCGTCGCGGGCGTCGTCCTGAAAGGCGGCAGCGTGACAAACGTCACGGACAATTCAACGAGGAAATAGCCCAATCCAAGCTAACGTAACGGCCGGGGTTTTTCCCCGGCCTTTATTTATATACGCCACATATCCCTATTGCTTGTTTAAACGATTTAGCATATATTTGCATTAATTGGATAAACCACAATGATATGAACAAGCCCGGATCTTTTTTGACAGTATTTACGGCGTTGGCAATGCTCCCGTCAATTGGAGTACACGCAAAGGGCAAAGAGCTCCCTGAAGCTATTCCGATTGAATATGGTACCGATGCCACGGTAGCGCTGGGTGTCGGCCTTTGGGGTATTCCCCTCCCTACCGACTTTGATGGTGACGGGATTAACGACCTACTTGTATCATGCCCTGACAAACCGTATAATGGCATTTATTTCTTCCGCAACATAGGGACAAATTCCGATCCATTATTCGACAAGGCCGTAAAAGTCTATAAAAAAGGGCCCAACAATATCCGTGTCTGCACTTATGGCGATAAACAGCATGTCCTTGCAAAAGAAACGGAGTATCGTGGCTTTTTCGCCGGAAAGTTCCTAGGTGAACCGATCCCGATCCAATATGATGGAGAACGGCTCGGCGCCACGTATAACAGGTCCAGATCAAACATGTGGAATTACACCGACTGGGACGGCGACGGCGATGCTGACATCATTGTCGGGATTGACACCTGGGATGACTACGGCTGGGACAATGCATACAATGCAGAAGGCAAGTGGACCAACGGTCCACTGCATGGATATGTCTATTTACTTGAGAATGTTAACGGCCAGTACATAAACAAGGGTAGGATAAAAGCAGGAGGCAAGGATATCGATACATTCGGAGCACCATGCCCATGCCTGGCAGACTTTGACGGAGACGGGCTTCAAGACATTATCTGCGGTGAATTCCTGGACGGACTGACATGGTTCAAAAACGCCGGTACCTCCACTCAACCTGAATTCAAAGAGGGAAAGAGGCTGGCCAACAAAAATGGAGAAATACGTTTTCATATCGAGATGATAGTCCCGGTACCATTCGACTTTGACAAGGACGGGCATATAGACCTTGTTGTCGGGGATGAAGACGGAACGGTTTCCTGGGTCCGTAATACAGGAAAGACGTGGAAAGGGATGCCTCTTTTCAACAACCCGGTCAGATTCAAGCAGAAAGCTGACCTGGTCAAATTCGGGGCCCTGGCCACACCATGCAGTTACGACTGGGACGGGGATGGAGAAGAAGACTTAATAACCGGGAACTCTGCCGGAGAAATCGCCTATATCCGCAACCTCGGCGGCGGAAAGTGGGACACTCCCGAATTGTTTACCGTCAAATGCAAGCCTTTCAGGATTATGGCTGGAGAAAACGGATCGATCCAGGGCCCTGCAGAACGCAAGTGGGGTTATACCGTCCTCAGCGTTGCTGACTGGGACGGAGACGGGAAAGCAGACATCATCTTCAATTCCATCTGGGGAAAAGTCCAGTGGATGAAAGGGCTTGGCGGGACCAGACTTTCCTGGCCGAAGGATGTCAAGGTTGCCTGGGAGAGTGAAACACCCAAGGTGAAGTGGAACTGGTGGATTCCGGAAAAGGGAACCCTGGCCACACAATGGAGGACCACTCCGGTTGCAGTTGACTGGAATAAGGATGGCATGTGCGACCTAGTTACACTTGACCAGGAGGGATGGCTTTGCCTTTATGAGCGCCGGAAGGACGGGCTACTGAATCCGGGGAAACGGATTTTCTTCGGCACGAACGGATCGGTATACAATAATCGGAAAGGAATAACTGACACAACCCCGGGGCCTCTTCGGCTTAATGACATGGAAGCAGGCAAGTCCGGTCGAAGGAAGATTTGTTTTGCAGACTGGGACAATGACGGATATCAGGACCTGATCGTCGATGGTCCTTCAGCCGTATGGTGGCAGGGGAAGCCGGCTGCTGATGGACTGTACCTGCTTACTTATAAGGGAGACATGTCCAGTACGATACTGGAGGGACATACCACCTGCCCTACACCCGTAGACTGGAATCATGACGGAACAGTTGATATTCTGCTTGGTGCCGAGGACGGCCATTTCTATCTGATAAAAAACATTAATCTGTCAGAATAAATAATTGACAGATATTTGCAAATCAAAAAGATTTATACCATCTTTGCAATAGCTTTTTAGGAAGTTAGCATGCACTACGGTGCGTTGCCCCGCAGGGAGGAGTTTTCCTCCCTGTTGTTTTTATATAGCAGATGTATTTCCCCTTTATCAAACAGCCAGACTTCACACAGTGGCGCCCTTAAATGCAATCGCGCCTGTACAAGCTTTTTGATATGACGGTCCGCAGCTCCCTTATTATTGTCAATGATAATATGTGACGACTGCCCCATTCCGTTTGAAAGCATCCTGGACACCTTCTTTTTGTTCCAGGGACGTACATAGCTTTCATATTCATAAAAGAGGCCGTCAATACTTAGATCAGGGCATTTTCTCCAGCACCTAGTCCCAATTAAATCCCCAAACACCATGTGATACAGTAGATCCTTATAATGAACAGGAGAAAGCACCTTGACCTCCTGTCCCCTGCATGCAAAGCGACATGCAATGGTCAGTATATCATGATAATCCGGTTTTGTTTTATCAAGACCCTTCATCAACAGCACCTTACCTCCATTACCATACTCCCTGTAAATGGAAAAGCATTCATTCCCTACAATCATTCCGCATCAGTTTGTGGCAAGATATGGAAAAAACAGGGGAATTACAACTATGCCTGGAACTATTTATATGGAATCTTGACAACCACCTTCCGGATATCAGAAGGAGCGTCAAAAGAAATACAGGGAGCGTGGGCGTCGGAAGGGAACAGTATTACCCAATGTCCAGGATCGGCCAGAAGTGAACGGCTGGAAACTGCGGACGCATGGAACTCGATGTCCTTTTTTGGATTATATGGTTTTATAGGTTCGCGTACTTCCGACAAGGGTGCAACTTTGATCAGTTCTTTTCCGGACAGGACGACCTGGACATCTATGTATTTGCGATGGGCCTCATACTTGAATGACTCTTTGGTCACATATTCCTGGACATTTGCATACATACCGGATTCCGAAAGGTTGTAACGCCCCGTAGGAATGCCCATCAAATCCTGACGCTGCAGGAATTCAGCCGCCACCTCCCATTCTGCAGGATTGGCCATAATCTGCCGCCTTAGTTGGGCCGTATCAGTCCCCGATGAAACCGGTAACGAGTCCCACATTTGCAATACCTTTTCAATCAACATGTTACGAAAGTTCTCAATCTTAACGAATGACATCATGTTTGAATCGTGCTGGCGTGTAGGGAGTCCCCTTGATTCAGGGGCCGCCACCCTTACCACGGCAGCGATATCCTCTCCGTCAAACACCCAGTCCGCATATTGGAAACCATGGAAAAACGGATCCGGATCATACAGGACCGTACCAACCTCAATCCACTTGACAAGGTCACTGCTACATACCAAAACCAGGCGGTTGCGGATCAGGGAATGGGACATCCCCTTCACATAAATACCCTGATGGGAATAATCACACGTGTCATCCGGATTTGTCAACGCCCAGTACATTTCACTGACGGGATCGAACCTCACTGTATACTTCTTCCCTCCTCCGGGCATTTCCACCCAATCGCAGGAAGGATCAAAGTAAAGACTGTCAATTCCCTTTACATGGAGCCTGGTGGCAAAACGGCTGGTTTGCGTACTGTTGGTACGGATCAGGTTGATTACTTCCCCATCCCGGGCCTCAACTATATTGCCTTCAATAAGGGATCCAGTCATCCTGTAGCCCATGATTGACAAAGCACCCTTTCCTACCGTATTTGTCCTGGTCCAGGAGGATGCTTCCAAAAGGTCGCTTCCAATGGGAGCGGAGACGACAAACGGGCTCTTGTCTTCGTAAGTCTCGCAGGCCCTCCAGATCCTCCCGCCACTGACAAGCATCGGAACGGGTGCAGTGTGATACACACCTTCCAGAATAAGTCCGGAATGGGCATCAACAGGTGAACTCCAGGTCATTCCCCCGTCAGACGAGCATGATATCCTCAACCCATTCCGGTCAGGTCCCACGCCCATAAAATAAACCTTGTCGCCAAGGGTAAAAAGGTTGTGATAATTGGATACCAGATTCTTCTTGACGTCATAGAAGCCGAATCGTTCCCATGTGGCGCCCTTGTCCACAGACCTGAACATCGCCGGTCCCTTGCCAATCCCGGTACATGCAGCCAAATAACTCCCGTCAGGAAGCATAGTGATTGTCTGATTGTACGCACCGCCCTTTCTCAATATCGGGACTTTGGCAATCACGGTCCCGAATTCGGGAACACCGTCAACGGAAATAGAATCTCCGAACACGACAGCACTGTGAGTACACTCATCAGGATAAGGTATATCTGTCCAAACACCCGTCTTGATTCGGGGATTCTCGTAGACATAATAATCTATTCCAGCGACTTGGAAAACTTCTCCGGTCCGTACCCATGGCTTGGGTAACCTGCCGTCATAATCGAGGGCTATCCTGCAC
The DNA here is from genome assembly GCA_017437755.1 of Bacteroidales bacterium. GTDB lineage: Bacteria > Bacteroidota > Bacteroidia > Bacteroidales > UBA932 > Cryptobacteroides. Next base: position 84,878 of record JAFRXI010000010.1, read on the forward strand.
TTTGCATCCTTTCCGCAACATACCTTTTCCGGGCCACGGTACTCCATAAGGCTGACCGCAAACTTAGTCCCGGCAGGAAGGGCATTGCCGCATGCCGATTCGTTGTTCTGGGGAAAGAACTCCTTTTTAGGTCCGGCCTCCCTGATATCTATCAAGTCCCCGCGGACCAGTACTTCATCGGAGCGTTGCGCAACAGCCCCCAATGAAAGAACAAGCAAAACGACAGATAATAGCCAGCGCATAGTAACTACTTGTTTCTGAATTGATTTATCCTAATGAAAAGCATCCTGTTGGCATCATGCTGACGGATTGGCAACCCATCAGCTTCCGGAATCGCGGTGCGTACGACAGCAATGATGTCATCACCGTCAATCACCCAGTCGGCATACTGGAAACCATGGAAGAACGGATCGGGATCATAAAGGATCTTGTCGTCCACAGTTTTCCAATTCCTCAGGTCCGCCGACTTCAGCAGGACAAGCCTGTTGCGCATGAGACTGTGGCTCAGATTGCTGCCATCCATCCCCGCATGTGTAAGTTTGCCGTTTGCCGGATAGTCGGTGTCGGGATTAGTCAGAGCCCAGTAGCATTTGCTTACATCGTCATACCGGATAGTGAATTTCTTACCCCCGCCGGGGAAATCCACGCAGTACTTCTCGGGGGCAAATGCAAGCTGAGTGGTCCCGGTCACTTTCAAAAGGGTTCCAAAACCGCTGTTCTTGGTGCAATTGCTCCTCAGGAAATTGTAAACCGTTCCATCAGGACCGGCCAAAGCATTACCTTCTGTCAAGCCGGACACATTGACATTGCTTCCGGAAACATAGTATTTGGTGTCCCTGAAAATATTCGTCTGCTGCCAGCTTGACGACTTCAGGAAATCATTGGAAAGCGAAGCCGACAACATGAACGGGCATTTATCCACGTCGGCCGAGGCATAGAGTTCACAGGCCCTCCAGATCCTTCCCCCGGCAACTGCCACGGGCACGCTGGCGGAATGGAAGGTTCCTTCGAGTATCAGGCCGCTGTTCTTGTCAGAAGGGACCGACCAGGTCTTCCCATTGTCGGTGGACTTGCATATATATAGGTTCGCATGGCTCCCTCCAAGTCCCATCATATACAGTACCCCGTCATGGACAAAGAGATTGTACATGTTGGCTATCTTGTTGACAGACAAATTATAGGAACCGTATCGGGTCCATGTCAATCCCTTGTCGGAAGAGATGAAGAAGCGCGGTGAAGAATCTCCTTCGCTGCCGGTACATGATGCGAGGTAGTCTCCCGAAGGGGTTATGACCAGCGTGGCATTATTTATTTTAGACGTTGCCCGCGGCCCATCCGACCTGGTAATGACGGTCCCGTATTCCCTTGTTCCGTTTACCTTGACCTTGGGCCCTATGATCATCGGGGAACAAGTCTGCTTCCCGGGGCGAGGAACTTTGATTCCGGTTCTCTGGTCCCTGCCGGTATACCTGTGAAGATAATACGTCAGTTCCCCAACGCGGAACTGTCCCCCAGTAGATACCCAGTCGCCATCTTTAAGATCCTGAAACTCAGACGCCATGAAAACCGTAGCGGCCGAACCTGCCCTTACCCATTCCGGACCGTCCATGTCCACAAGGCCAACAGCGTACTGGGGATTCCCCCCGCACGCCAGCTTGGCATCAGCGCCGAAGGTATAGTTCTCGTTCTGTGGAAAAACTTGCAGTTCCTTTGTGTTATATACAGTACGGATATCGATCAGGTTTCCCCAAACCTGGATCTCATCGGACGGGAGGGAACCGATCCATACGGGCTTTTCATCTGCAGGAACGGCAGGTTCATCATGGCCCCCGGGAACGCCTTCCCCGGAACAACCGGAGAAGGCGATCTGGGCCACAAAGACCAACGCAAGGAGGTTAAGTATTCTCATGACCCCGCTATACGACCTCGATCGTGAATTCTGATATTTCTTCCTTCACGCCCGAGACGGAAGTGTACTTGTATACAAATACAACATGATACGTGCCGGGAGCCGCAAAGGTGTAACTCCAACCTGAAGGGACCTTGCCCTCCGTATCAGTCAGGGCTACGCCGGAATCAGGGCTTAGGCTCATCGTAGCTCGCTCTATTTCCGGCAACAGAAGGTATGCATTCCTCACGTCCGTAGGCTTGAATGTGGAAGTGAACCGCACATACGATGCACTGATGGAAGGCTTCGTCTTATCCTCATCATAAGACACTCCTGGTATCACTGTTACATTATCCTGGGTCTGGGAATAGAGTACTCCGGTGCTCCCGTCAAGGGTGGATGTAATATTCACACCTGACACATAAGCCTGGGTACGGCCATTATTCAAGCCGCTGTCAAAGGCATCCACATGATAGAAGAAACACAAGTATGCCTTGTTCCCTTCCCCAAAAATATCAGACACATTCCCTGTACCGGAAGGAGTGAAAGAATCAGTATTGGCAGGAGATACCTGAGGGGAATAATCGGTACAGAATGTAAACCTATCAGAAATGTCTTTCCAAGTAGCGGCAAGGATCGCAGCCTCAGTTGCTTCGCCGGTAAAATCGGTCGAGGACTTGAGGGATAGCGGAGCAGACTGGGCACCTGCCTGGAGATAGGTCAGGAAAGACATTGTCACATCGGCACCGATGCTCCCCCCGTTATTACGGTTTTCATAATCATGTCCTTCCTCTCCCGACCAGAATACCACTTCATCCGCATTACCAGTGAAGGTAAACTCCACGGATGACCCGGCTCCGACCTTTGTAGACGATGCATTCACAGCAAAATGATCTGAAACCACAAATTCATTGATATCCACCATCACCGACTGGACATAATTGTGGTTGGGCTCGAATTTCACCGCCGGAAGCGTAATCGTATTGACGGAATTGTCCGTGGCTATGACTTCCAACTTTAGTTTTCCTTCCGGATGGGATCCGGGAGCAACCACAAAATAGAACTTCCTTACAGCCGAAGCGGTGACGGATGCGGCAGTACCAAGGGTCAAGTCTACCTCTTTGGCTCCCTTGACCTTGGAAATACCATCTCCGGATGAAGTCAGGTCAACGGTCCCGTCAACGGCAAGGTCATCACCTTCCGATACCAGCCTGAGACCTGAAACAGAGACCGTTCCCGATATCATCTTCAACTGAAGTTCTACTATCGAAACGATTCCCTTGAACGAAAGATTGACCACATCCTCACCGGTTACGGTCACGGGGGCAGCCTTCATGAAATAATAATCCGAGATATGGGACATATCATTGACGGCATTCTGGTTTTGTACCGAAGGAACCGTAATTATTACCGACTCAGGTCCGGCATCCCCTGCATTGGCAGAGAACGGACGGTAGGCATAGTACGAAGCGGCTTTGTCGCTATAGGGGAAAACCCTGCCTTTCTCCGCAGGGACAAAGGAACATTTGGCGGCATCTCCGTCATCCGGAATTGCATTATAGGCGTAATTACCACCGGAGACATCTCCCTTTCCATAAATCCCGACCTGGTCGGAAGAAGTCCATTCCAAGGAATAATTGGATCCTGAAGCGGTAACGGCCACCTTTGCCAATGGCATATCCCCGTTTGAGACGAATCGGACACCTGCAGGCATATCAACCGTCTCATCGATATTCTTGAAGCATCCTGTTGCCAACGGGAGCAGCAGCACAAGGATATATTTTATATCTTTCATGGCAATTGACAATTATTGTTTCCACTCTCCAGGTTCGGGAGAGACAAGGCTGCCCTCGTCCTGGATGACTTTTACGGTGACGTTCCTGACAATTTCCTCCTTCCCTTCCTGGTTTGCGTTTATTCCCACGAAGGTTACCACATATTCTCCAGGTTCGTCAAAAGTATATGAATATGATTTCATCTTAGGATCGGAATACGACTTGATGGTCTGCCCCTTATCCCAGCCCACATTCACGCTTGAAGCCGGGTAAATGGGGACTGAGACCAGTGCATACTCAATATCCACTGCAGGACGGAACTGTGTCCTGAGCTGGATGCGGAAATTGGTTGCGGTGGGAAGCTGGGGAAGAGAAGTGTTCTTGTCATAGTTCTCTATGGGAACGACTGTCCATCCACAGGTGAAAATGTTATACATCTCACTGATTCCCAACTGGGTTCCGCCGTTGATAAAGAGGTTGCGGATATACCATTGTACCCTTCCGCTGGTCTGCTCGGCGTTGACGGCCTTGACCTTGAAATCAAAGAGCAGGTAAATGGGAGAAGTCTCGTCCGGGAAAATATCGGCCATATCCACTTCCCCGGACTCAACGGTCTGTCCCTGACCCGTCGGCCATGAAAACTTGTTGGAAATATCAGTCCAGGTGGCCGCCTCGATCCCTTCCTTGGTATAATCCCCCTTGAAATCCGTTGATATCTTGAACGGGACGCTCTCAGGATTCATTCCAAGAGTTTCCACACTGGATGTCTCGGTCTGGAACGAAATGGTCATCTGTGCAGGATAGAGGATATCCTTGTCGTGGTTCTCGTACAGATGTCCGAATTCCCCGGAATAAAACGTTATGATATTCGGATCCCCTGACAGGTTGAAGACTACCGGTTCACCAACCTTCGCCGTTACTGGCGCCGCAACGTCAAAACCGACAGGCGTTTTTAAGGAATAATCCTCCTTGAATCCACAGGCTGCGACCAGAATCGCCGCACCAATGATAATTATTGCATTAATCTTTTTCATAGCACTTCTCTTATTTACCATCCCTGATTCTGGACAAGGTTACGGTTTACACCAATCTCATATGAAGGAATGGGCCACAGATAATCCCTGTTCTTTACTCCGTCGAAGTATTCCTTTGCGGAGGATGCATAGGCCTCTGAACCGGAAGGAACGGTACTGCGGACATATTGCATCCTGCGGTAGAACTCTCCCCAACGGACTATGTCGTCCTTCCTGGTAAGCTCATAACCGAACTCCCTCGCCCTCTCGTCCTTGATTACCTCCAGGAGGGCACCCTTTCCGTTATTCTCAACGTCTATGTCGCTGGGCGAATCAACATCCTTCCCAAAGCCGCGGCGCCTGACCATGTTGACGTATTCATACGCCTTTGTGAGTTCGGAAGCATTGTTGTTGGATTCATCAGCCGCAACACCCTCGGCATACATCAGCAGTATATCAGAATACCTCAGGATGGGGAAATTCGTGGATGTCTTATCCTTGGACTTGGGGGTATTGAGTTCATAGGTACGACGGTACTTCCCGCAGCACCTCTCCCATACCGAGGCTGGAGGAGGCAGGACATCTCCGGTTGTATTATCCAACTGGAAATCAGCTATGGTCCAGTCCCTTCTGAGGTCTCCCTCTTCAAACAGATCATAGAAATACCCGGTAGCACGTATACAGCCGATAGAGATACCCACTTCCGCATTATTGGAATTATTGAAATAGATTCCGTTGTTTCTTCCGACCATTCCCGCCACCGTGGTATATGTTCCCATGTCAGTACCCCAGAATCCGACCTCGAATATGCTCTCCTTGATATCGTACTTATCCTGAATCAAATTGATGAACACATCCTCATAAGAAGGATTAAGGCGGTGGAATCCCATGTCGATGACCTTACTTGCCGCCTCCTTGGCCTTGGAATACATTCCCGGCTCGTAAAGAGGATAACCCGCCATGTTGAGGCACACCCTCGCAAGGATACCATAGGCGGCAGATTTGCTCGCCCTTTCGGCATATACAACCTCGGAAGCGTCGGGAAGAAGTTCGGCTGCGTCTTCCAAATCCCTTATGATCTGCTTGTAAACATCCCTGGAAGGGGTTTGCTTCACCTGAAGGACCTCTTTGGAGGGACTCCTGGTTGAAGAAAGGACAAGCGGAACATCGCCGTACCTTACCGTAAGCATGAAGTGATAATATGCCCTCATGAAAAGCGCCTCACCTTTTATCCTGGCCCGGACCTTTTCGTCCATGCTGGGTTTATTCAGGTTTTCAAGAAGCATATTCGCCCTCCCGATTCCGATGTAAACGTTTTTCCAGTAGTTGGTTACCTTTACATCCGCGGGAGAAGCGTCATAATATCCGACTCCCGCCTTGTCAGTGTTATAGTGCTCGTAGCCCAAGTCTGCGTCCAAGCCCATGCGCCCCTGCATGTTGTTGCAGTAGAGCGGACTGGTGGATAGCTCGGCATAGACCCCCAGCATGGCTGTTTCAATCTGGGCCTCACTATTATAGTAGCTTTCCGGACTCACATAGTCCTCCGGATAAGTATCAAGGAAATTGCAGGAAGTGATGCAGAACAGCGCTGCTGCAAAAAACAATATAGAGTTTTTCATGACGGGATACCTTTAGAAAGTGATGTTGATTCCACCTGTAAATATCCTGTTACGTGCATACGAGGAATAATCGAATCCTGGAGTAAGAGCCGAATGTCTGGTTGAAACCTCGGGATCGAGACCGGAATATGACGTAAGGGTGAATAGATTCTGACCGGAAATGAAAAGCCTCAGAGACTGGATCTTCAGCTTGGATGTGACAGAATAAGGGAAATTATAACCAAACTGGACAGTCTTCAGACGAAGGAATGAGCCGTCCTCCAAAGTCCTTGTGGAATACATTCCGGTAGGTCCCTGTCCTCCAATGCGGAAGTTCCTGCTGTCCGGGTTGTCCGGCGACCAGCGGTCGACATAGGACTTGTACTGGTTGATATTGCGGTTGGAGAAGTTACCCTCGAACACGATCCTGTTTGCATTCATGATTTTGTTGCCATAGCTCCACTGGAAGAATATGTTCAGGTCGAAATTCTTCCAGGTAAAGGTATTGTTGAATCCTCCTATATGGATAGGGGTTCCCCTGCCTATGACAACCATGTCACTCTCGTCTACGGTACCGTTCCCGTCAATATCCACATATTTGATGTCTCCGGGCTGGACGTTCGTATTCCCGTTGTTAGTAATCCCGTTCTTTAGTTTGTATGTTCCTGCCGGTGATACGTCAAAATCGTCGTACGTATAGACTCCGTCCCAGACATAGCCATAGAAGGATGCTATCGGTTTCCCGACCTTTGCTATGTACAGGAATGAATTGTTAAAGTCACCGGTGAAGGTAACCTTGGAGAGCAGGGATTCTTCCCCCTCGGCCAGTTCAAGGACCTTGTCGCGATTGAAACTGATATTGAAATCACTGGTCCATATGAAGTTACGCGTCCTGACCGGGATGAAACTCAAGGTAAATTCCATTCCGTCATTCCGCACCTTGCCAACGTTCTTGTAAACGCTGCTATAGCCGCTTGAATACGGTACGTTGGCATTGAGCAACAGATTGCTGGTGATCTTTCGGTAAATGTCGAATACAAACCTTATTCGGTTGTCAAACAGGTTCAAATCCAGGCCGAGGTCCCATTGGGCAGTACTTTCCCATGTCAGTTCGTTATTGCCCAGGTTACTTTGCGTTATAGCCTCGGCTATGGAATTGCCCACTGCGTAATAATCTCCGATTACGACCGAGCCGTAGGCCGAGAAATCCTCCACACGGTTATTTCCCGTGACACCGTAACTGAGGCGCAGCTTGCCTTCGTCTATCCACGACAGTTTCTTCATGAATTCCTCCTCGCCGAATCTCCATGCAATGGCAGCCGAAGGGAACAATCCCCAGCGATGGCCCTTGGTGAACTTGGATGATCCGTCCTCCCTGATGGAGGCCGTAAGCAGATAGCGTCCCTTGTACTGATAATTAGCCCTGGCGAGGAAAGACATCAGCCTGTTTTTCGACAATGTAACCGTTGTCGTTTCAGGCAGACCGTCATCCATTCCGCTGAGCCCCAGGCTCTCGTCAGGAACCTTGATTACGGTAAAACCATAATTGGAGGTTCCGGTACCCTGCATGGTAAAACCTCCCAGAAGGTCGATCTTGTGGTTCCCGAACTTCTTGTTCCAGCTGAGGGTATTCTCGTTTACCCAGCTCGTGACTATACGCTCGGAGAAGCCTCCGTTCACATCCTTGCTGTTATTCACCGATGAGTAACCCTGATAAGTCTTGGAATTGTAGAACGATTCTGAACGGCGTATCTTCTTGGTATACCCTCCCCTGATACTCAACTTGAGGTCCGGCAGGATATTGTATTCAAGGGTAGCATTCCCGAGGAAGTTGATAAAACGCTTGTTAATGAGTTCATTACTGTTTGAGATAACGGGATTCATGACGGTGTTGGCTATTCCCGCCGTGGCTATATCGTCATCAAACAGGTCATCTACGTCCTGGGTGTCCAGAAGGAGCGGTTTGTAAGCCCAGGTCCGGTACATCAGATAAGTTTGATAGGAGTTGCTGGTGTTCAGCAGGGCCGAGGAGGTCTGACCGTATGTCTTATCTTCCGAGTACGATACGTTAGTCATCAGCCTGGCCCGCTTGGAAAGCTGCTGCTGCAAAGACAACCTGGCCGAATACTTCTTGTAACCGGAATTAATGATGACACCCCTCTGGTCTACAAGGGAACCCGAAACCGAGTATTTGGTATCCCTGGTTCCGCCCAGCACTGAAATATTGTGCATGGTCATAAGGGCATTGCGGAACACACGGTCCTGCCAGTTGATCGTTTCCACATTGCGGTAATCTTCAAGTGTCATCCCGCGGCTGTCCAGATAAGTGTTGGCGGCTCCGGTATAACGCTGGAGCTGGTAATCCACAAACTCGTAAGCGTTCATCATATCCATCTTCCTGGTCGCTTGCTGCAGTCCCACCGAGCCTTCATAACTCACTACAGGCTTGCCAAGCTTGCCTTTCTTGGTTTCGATTATGATGACTCCATTGGCACCGCGCGAGCCATAAATCGCGGTTGATGAGGCATCCTTGAGAATGGTGATGGAAGCAATATCGCCCGTGGTGATGGCCGATGCGGAAAAATCTTCCAACGGGAACCCGTCCACCACATAAAGCGGGGAATTGCTTTGGGTAAGGGAATTGGTTCCACGAATGACAATTTCCATATCCTGACCGGGCTGGCCATCGTTTGAAGAAACGGAAACACCGGCAATCCTACCCTGGAGAGCCTGGTCGAAAGAAACCACAGGAGCCTTGATGATGTCATCCATCTTGACACGGCTGAGCGTACCGGTTACGTCAACTATCCTTTGTTCTCCGTAACCGACCTCGACAACCGCCTCGTCAAGCATCATGGCATCGTCTTTCAAGATGAAATTTATCACAGTCCTGCCGGTAACCGGCTGCACTTCCGTTGCATATCCCAGCATGGAAGTTTCAAGAGTGGCATCCTTAGGAGCGTCGATGGTATAGGTTCCGTCTTCCGCGACCATTGCGCCCTTATTCGTTCCCTGAATAAAGACTATGGCTCCCGGAACAGGCTCCCCCTTTGCATCGACGACCTTTCCGGACACCTTGAAGTTCTGCGCAAAGGACACTCCCGAAGACAACAGGATCGAGAATGTCCATACAAGCAGACAAGTTCCAAATGAAAGGTTGGATTGCTTCATAATAATACTATTGTTAAATCGTTTTAGCATATAGAAAAACAACTGGATTACATTATTAAACAGCTTATGCACAACCCACCGTAATAAGAAGGTTGGCGAATGTCCGTTTCTCTCCTGTGGCGATGGCCAGCCGGAGCGAGGGCTTCACACATTCATCGTAGAACCCGTACCTGTCCAGGCGCTTCAACTGCAGATCGGGAAGCATCGATGAAAATTCAGCGAAAACCTCGGGATCAGGTCCTTCAGAGGGGCTCATCACAGTTGCCTCCTCCACGTTGATTACCCCAAGGAGGGCATCCAGGACATCCGTTACGGTGGGCAGGCCCGGACTCAGCGAGACCCAGATCTTTTCCGCACCGGCCGTCTTGCTGACAAGAGGATAATTGCCGTCAGCAATCAGAATCCGGTCACCATGTCCCAGACGGCTTACCGCCGACAAGATGCATGGATTTATACATTTACCTTTATTCATTTTTCATTCTCCCTTAATTCACCTAGTTTACCACCCGGATGACAGCGTACATACTTCTCGGGAGTCCAGTCATTCTGCACCTGAAGCACAACACTAAGAGCCTGAAGGACAAGCATTTCCGCATTCACCGAATTACGTGGCGCACGGTTGAGGGGGCCTCCCTCCTCTTTTACCGAAGCCAAAAGCGTACATTCCGAGTGCTTCGCCAGCCAGCTTTCAGGATTGCCGGTAACTGCAATCACCTTGCACCCGTTAGCATGCACGGCATTCACTGTTGCCTTGAGTTCCTGTGTTTCTCCGGAATTGGATATGGCTATCACCACATCTCCTGAAACAAGTTGGCCGCATGAACCGTGCACCGCCTCCGTTCCATGAAGGAAACAAGCCGGATTACCCGTAGATGACAGCAGCGAAGCCGCGTAAGCCGCCACATGTCCCGGCTTTCCTATGCCGGTAACGTGTATCCTGCCACAAGCGGCCTGAGACGCAAGGATCAGTTCGGCGGCAGCCCGGCAGGCAGCCGGATCAATGCCGTCAACAGACGAAGAGAAACTCTCTTTCGCCGAAACGAGGAAAGCCTCAAGGGCCTTTATGCAACTGTCACGTATCATTTCATTCCTGCGATTATTGTTTTATCCGCCCCTCTCTCCTCAATCAGCCTTTCCACCATGTCGAGGGTTGGCAGGGACGGGATGGCGCCGTAACCGCAAACGGTTATCGCGGCAGCGTGCACTGCAAGTCCGATTGCGTTGTCAATGGAAAGGCCTGAAACGTACCCTGCAGAGAAAGTACCCACGAAGGAGTCGCCGGCAGCCGTGGGATCCTTGACATCAGGCATTCTGACGCAGGGGAACAGTTTGATTCCGTCTGCCGTACATAAAGCAGCCCCTCTGTCGCCAAGGGTAATTATAACATTATCAACCCCTTTACCCCTGAGGACTGCTGCCGCATCTTCAAGGGATTTGCCTGAAAGCCGCCCTTGGGCATCCGTCTGGATTCCGGAAAGGAAGGCAGCCTCAGTTTCATTGGGAGTAAGGAATGTGACACATGAAAGGAGCTCATCGGAAAGGGATGCTGCCGGGGCGGGATTCAGCATTAACGGGACACCGGCGTCACGGGAGAGACGTGCCACATAAAGGATGGTATCCATTCTGAGTTCCAACTGCATCATTACCAAGTCGTAATCCCCAATCCCTTCCTCCAGCCATTCAAGGTCCGTTGGAAGAAGGTCATAGTTGGCTCCCGGGACCACTATTATCCGGTTCTGAACGCCGGAAGCTCCCGCCTGCACCTCAATATGACCTACGCCGGAAGGATGGTCATGGCTGGTTTTGACATGGCGCGTGTCTGCGCCCGAAGACTCCACAACGTAGAGCATCTCCTTTCCGAAAGAGTCGTCGCCCACGCAACCGGCCATGTCCACGGCCACTCCCAGCCTGGCAGCCTGCACGGCCTGGTTGGCTCCTTTTCCTCCGGGGGCCGTCTTGAAACAGCTTCCTATTACGGTTTCTCCAAGGTCCGGCGCCCTTTCAGCCAAGGCCACAAGGTCCATCACGAAGCTTCCTACTACGAGAATTTTTGGTTTTTCATTCATGTTTCTTGATTAGTTTGGAGAACAGGAAACCCACAAGGAATATGGTTGTGGTTCCAAATACAATGGTAAGATAGGTGTGGATGGGACTTCCGAAAACAGGAAGACTCATATAAGCAATTACGCAGAGGCCGAGCACGACAGCAATTATCGCCCCGGTACGGTTGGGCTTTTTGCAAACCAGCGAGAGCAGGAACAAACCCAGCATGCCACCGCTGAAGATGGAAGAGAGCTTCCACCAGGCATCCAGGACACCGTCGATGCTCATCATGGCCAGACCGATCAGGATACCCATAACCCCCACCACTGCCGATGCGGTGTATAGCACCGCCATGTGGGATTTGCGCTCATCCACAGGTGAACTGCGGTGTATTTTCTTATAGAAATCGGTAAACACTATGGTAGCCGAAGAGTTTATGCTGGTAGCTACCGTGCTCATGCCCGCCGAGAACAGCGATGCTATCACAAGGCCGGTAATGCCGGTTGGAAGACCGTGTACTATGAAATACGGGAAAACCTTGTCTCCTGTCACCCCTTCGGGCAGAAGTTCAGGACTTGCGGTATAATAGGAATAGAGCGCCGTTCCTATGTAGACGAATACCAATGACACAGGGATGTAGAGAAGTCCGCCGAACATGGTAGCCTTGACGGCTTCACCTGTGCTCCTGGCCGTCATATACCGTTGCACATAGTTCTGGTCTATGCCGTAGTTCTGCAAATTGATGAAAATGCCATAGATAAGCACCACCCAGACCGTAGGTTCCCTCAGCGTGATCCCAAGGCTCCCCAGGCTGAACTTGCCGTCCGAGGCGGCAATGCTGAACAGTTGTCCAGGGCCTTCCGGCATGCCGAAGGTCAGTATCAAGGCGCAGATGAGGGCGCCTGCGATCAGGATAATCCCCTGGATTGCGTCAGTCCAGACTACGGCGGAGATTCCACCGAGCACCGCATATATAAGCGTAAGGGCTCCTGTCACAACTATGATGGTGGCTATATCCCAGCCAAACATCGTATTGATGGGAATGGCAAGGAGCAGCAGTATCGACCCAACCCGGCAAACCTGAGTGAGCAAATAGCAGATGGCTACATAGCAGCGGGCCCAGTAACCGTAGCGGTCTTCCAGGAACTGATAGGCGGAAACGCTGCCGACTCCCCTGTAAAGTGGGATGAACACCTTTGCTGCCAGCCAAGTGGCTATCGGGATGGTGAAACTGAAAATCAATTGGTTCCAGTTCCCAGCATAAGATCCTCCGGGAAGGCCCAGGAAGGAAATGCTGCTCACGAAGGTTGCGAAGATGGACATGCCCACCACCCACGCCGGAATGGTACCCTCAGCCTTGGTGAAAGCGTCGGTACCCTTGCTGCTCCTGCGGAAGAAACTGCATCCGAAGAACGCCACTCCTCCCACAAAGATGAAGAAAATCAGATAGTCGAGCCAAGTTAGTTCCATTATCTGTAATCATTCAGTGTTTCCAGTATCGCCTCCACTTTCTTTTCCATTCCGGGGCCGAAAGCCGTATACGGAAGAAGCATATGGGAGGAGCATATTCCTTTCATCTTCAGGGCGCATTTTATCCCTTTGACGAAACTGGCGTCAGAACCGGGATCAAGCCCGTAGAGTGAACTGGAAAGCCGCATTATCTTTTTCTGGAAATCCCGGGCGGCAACCAAATCGCCTGCGGATGCCGCTTTGAAAGCTCCCACGAAGAGTTCCGGGAAGAGGTTTGCGCCACCGCTCACACCGCCGTCGGCGCCACATAGGACTGCCGGGACCATCTGTTCCTCCGGGCCCATGTAGACCGCGAAATCAGTCCCGGCAAAGTGATAGAGCAGGCTCTGGAAATAACCCTGGTTCCCCGACGAATCCTTCACGCCCACTATATTGGGATGCCTGGACAGGGCAAGGACTGTATTGGCTTCCAGGAACACCTTTACCTTGGACGGCATATTATAAAGATATACCGGGAGAGGACACTCATCAGCCAAAGCAGTGAACCAGTCAATGAGTTCATTCTGAGAAGCCGGGAAATAATAAGGTGCGGCGGCTACCACTCCAAAAGCACTGCATTCCTTTGCACACTGTGCCAGGTCCAGGCTGTCTTCAAGTGAAGTATCGGTTATTCCCACAAGTACCGGTACGCGACCTGCTATATATGAGCACATGTACTTGACAAAATCATAGCGCAGCCGCACCGGCATGCTCTGGCTCTCCCCCGTGGTGCCAAGCAGGAAGATACCGGCAACTCCTGCCGCAATCATACGGTCAGCTATGATGCATGCCCCTTTTTCGTCCAGGGTCACGGCATCAAGCATCGGGGTTATCATCGGAGGGATTATTCCCTGAATCTTTTTCATATAGAAGATATTTTATAATTAATCATATATGTTAAATCGTTTTAGCAAGCGTGCGTGCAAAAAAATAAGTTCGATTTTTATGTTTCTATCCTGATATTTCCGGAGAGAGCACAATCTGCTCAATAGGAACCTTCCGCCCAGGTCCTGACCGGATTCGGGCCATGATGAGTTCCATGGCCCTGGCCGCAAAAGAATCCACCGGCTGCCGGACGAATATGATGCCCGGAGCATAAATATCATAGAGCGGATTCCGGTCGAAACAGGCCACCTTGAAGTCATCCGGGATGTGATAACCATTCTTGTAGATTTCTGACATCACGAGCAAGGCCAGGGTATTGGTAGCCATCATAAAGGCATCCACTCCCCTCTCCCTGGCCGAACGGAAGTAGGAAGGGATGCTGTCGTAACTGTTGTGGGTTATCCTTTCTATATGGGTTTCGAATTCCGGGCCCGCCTCTTTGATTGCATCCAGGTATCCTTGCTCGCGGTCGCGGGTGTTGGAAATGTTCATCGAGTAGGATACCATGTCGATGCGGCGGGCTCCACGGTCAAGAAGCTTCCGGGTGATGACACGGGCAGCCTCACGGTTGTCCAGCACCACGCTGCTAACCTGGAGACCAGGAACCTCACGGTCCAACAAAACCGTGTCGACTCCGGAACCCACAACCTTTCGGATGGCATCCTCGGAACCGGCGCACGGCACCAGTATAAGACCGTCGACACCTTTGTTCAGAAGCACGTCGACAACCCTTCCAAACTTTTCCGGATTCTCGTCCGAACTACCGAAGATCACATTATAACCATATTTGTAGGCCTGGTCTTCCAGGTCCCTTGCGATCTCGGCGAAGAAAGGATTGGCTATGTCGGAAACAACCACCCCGATGGTGAGGGTCTTTCCGGAACGAAGGGCCCTGGCTGTATTGTTGGGCTTGTATTGCAGGCGCTCGGCCACTTCCATCACGCGTCTGGCAGTATCTTCACCGACCCGGTACACCGGCTCCCCTGCCACCTGGTTAGACATCACAAAGGACACCAAAGTGGTGGAGACTCCAGCCTCTTTTGCTATATCCTTAATTGTAACCGAACTCTTAGCCATATCCGTCCTGTGCCAGAAGTAACTCGAGACAAATATAGCTAAATCGTTTTAATAAACAAATAATTGAGGGATTATTTATAGAAAATTACTCGTATTTCCCCTCCAGGACGTCCCTTACGGCCTGGAGGTATTTGTATCCGTTCAGGTGGTCGGGAAGGAGGTAACTGCCCTCTACCCACTCGTTCCAGGCATTGATCATTATCATTGGCGGCTGGGTGTCACGGCGGGCGTCGGCATACTCCTTTGCAACCTGGAGCCATGTGGCGAAAGCCTCCGGGGTATTATGGAAACGGGTGACGTCCGAGGCTCCCTTGGCCGGGAACCGCGGGGTGTCGTCCCAGCCTATGGAAACCGTGGGAAAGACTGGGATGTCGTACAGTGAATCGACCTTCTCCCTGATGGCGGCAGCCCTGGCGCAGTGCTCCATGTAATCCGGGGTGAAACCGCCCATGTTGTAACAGGCGATGCTGTTGATGCCGAGGGCGGCGATATCGGCCCTCATCTGGCCGGGATCCCTTTTGGCAAGGCCCGAACCGTCACCGGGAGTGAGTTGCAGCCACAGGTCGGGGAATCCCGCCTTGCGCACCTCCTCGCGGAAGTACTCCATCGCCGCTGCCGCCTCGGCGTCGGAGGAAAATCCCTGCTTGAAAATCCGGTCGCTGAAAATGGCGAAAACCGGGCAGCCGTTGATTTTCAAATAATTAGGAAGGTGGAAATACTGGGTTATAACCCTGTTCACTATTTTCTTCCAGTCCTCCATTCCCACCCTGGGATTGAAGAGCAGGTCTTCACGGTCGCCCCACTTGTGACAGTTCCAGTAGTTGTATTTCACGTCGTGGTTGGCATACATCAGGAAGAAGTTCATCTTTCCGTTTGACGGAGCTCCCAGGAATCCCTTGTTGAGCGCATCCTCCAGATAGGGGCCGCTGTAACCGTCGGGGGCGTTGTACCAGTACCAGTCGTATACGAAGGTGTTAACGCCGTGTTCCAAAGCCAGCTGTATCCACTTTTCCACCACAGCAGGATCGTCATCCAGGCCGTATCCCAAAAGCGGCCTTCGCGGCTGGTAATGGCCTTCGAAGCGGGGATTACCCTTCCTGATGACCTCCCACTCCCCTTCTCCGTCGGGCCAGAGCCACTTGCGGGCAAGGGAATCGTCATGGCAGGAAGGCCAGACATAGGCGCATACGATGTAATCTTTCTGCTTGGGGGCTACCGTACAGGCAACAGCCATCAATGCGGCTGAGACAACGGCCAGGAAGGTCTTTTTCATATCATTATTATATAGTATATTGACGTTTCATATATTTGCCTTAAAGATACTACCATCTGCTGTCACTACAAAGAACTTTTGGAAAAATTCAAAACATAACCTAAATTTGCGAGAATAGAACCTTAACCGGACAAAATGTATTCATTCATCATCAGCCTCGCTGCACTAGTGCTCGGCTACTTCCTCTACGGAGCCTTCGTGGAGAAGGTTTTCGGTCCCGATCCCGCCCGCAAGACACCCGCCTTGGAAAAAGCTGACGGGGTGGACTTCATCGTGATGCCTACTTGGAAGGTATTTATGATCCAGTTCCTGAACATAGCCGGGACCGGACCCATCTTCGGAGCCATCATGGGCGCCAAATTCGGGCCTTCGGCATATCTCTGGATCGTTCTCGGCTGCATATTCGCCGGAGCCGTGCACGACTACCTCAGCGGCATGCTGTCGGTCCGCAACGGGGGCGCAGTCCTTCCTGAACTCGTTGGAAAATATCTGGGGAACGGGACCAAGACAGTCGTCCTGATCTTCTCAGTGATACTCCTCCTTCTGGTTGGAGCCGTATTCGTATACAGCCCGGCGCTGATCCTCGGCGACATTGCCGGTGACGGAACATCCTCAGCAATAATGATTTGGGTAGTTGTAATCTTTATCTATTACATTATCGCCACCCTTCTTCCTGTAGACAAGATCATAGGCCGGCTCTACCCCGTCTTCGCCGTTGCGCTGCTGTTCATGGCGGTCGCCCTCATGGTTGGACTGTTTGTCAAATGGCCCACAATTCCCGAGTTCTGGGACGGTCTTGCCAACAGGGGCCCCTCCGTGGGTCTTAACGGCCAGAGCATCTTCCCCTGCCTTTTCATAACCATCGCCTGCGGCGCGATAAGCGGTTTCCACGGCACCCAGAGCCCCCTGATGGCCCGGTGCATAAACAACGAGAAACTCGGCCGGCCCATATTCTACGGGGCCATGATCACCGAGGGCCTCGTAGCCCTGATCTGGGCCGCCGTGGCCTCCTATTTCTTCTTTGACGGAGGAGCCGCCGAAGTTGGCTCCGACATCACTGCAGCAGCTCCCACGGTGGTTACCAAGGTATCGCGCAGCTGGCTCGGAATAGCCGGCGGAGTCCTTGCCCTGCTGGGCGTCGTCGCAGCCCCCATCACCAGCGGCGACACCGCCCTCCGCAGCTCCCGCCTCATAATCGCCGACTTCATCAAGCTTGACCAGAAGCCCATTGCAAAGAGGCTCATGATAGCCATCCCGCTATTCCTGACCGCATCGTTGCTGCTCTGGTTCAACATAGCCAAGGAAGACGGATTCAACGTTATCTGGCGCTATTTCGCCTGGGCCAACCAGACCCTGGCGGTGTTCACACTCTGGACCGCCACGGTTTATCTGGTCAAGGAAAAAGGCCGTTTCCACTACCTTATAGCCCTGATCCCGGCCATCTTCATGACATCGGTCTGCACCACATACATCTGCACGGCCAAGATCGGGCTCAACCTCCCCGTGAGCTGGAACGCTCCAATCGCCATCGGAGTTGCGGTCATCTCGGCGGCACTTTTCTATATCTGGAAATTCACCAAAAAACAATAACTTATGCTTGATAAAGAAAGAGGCTTGTACGTAGCCCACTCGGAAAACGGTCCCATCAGCATTTGCGGCAAGATGGCAAACCGCCACGGACTCATCGCCGGCGCCACCGGTACCGGCAAGACCGTAACCCTTCAGGTACTTGCGGAGACCTTCTGCCAGGCCGGGGTGCCATGCTTCATGGCCGACATGAAAGGCGACCTCTCCGGCATCAGCCAGGTGGGACGCCTGTCGGGTTTCATAGAGAAGAGGCTGCCCGAGTTCGGAATCGAAAATCCTGAATTCCAGAGCTGCCCGGTCCGTTTCTTCGATGTTTTCGGAGAGCAGGGACATCCCATGAGGGCAACGGTTTCCCAGATGGGCCCCGACCTTCTGGCCCGCCTGATGGAACTCAACGAGACTCAGACCGGAGTCCTTCACATAGTCTTCAGGATCGCCGACGAGCGCGGCCTGCTGCTGCTTGACATGAAGGACCTCAGGTCCATGCTCAACTACGTGGCCAACCATGCCGCCGAGTTCACCACAAGCTACGGGAACGTGACTCCGGCCAGCGTAGGAGCCATCCAGAGGGCGCTTCTCACACTCGAGAACCAGGGTGCCGACAAATTCTTCGGCGAGCCTTCATTCGATATCTACGACCTCCTCCAGTGCGAGGGCGGCAAGGGTGTGATGAACGTCCTGGCGGCCGACAAGCTCATGCTCCAGCCCAAGGTCTATTCCACCTTCCTGCTCTGGCTGATGTCCGAGCTCTACTCCACCCTTCCCGAGGTCGGTGACATGGACCTTCCAAAGCTGGTATTCTTCTTCGACGAGGCCCACATGCTCTTTGACGGCACCTCCAAGGCCATGGTCGACAAGATCGAGCAGGTCATCCGCCTCATCCGTTCCAAGGGAGTCGGAATCTATTTTGTCACCCAGAGTCCCACCGACATACCCGAGAGCATACTGGGGCAGCTTGGAAACAGGGTACAGCACGCCCTCCGGGCCTATACCCCCAAGGACCAGAAAGCCGTGAGAACGGCGGCCGAGACATTCAGGGCCAACCCTTCCTTCAACACCGCCGACACCATTATGAACCTGGAAACCGGCGAGGCGCTGGTCTCGTTCCTGGATGAAAAAGGCGCTCCCGCAATCGTGGAGAGGGCAAAGATACTCTTCCCCCTCAGCCAGATAGGTGCGATAAGCGAGTCCCAGAGGGACGAAATCATCAAGAGGTCAAGACTTTACGGCCGTTACGACAAGGCCGTGGACCGCGAGAGTGCATTTGAGGTTCTCCTTGCCCAGACCGAGAAGGAAACCCAGGCAGCCGAGGAAGAGAAGGCCGCCAGGGAGCAGGCCAAGATCGAGGCCGCCGAGGCCAAGCAGAGGGAAAAGGAAGAGAAGGAAGCCGCAAAGAAAAAGAAGAACAGCCTGGGAAGCAGGATTCTCAAGGGAGTGATCACCGCAGTGACCGGAGCCGTGGCCGTGAGCGTGGGCAACGCAGTGACCGGAGGCAAGAAGACCTCCGCAAAGAAAACTGCCCAGAACGCCGCAAAGAGGGCTACCACCTCAGCCACCAGGACCATCACAAGGGACATCCTGGGCAACCTGATCAAATAAGGAGACCCGGATCCTGTCAATAAGACAGGACCACTTCCGGGTGCTTATCCTCTGAACAGAACATATTGACCACGACGATGGGTATCTTCCGGCCCTTGGACTTATCCTTGATCAGGATAGTCGAGAATGGGGCCAGATACACCATATTCCCGCCAGCCCTGGAGATATGATACTCCAGGGACGTATTGTTGGTGAGCCATATGGTGGCCCTCCCCCTGGAATCCTTCTCGTCAATCACCCTGACGGAAACCGAAGCCTTGAAGAAATCGGAAAGCAGCTTTTCGCTGCCGCAGATGGTATTGAATGCAACCGCTATGGTACGGTCGGCTACCAGCGCCTCCTTCAAGGATTCCAGCGACTTATCCTTGGCCAGGATGAGGGTCATGGGCCTTAAGTTGCCTTCAGAGGAATAATCAGAAGCCGTGGTGGCATGGACGTCGCTGTTCGCGGAAATGAAAAGGCCGCGTTCCTGCACCCGGTCTATCACGCATGGATAGAACTCGTCGGTATTCATCACCTCCACTCCGTCGATGAGGCCCTCCCCATAAGCGACCTTGTCCACTTCGGTAAGGTTCATGTCGGTTTTTCTCCAGCCGGGATGATTGTGCATCACCAGCGCTCCCTGGGCCTTTGCATTGCGCATCGCCTTGATGGGATCCGGATCGTAAATGGTATTGTTGTCCTTGGTAAACAGCGCATTGTAATGGCCTATGGTCGTCCCGTTGCGCGTAATCTCGGTACCCCTTATGATGGTCAGGCCATATCCGGTTGATTCACACAGCTTTACAGTCCTTTCGTATGAAGAGTTCAAGTCCACCTGTATCCCGTCCTTGTCGGGAGGGGTATCAATGATCCTGTTGTTCTTTACGACCTTGCCGGAGCCGTCGATATAGTTCTTCATATAATCGCCCATGGTCTCTTCATGGGGGCGGTACTCCAGATGATCGGTAACGGCCATCACATCCAGGCCGTCGAGCCAGGCCTCCTTGACCCTGAAATCCGGAAGGACCGCTCCGTCGGAATAGATGGTATGGGTATGAAGGTCAGCCTTGTAGACATTATACCCATTCACCTGCGGCAGGATTATTTCCTTGCGGGCAGGCTTGCGCCTGTTCAGATGACGCATCATCTCAGGATTCTTGTAATCCTGATAATGGAACTGTGCACCGGCCGTCAGACTGACTGCCAGAAACGAAAAAAGAGCAAGAACCCGTTTCATATGCTTATCAATTAATGTTCACCGTATATCCCCCCGCATCGCCGCCTCCACGGCCGATGCGGCTTCATCGTAGGAATACCCCCGGCCGAGTATGAACTTCAGCATCTTAAGGCGGCACTCGGGGTCGTCCTTAAGGAGGCGGTACTTCTCAGCGGCAAGGCGGGAAAGCCTGGCTTCCGCCTTTTCCGGTTCTATCTCCCCAAGGGCGGCATCGATGTCGGGGCGGGAAATACCCTTTCCTGAGAGCATGAAGCGTATCTTCACCGCTCCCCAACCCTGCAGGGAAGCCTTTTCCCTGGCAAAGGCCGATGCATACCTCAGATCATCCACATATCCGTCCCGCAAAAGCGAATCCACCACTTCCGAAGCCGCGTCGGAGTCGCCCTCAAGCGCTTTCAGGGCCTTCCTCCGGATATCGGCGGAGCAGTATTCCATCCTGGCGCACTGCCTCTCCAGGCGGTCCAATACCTTTTTTGCCTTTTCGTCCATAGATCAGAAATCAAAGCCCAGAGAAAGATAGAAGCCCGGCCTCTTGGTGAGCGAATTCCAATGGAAATTGGCCTTTAGAGGCCCGACTATGGAATTGTAGGCATACTCCACCCCAAAGCCGAGCACGTCGCCTCCGGCGGAGAAGGAGCGGAAGTCGTCAAAGTCCCTGAGATAGTTTGCAGTTGCGGTTATATAGTTGTTTTTCAAGAACTTCCAACGGAAATCCAGACGCATCAGCATCAGGTAGTTCCTCATGTAGGCAGCATTGTTGAGGCCGATGAAGGCAACCTGCTGGTCTATATAACGTCCGTCCATCACGCCGCCCACCACATTGGCAAAGGGAACCGGGATATTGTCGCCGAATATGAACCTGGTATTGAACGAGGGCAGGAGGGCAAAGACGTTGCCTGCCGGAATAGCCATCTTGCCATGCAGGGAGACTGACCCGAAGGGGGAACGGCTCACGTCCGAAGGCTCGGTGGACACGTCGGCCATTACGGAGAAAGAGTACCCTGCCGAAGGGAAATAGCTGTTGTCAAAGGTCTCCACCCCGGATTCGGCAAAGAGGGAAAGGAAGTCGCTTCCGCCCCTTGAGACGTCGTAGTCACCTTTCACCTGGTCCGCCAGGATGTGCCGGACATTGAAATACCGGTTCCGGATACCAAAGCGGAAATCGGTGTTGTAGAGGTTTATATTGGACATGTAAGCCTCCTGGACCAGGTCCAGGAATGCTATGTTATAGCGGTTCTCGCCAAGGTTCAGGCTGTTGCGGTCCACCCAGCGGAAAGCCGCGTCCACATTGAATGTCGGGGCCCTCGGGGTATCGTGGGTGAAATGGAAGCGGGCATAGGGGTTTGCGCCTATCTTTGCCGTGAAGTCCAGTGCCGAGCCCTGAATTGCATTGGTATTTATACCAAGGTTGAGAAGCACCGACACAAGTTCCTCGGTATCCATCCTCGCCCCTACCCCGAGCATGTTCACCGGGGCCCTCTTGCACAGCAGGACCAGCGTAAAGGGCTCTTTGGTACCCCTCAGTTCGTAGTTCACATAGTCAAAGGCGTTGGTCCCATAGAGGTTGAAAACCACATCCTCCAGCTCGTTGCGGGTAACCCACTGGCCGGGATGGATCTTCATGCGGCTGAGTATATACTCCTTTTCTCGCTCGTTGACTCCCTTGACCTCGATGTCTCCCAGAAGGACCGGAGTTATGTTCACGTCGATAGCCGGAGGGGCCTGGCGGGTAAGGGTATCGCTGCCGACCCATTCCTTGATAATCTCGAATTCCTCCCTGCGTGCCTCTGCAGCGGCCATTCCCCTGTTGATCATGGTATCGATGGCTTCCGCATTGAAGCTGAGCATGTCATACTCCGGCAGGCTCGGCTTGACCTTCAGGTCGATTATCCTCAGGTTGCGGCGGAACGAATCGTTCCCCAGCATGTCGATGCCCTGGTTGATGACATCCAGTATGTTATGGACCTGGTCATAGTCCTTGACTGCCTGCGAAAGGTCAACCCCGATAATAAGGTCGGCCCCCATGGCGACGGCCAGGTCGGCCGGGAAGTTGTTCCTCATTCCACCGTCCACCAGTACCATTCCGCCGGTGCGGATGGGTTTGAAAAGGCCCGGGATGGACATTGTGGAACGCATGGCGGTATTTATGTCACCGCTGTGCCATATCTTTGCCCTGCCGGAAACCAGGTCGGTGGCAACGCATGCGTACGGGATGGAGAACTTGAAGAAATCGGTGGAATCCGACACCCCCACGGTCTTGCTGGAAATTATAGAATTTACGTTCTGGCCGGGAGCAAAGCCGGACGGAAGGCTCCTCATCAGGTTCTCCCTCACGAAACTGGTCCCCTTGGAGGCCGAAAGATGCAGCTGTCCGTCACCGTCCATGGAGCCGTCACCGGTGTCCACCATGTCCTTGTTGCTATAGTAAAACGGGAAGGAAAGCACGTATTTCTCCTTGTACTTGAGCCTCTGCAGGGGGATGTGGCGGCGGTCAAGCCTGTCGTAAAGGGCCTTGTCCCAATCGATGCTCCTGATCAGCGAATCCAGGTAATCCGGACTGTAGCCGATTGCGTACAAGCCGCCGAGCAGGCCGCCGACGCTTGTGCCGACCACCATGTCGACAGGGATTCCCAGCTCCTCCACCATTTTCATGGTACCTATCTGTGCGGCTCCCTTAGCTCCGCCGCCGCTCAGGACCAGGGCGACGGTGGGCCTGTGCGCCCGGATGCTGTCCATCCTGGCATTGATTGCCTTCAGCGCAGCCTTGTCCGACGGGTCCAGCCCGAAGCCTGCGGCGAACTCATCCTGCGCAAAAGCCGCAGGGGCACAAATGAGGATCACCCACAATACTATGAATATCTTTCTCATCATCTTTCTTCCGGAAGTTTATTGCGGCTGCCGGCCAGAAGCCCGCAAGCCGCCAGGATATCCTCTCCTCGGGAGGCCCTTATCGTTACTGTAATACCCTGATGTTCAAGTCTTTCCTTGAACGCTTCCATACGTTCAGGGGCCGATGTCGACCACGGGAAATCGGGAATCTTGTGAAAACGTATCAGGTTCACCCGGCACTCTAGCCCCTTCAGGAGGGAGGCAAGGGCGTCGGCATGACGGGGGCTGTCATTAAGGCCGGAGAACATCGTGTACTCGAAACTCACCCGGCGCTGCCCCGTGAAATCGTACGACTTCACAAGGTCCAGCACATCGTTCAGCGGCCAGGCCTTCTGCATCGGCATGATGGATGCCCTTTCATCAGCGAACGGACTGTGAAGGCTCACGGCGAGGTGGCATCGGGAGCCGTCAAGGAAATTCTTGAGCGACGGGATTACGCCTATAGTGCTAACGGTTATGCGCTTGGGGCTCCAGCCGAAGCCCCAGTCCGAGGTAAGCACCTCCAGTGCGGCATTGACATTATCCCAGTTGTCCAGAGGCTCGCCCATGCCCATGAAAACGGCATTGGTAAGTTCTCCGGCCTCCTCCACGGCCAGGAACTGGGAAAGTATGTCGGCCACCTGGAGCTGTCCGTGATAACCGCCGCGCCCCGTCATGCAGAAGCGGCAGCCCATGCGGCAGCCGTTCTGCGACGACACGCACAGCGTCTTCCTGTCCCCGTCGGGAATCATCACCGCCTCAACCGCCCTGTCGGAACCGGGAACCGGGAAAAGATACTTCCTGGTACCGTCCCGGGAAGTCTGGACCTCGGACGGCCCCGCTATCCCCACCTCATAGTTCTCTGCCAGGCGTGCCCTCCCCTCCTTGGAGATATTGGTCATGTCATCTATGCTACGCGCTCTCCCCTTGTACATCCAGCGTGCAATCTGGTTGCCCGTGAAGGACGGCAGACCGTTCTCCAGGGCAATCTCCTTAAGCCGGGCGGGCGACATTCCGAGCAGGCGTGTTCTCATTGCATTTATTTTCCACAAAAATAGTTAAAATTTATGTCAGATTTACGGCATATTTTCATAACTTTGTTTGCTTCGTCAATAAAAGACGGACTATTAACAACTAACAAACACTCAAACCACAGTATCATGGCTAAAGAAGTAGAGAAGACCGGGGCCGACATCAATGCAGCTAAGCTGAAAGCGCTGCAGGCCACCATCGACAAGATCGAGAAGGACTACGGCAAGGGCACCATCATGAAGCTGGGAGATCAGCCGGAGTGGGACGAGAAGCAGGTTATTCCAAGCGGCAGCATCGCCCTGGACCATGCGCTCGGCATCGGTGGTTATCCCAAGGGAAGGATCATTGAGATCTATGGTCCAGAATCCAGCGGCAAGACCACCCTCGCCATCCATGCAATCGCAGAGGCGCAGAAAAGCGGAGGGATAGCCGCGATGATCGACGCGGAACACGCGTTTGACAGGACCTATGCAAAGGCTCTGGGCGTTGACCTGGAGACCCTCCTGATTTCACAGCCCGACAACGGCGAGCAGGCCCTTGAGATTGCCGACAACCTCATCCGCAGCGGCGCCATCGACATCGTCGTCATCGACTCGGTCGCCGCCCTTACCCCCAAGGCGGAAATCGAGGGCGAGATGGGCGACAACAAAGTCGGGCTCCAGGCCAGGCTGATGAGCCAGGCTCTCCGTAAGCTCACCGCAAACATTTCAAAGACAGGCACTTGCTGCATCTTCATCAACCAGCTCCGCGAGAAGATCGGCATAATGTTCGGCAACCCTGAAACCACCACCGGCGGAAACGCCCTCAAGTTCTACGCCTCGGTCCGCCTGGATGTCCGCAGGACCACCCAGATCAAGGACGGAGACGAGGCCCTGGGCAACCGCACCAGGGTAAAGGTGGTGAAGAACAAGATGGCTCCGCCATTCAAGAAGGCCGAGTTCGACATCGTCTTCGGCGAGGGAATCTCCCGCATCGGAGAGATCCTGGACCTTGGCGTGGAATACGGAATCATCGTGAAGAGCGGTTCGTGGTTCAGCTACAACGATTCCAAGCTGGCCCAGGGCCGTGAAGCCGCCAAGCAGATCATCGCCGACAACCCCGAACTCGCCGAGGAGATCGAGGCAAAGATCCGCCAGTACCTGAAGGGAGTGAAGGACTAGTCCTCCTGCCCTCCTACATGCAATCAGGTGCACCCTTGACCGGGTGCACCTGAATTTTTGGTCACCTGGACAAAACGGATTGTCTAGTCTTCCGCCAAAGCCTTGTTGTAGCACTCGCGGCAAAGCGGTTCGTACACGTCCTTTTCACCAAGGACCACGAGTTTCTTGCTCTGACTGAGACGATGGGAATGGTTGGCCAGGTTACCGCAGCGGACGCAGATGGCATGGACCTTCTGCACATCCTCGGCAATTGCAAGCAGGCCGGGAATGGGGCCGAAAGGCTTGCCTAGATAGTCCGTATCCAATCCGGCCACAATGACGCGGACGCCGCGGTTAGCCAGGGTCTGGGCCACTTCAACGAGGCTTTCGTCAAAGAACTGGGCCTCGTCTATTCCCACCACCTGTACATCGGGATCGATCTGAAGCATCCTCGCAGGGTTCTTGATGGGAGTGCAGGAAATGCTGTGGGAATCATGTGAAACCACATCCAGGTCAGAGTAGCGCTTGTCGATGGTGGGCTTGAAGGTTGCTATCTTCTGCTTTGCGAACTGGGCCCTCTTGAGCCTGCGGATGAGTTCCTCGGTCTTGCCCGAGAACATCGAGCCGCAAATAACTTCGATGCAGCCCGATTTTTTTGTATTTTCTGAAAACATTTCCCTACTTTTGTGGTTGACGAATGCAAATATAGTCAAATATGGAGAATAACTGCAAAGAAATCCTCGCGGAAATTCGCACCTCGATAGACAATCTCAAGGAAAGGCTCGCCGAACTGGAGGCCAAGCTGGCCGCGCTCGAAAGCCAGGCCCAGGCGGAGCCGGTTGAAGCCCAAGGCCCGGTAGACATCAGCGACGCCGACATCGACATTACCGATGACATCCCCCAGGAATTCGTCCAGGAGGCGCCCTCCGCACCGGAAGAGCCTGTGACGGAAGAAGTTCCGGTGATAGAGGAAGTTCCCGTCGTAGAGGAACCCGTGGTTGAGCCTGTCCCGGTGGTTGAAGAAGCCCCGGCGGTTCAGGAGGCTCCTGCGGCACCGGAAGAGCCCGTGGCGGAACCCGCTCCCCAGCCCAAGCCAAGGGCCCGGAAGCCCAAGGTCTCCGACGAGGGCCATGCCGCCGTTCCCGCCTGGAAGACCGACAAGCCCGGGGCACCGGTCAAGAACATCCGCAGCGCCATATCCCTCTACGACAGGGCCCTGTTCATCAACACCCTGTTCAAGGAGGACTACAGCCAGTACGACAAAACCATAGCTGACCTCAACGCCATGACGGACATGGATGAGGCCGAGGCCTATCTGGCCGAACGGTTTCCGGACTGGCCCGCCTCATCCGACGTCGTCTACCGTTTCATGATGTCGGTCAGGAAAAAGCTCGGCTGATGGCCGGAAAGCTCTATATCGTCCCAACCCCGGTGGGCAACCTGGAAGACATGACTTTCAGGGCGGTTAGGATATTGAAGGAAGCGGACCTGATACTTGCGGAAGACACCAGGACCACCTCGGTCCTGCTCCAGAAGTACGACATCCACGTTCCCCTAAAATCGCACCACAAATTCAACGAACACCAGACGGTTTCCCTCGTGAAGGACAGGATAGTTGGAGGGCTGGACGTGGCGCTCGTAAGCGACGCCGGCACTCCCGGAATCTCCGACCCAGGCTTCCTCCTGGTAAGGACCTGTGCCGAGGAAGGCATTGAGGTTCAGACACTTCCCGGTCCCACTGCATGCATTCCGGCGCTGGTTTCGTCCGGACTTCCCTGCGACCGGTTCTGCTTTGAAGGATTCCTTCCTGTGAAGAAAGGACGCCAGACCCTCCTGGAGGAACTCTCCACGGAGAAGAGGACGATGGTCTTCTACGAATCCCCCTACCGCCTGGCAAAGACACTTACCCAGATGGCGGAACATTGGGGTGCAGACCGCAGGGCTTCGGTAGCGAGGGAGATTTCCAAGATCCATGAGCAGCATCACAGGGGAACGCTCGGGGAACTTGCCGCATGGTTCACGGAGAATGAACCAAAAGGAGAAATAGTAATAATTGTAGCCGGTGCCCCGGAGAGGGAGCGCGGGTCAAAGAAGAGAAGGTATGAAGATGTTGAGACGGCCCGCACCCAAGGCGGGCAATGACCCGGAACAGACCGGGGGCGGACTGAAAGGCTCGTTCGCCATCGGGGCAATCGCCCTTGTATTCCTTGTAACAGGCTATCAGACAGCCCTTTTTGTAAACAGGGCGGCAGTGATGCATGCCGTTGCCGCAGCAGCCCGGCCCGACACCGTTTTCATCCGGGCCGACAGCATGGATGTCCCTGCGGCTGCCACCCCCGCCCCGGACATCCCCCGCAGGAGTTCCCGGCGGAGCACTGAAGCAAAGGAAGCTGTAAGGAAGTTCATCCCCCGGAAAGTGGAGAGTTTCCGGTTCGACCCCAACACCGTGTCGGTCGACGACCTGGTCCGGCTGGGGTTCTCCCCCCGTCAGGCCCAGGCCATAGACAATTACCGGAAAAAGGGAGGCCGGTTCCGCCGCAAGTCCGACTTTGCAAAGTCCTATGTAGTAGCCGATTCCGTCTATGAGCGGCTTGAAAGATGGATTACCATACCAAGGCTTGACCTCAACTCGGCCGACTCCGCTGCTTTCGAGGCCCTCCCCGGGATAGGTCCCTGGTTCGCATCGGCGATGGTTTCTTTCCGGGAGAGGCTGGGAGGCTATTCCGGGACGTGGCAGCTACTGGATATCAAGAACTTCGGCGAGGACAGGTACAATTCCCTTAAGGACCTCGTAGAGGTGAGGAAGACAAGGCCCTTCCCACTTTGGACCGCTCCTGAAGACGTGCTGTCATCCCATCCGTACATCGGGCGCCACGGGGCAAAGGGTATAATCCTTTTCAGGGACAACAATCCCTCCCGGGAATGGACGGTCGGGAACATTATGAAAGCGGGCATCCTTCCGGAGGAGGACGCCCGCAAACTCGCAAGGTGCATCATCGAAGCTCCCTAAGGCCTTGGATGATGGGACCTTATGTCTCCCTGCCAGGTCTTTGAATCCATGTGGGTATAGATCTCCGTGGTAAGGATGCTCTCATGCCCCAGCATTTCCTGGACCGCCCTGAGGTCGGCTCCGTTCTCAACCAGATGGGTGGCAAACGAATGACGGAAGGTATGGGGCGATATCTCCTTTTGGACTCCCGCCGCCATCGCATACCGCTTGACCATGTTGAAAACCGAAACCCGGCTGAGAGGCCTCCCGTAACGGTTCAGGAAAAGGATGTCGGAATACTCACCGGAAACTCCGTCAATCCGTCCCCCGGCAAGATAGCCGCTAACCGCCGTCGCTGCCGCTTCCCCCAGGGGAACGATCCGCTGCTTGTTCCCCTTGCCGATCACCTTGACAAACCCCTCGTCGAGGTATACCATGGATATCCGAAGGGATACGACCTCCGAAACCCTGAGGCCGCAGCCGTAGAGTACTTCCAGGATTGCCCTGTCCCTGAGACCCTGCGGAGAGGAGGTGTCAACCACCTCTATTATAGCCGTAACTTCCTCTACCGAAAGCACTTCCGGGAGGTATCGGCCAAGTTTGGGCGAAGCTATTCCGTCGCAGGGATTCTCAGTGCGCATACCCTCCATCACCGTCCAGGTGAAGAAGGAGCGGATTCCGCTCAGCATCCTGGCCTGGGACCGTTTTGAAAGTCCGTCGTCCAGGGCGACGAGATAATCCTCGACGTCGGCGGCCTCAATTTCTTCAGGCCTGCGGCCGCAATGATCCAGGAAAGCCGCGACATCGGAGACGTATGAAGCCACCGTATTGCCGGAGAGCCCCTTTTCAAGCGAAAGATAATATTTGTAATCCTTCAGGACCCTGTCCATCACAAAGTGGAGTACTTCTTCCCGTAGGAAAGCATCTGGCCCAGGTAATCGGAAGTGTAAACCACATCGTAATCAACGACTTTACCCTTCTTGACCACAGGGACGATATCGGGATTCACAAAGCCTCCGTAGGGTTTTAGTCCAAGTGCGTCGTAACGTTCCTTCACCTCCTTGTGGAGCACGGGGTCGATGTTGACCGCATATTTCTCCACCAGTGCCTTTCCGGCCTTGTAGTCGCCTTCCGACTTTATCCTCTGGATTTCACCCAGCAGACGTCCGAAAAGTCCCCTCAGGGCCTGGTAATCATTTACCACGAAATACGTTTTCCCGTCCCGCACCTTCTTCTCTATCACATTGTCCGCGGCACCCTGCTCATAGCACCATTCGGCAATGAGTTTACGGTTCTGCATATGCGCCTCGGTGTTCTGGCGTCCAAGCTCAACCCTGTTGAACTGAACCATCATCCCGTTGCGTATATAATTGGAATACTGGGCTTTATAAGCCTCTGGAGAAGGCATTATACCAAGTTCCACCATCTTGGGATCGGCACAGTAATAGAGTCCGAAAAGGTCGGCCCTGGCTTCTTCCAGGGCTGAGGCGTATTCCCCCATGGCCGTTGAGGATACCCCGGGAAGAAGCTGTCCGGAGCCATGTCCCAGGCACTCGTGAAGGTCGGTATGGATCTCGTCGGCCACGGTGCCCCACTCACGGTAGAGCGCCTTCTCCTCGTCGGACCACGCGAATTCGTCCAGGACGTTCCTGGGCAATTCCCGCGCCGCATAGTCGTAGGCATGTGTTATATTTGCGATGGTCACCGACTTGGAACCGTGCTCCTTCCTTATCCAGTCGGCATTGGGGAGGTTGATACCGATGGGGGTTGAAGGATAGCTGTCCCCGGCGAGGCAAACGGCATTCACCACCTTGGCCGATATCCCCTTGACGGTCTTCTTGCGGAACCTGGAGTCCACCGGCGAGTGGTCCTCAAACCACTGCGCCTCGCGGCTGAGTATCTCCGTCCTTGCGGAAGCTACTGAATCCTTGATGTTTACATATCCTTCCCAGGAGCCTTTCCGGCCCAGGGGATCATTGTAATCCTCAACGAACCCGTTTATGAAATCAACCTTTCCAAGGGTGTCCTTCACCCACTCGATGTTGAACTCGTCCCAGATCCTCAGGTCGCCGGTACGGTAATACTCCTGGAGAAGAGAGATTGCGCGGACCTGTATGTCGTTCTCGGCAACAGCCTTGGCCTTCTCAAGTTCCCCGCAGATCTTTTCCAGGGCAGGACCATAGATCCCGCCCACCTTCCAGGGCTCCTCGTGCACGGCTCCGTCAGGGCCCTTCACGACCTTGGTGTTAAGGCCATAGGACACCGGTTCGGGGTCGGAAGGGTCGGCCAGCGAGGCATAATACGCCTCTACCTCCTCCCTTGTCACACCTTCGTAAAAATTTACCGACGAGAGACTTACGATGTCGCCGGTCTTGGATGTGGAACGCCTCTGGAGGTACTTTTCCTTATCATATATCACATCCAGCAGCGCCTCGGAGTCCCGGACACCGGAAGCAGCCATCAGCGATGCAAAGTACTCCCTGTCGCACTCGGGGAAGAACTTGTCCTCGGCATAGTGATGGTGGATCCCGTTGGAGAAGAAAAGCCGCTTGGCGTAGACGGTGAACTGGGCGAAGCTGTCGGAACCGCGGTCGCCCTTGTAGTTCTGGAATATGGCTTCCACCGCCTTCCGTATAGGGAGGTTCCAGCGGCAGTTCTGGTCCCAGAGGATGTCCCTTCCGTATTTTGCCGCCTCGGCCAGATGATAGGCGTACTCCTTCTGCTGCAGCGTCAGGTCCTCCCATCCGGGGATGGTATAGCGCATGACCTTGAGGTCGGCAAACTGGTCTATCTGATACTTGAAATCCTCCGCACCCTCTTTTTCCCTTGTGCCGCAGGCGGAAATTGCGGTGGCCATTGAAACGGCAACCATGATTTTGAATAACTTGTCCATTATCCTTGTTTTTACAAATATATGAAAA
>JAFRXI010000068.1 GCA_017437755.1 Bacteroidales bacterium
ACCGATATGGGCGTGAACATGGCAGGGTACTGCATCTGCAACGATGAAGTATGCTGCGAGGCATCCTATCAGGAGATCATAAGGCGCTATTACACATCACTTTGCAAGTATGCCGACGGCAAGGGTACCGAGAGCGAGATCAACAAGATCGCACTACTGATGAAAAAGGTCAAGCTCACCGCGGCATACCGCCGGCCCACCGTCGCGGCCAAGGAGAGGTTCGACAATTCCGGTATCCATGCGGCTGCCATCGAGCTCTGCGACGGCACAATCCTTACCGGCGAGGGCAGTTCCCTCCTGGGGCCGTGCTCGGCACTTCTGCTCAACGCGCTGAAACACCTCGGCGGAATCGCCCATAACGTCAAGCTCATCCCCCAGACCATGATCGAGCCCATCCAGAAGACCAAGGTCACCTATCTGCACGGGCGCAATCCCCGCCTCCACACCGACGAGGTCCTGGTGGCGATTTCCATGATGAGCCTTATCGACGAGAACTGCAAACTGGCCATTGAACAGCTTCCCAAACTGTTCGGAGCCCAGGTCCATTCAACCGTGATGCTGAGCGAGGTGGACCGCAAGACCTTCAATAAACTTGGCATCGGCCTTACCTGCGACCCTGTCCGCCCGGTGAGGAAATAGATAAGGGATATGGCCAAGGATATTGCTGTTTTCACCCTGACGTCCGCCCTGCACGACGAGCTTTCCGTGAAAAGGGTTTCAAGCGGATTCCTCGGGGGAATCCTGCCCGGAGGCAGCTACGATTTCTGCGGAAAGGACTTCTCGACGTTCGGGCAGCGTCCACTTGATCTGATTTACGTAAGGACCGGTGGAACGGAAGGACTGTTCCTGAAACTGTTCCCGGAGCTGGTAAAGCGAGGCGTCCGCAAATTCAACCTCCTCACATCCGGCAAATCCAATTCCCTGGCAGCCTCCATGGAAATCCTTTCATACCTGAGACTCAAGGGTTTGGAAGGCGAAATCATCCACGGCGGCAACGATGCCGTATCTTCCCGGATCGGGCTTTTGCTGAAGGCCGGAACCGCCAGGAGGTCAATGGATGGGATGAGGCTCGGTGTGATGGGAAAACCCTCGGACTGGCTCATTGCGAGCGCGGCTGATCCAGAGGCGGTCAAGGCAAAGTTCGGAATAGAACTCCTGGACGTCCCGATGGAGGAAGTGAAAGCTGCCGTGGACAGTGCAGAGGCCGGGAACGGCCTTCCCTTCCCCCTCTCAGCGGAAATATTGGAAAAGGCCGGGGCAAAGGTCTCCGCAGCCGTCCCAGGTGCCATGAAAATCCATGAGGGATTCCGCAGGATCATCTCCTCATACTCCCTGGACGGCTTCACCGTCAGGTGCTTCGACCTGCTGGGGTCCATCGGCAACACCGGCTGCCTGTCTCTTGCACTGTTCAATGCCATGGGGATTCCCGCAGGCTGCGAAGGTGACGTCCCCGCACTTCTTTCAATGACAATTGCCAAGGCTGCCACCGGGCATACCGGTTTCATGGCAAATCCCTCAAGGATAGATACTTCCACTCAGGAAATCCTGTTTGCGCACTGCACGGTTCCATTTGACATAGTGGACTCGGTGGAACTCGACACCCACTTTGAATCCGGGATCGGGGTGGGTATACGCGGGCATATCCCGGAGGGCCCTGTAACCGTCTTCAAGGTATCCGGCGACCTGTCCAGGGCCTTCATAGCTGAAGGGACGCTTACCGCAAACCAGGCCGAACCGGGCCTGTGCCGCACTCAGATAAGGGTTACGCTCGACACCTCACCCCAGGAGCCGGCCCCTGCCGGATACTTCCTGTCCCATCCGATCGGCAACCATCATATAATAGTTCCCGGCCGCCATCGCAAACTGCTTGAAAATATTCTGAAATAAGAATGTTATTTCCTATATTTGGGAAATTGTACAATTAAGAAACCAGAATCATGCAAAAGTACGTATGCAACATCTGCGGTTACGAGTATGACCCCGCAGTCGGCGATCCGGATAACGGAATCGCTCCCGGAACTCCTTTCGAGGCCATTCCCGATAGCTGGACCTGCCCCTATTGCGGAGTAGGCAAGGAAGATTTCTCACCTGCGGAATAATACCGCGATGAAACGTCTTGCCCTGGCACTGCTGTGCGTAGCCGCAGCAGCATGCACGCCGGGTAAATCCGGTGTGCCCGCTTATCTTGATCCCTCCGCCGACATCGAGCTGAGAGTGGAGGACGCCCTCTCCAGGATGACCCTTGAAGAAAAGGTCGCAATGCTCCATGCCCAGTCAAAATTCAGTTCACCGGGGGTACAGAGGCTAGGTATCCCTGAAGTCTGGTGTACCGACGGCCCCCACGGAATCCGCCCGGAGGTCCTTTGGGACGAATGGGACCAGGCCGGCTGGACCAACGACTCCTGCACCGCCTTCCCGGCCCTTTCGTGCCTTGCTGCGACATGGGACAGGGAACTCGCCCTCCTGTATGGCCGCAGCATCGGTGAAGAGGCCCGTTACCGTGGCAAGGACATCCTCCTGGGCCCGGGCGTAAACATCTGCAGGACACCGCTTAACGGCCGCAATTTCGAGTATCTGGGTGAAGATCCCTTCCTCGCCGGAGAAATGGTTGTCCCCTATGTAAAGGGCGTCCAGGAGAACGGTGTGGCGGCCTGCGTGAAGCACTTTGCGGTGAACAACCAGGAGGTCCGCCGTACCTCCACAAGCTCCAACGTGGACGACAGGACGCTGTATGAGATCTACCTTCCCGCATTCAAGGCCGCTGTCCAGAAAGGCGGAGCATGGGCCATAATGGGTTCGTACAACCTCTACAACGGCCAGTACAACTGTCACAACAAGAAGCTGCTTTGCGACATACTCAAGGGAGAATGGGGCTTTGACGGCGTGGTGGTAAGCGACTGGGGCGGCTGCCGCGACGACGACGAGGCCGTCACCAACGGCCTGGATATGGAATTCGGCACCTGGACCAACGGCCTCAGCGGCGCCCCCAGCGACAAGTACGACAACTACCATCTTGCCAAACCATATCTCGCAAGTCTCAAATCGGGCAAGTTCGGAACCACGGAACTGGACGACAAGGTCAGCCGTATACTGAGGCTGATATTCCGCACCAGGATGAGCCCCGAGCCCCATTACGGAAGGTTCGTCTGCCCCGAGCACTACGCCGCAGCCAGGAAGATAGCAGCGGAAGGTACTGTTCTCCTCAAGAACGACGGTGCCCTGCCGCTCAATATACCCCAGGGTGGAAAACTGCTCGTCGTGGGCGAGAATGCCGTCAAGAAAATGGTGGTGGGCGGAGGCAGTTCCAGCCTCAAGACAAGAGTGGAGGTGACACCCTTGGAGGGCCTGCAGGACGCCTTTGCCGGCAAGGCCGAAGTTGTATGGGAAAGAGGTTATGTGGGTGACGTAAGTTCTTCATACAACAGTGTTTCCACCGGCCAGGACCTCAGCGAATCCCGAAGCCCCGAGCAGCTCATCGCCGATGCCGTGAAGGCGGCCGAGGGCGCTTCCTGCATAGTTTTCGTTGGCGGTCTGAACAAGAGCGACGGCCAGGACAACGAGGGTACCGACCGTTCCGACATCGTCCTCCCCTACGGCCAGGACAAGGTCATAGAGGCTCTCTCTGAAACCGGAATTCCACTGGTTGCCGTCAATATCTCCGGATCGCCCGTAGCCATGCCGTGGGCCGGCAAGGCCGGGGCAATAGTTCAGGGCTGGTACGGCGGTTCCGAGTCCGGCCATGCCCTTGCCGACGTCCTCACCGGGGCCGTCAACCCTTCCGGGAAGCTTCCTTTCACGGTTCCTGTCTGCCTGGCCGACGGTCCGCTCAAGACCGAACGCCAGTACCCCGGAATCAAGTCGCCCGACAAGCCCTACTGGGATGAATACTACGACGAAGGTATCCTTGTGGGTTACCGCTGGTTTGCGACAAAGGGCATAGAACCTCAGTTCCCCTTCGGCCACGGCCTGAGCTATACTACGTTCGAATATGGCGGTGCAAAGGCCTCCGGCAAGGTTTCCGAGGGCGGAACGGTCAGATTCAGCGTGAATGTCACCAACACCGGTGCCGTTGACGGAGCGGAAGTCGTGCAGCTGTACGTGGCCGCACCGGAAGTCGCAGCAGGCAGGAGCAAGATAGAACTGAAGGCGTTCCGGAAAGTGTTCCTTAAAGCCGGTGAAACCTCCAGGGTTACCCTTGATATACCCGCATCGGAACTGCGCCGCTTTGACGCCGACTCCCATTCATGGGTATCCGATCCCGGAGAATATACCCTGCTTGCAGGCTCTTCTTCCAAGGATATAAGGGCGGAGGCCAGGTTCACCCTCAAGTAACCGGATTCAAATCCTAGAAACCGCTGCCGCCGACGAATTCCCTCAGGAGTGAAGTCGGCGGTATTTCTTTGTCGGAAACCGGCGTGAAATACGACAGGAACTTCAGGAGGCGGTCGGCCTCGGAATATTCCGGAACGTTCTTGGGAACGGTTGCGAGGATGCGCTCGGCATGGTTCCTGAGTACCGCGAACTCAACCAGATAGGCCGAATTGAACATGGCGTCGGCACTCTCCTGATAGGGATAGATCCACTTAACCTCGGCACGGCGGACATTGGGCCACTGGCGGATCGTCTCGCAGGCGGTGAAAGCGCCCTTGTTGAAATCCCTGACTATGCGCCTCAGAAGACGGTTGTCGCTGGTTGGTATGCAGTTGTGGTTGTCCAGCGATATGCTGGTGATGGTGTTGATGAAAATCCTGTACTGGAGCATGGGGTCCACCGAAGGCAGCAGGCCGGGATTCAGGGCATGGATCCCCTCTATAAGCAGGATGGTCCCGGGAGTTTGGCGGATCTTCTTCCCATTGAACTCCCTCAAGCCCGTAACAAAGTTGTATTCAGGAAGTTCCACCTCTTCCCCGGCAAGGTATCTGAGCACGTCCTTCTCCAGGTAGGCATGGTCAACGGTATCGAAACCGTCAAAATCGAAGCTTCCGTCGGGGAACCTGGGGGTGTCTTCCCTGTTCACGAAATAGTCGTCGGTGGAGAAGAACACCGGCCTGAGTCCGCAGGCCATGAGCTGGATCCTCAGCTTGCGGCAGACGGTTGTCTTTCCGCTGCTTGAAGGTCCTGTTATAAGTACTATCCTCACCGGATTGTCCTGGGCATGGTATCTATTGTATATGTCTTCGGCTATCTGGACGATCTTCTTCTCCTGGAGGGCTTCAGAGACCTGGATGAGCTCGCGGGCGGCACCTCCCAGGCAGGCCTTGTTCACGTCGCCCACGTTTCCGAGCCTCATTATCTTGTTCCACCTCTCGCTCTCGAGGAACACTTCAAACGTCTTGGGCTGCTCGAAGAACGGTGCCAGTTCATCCGGCTGGTGACGGTCAGGGACCCTCAGGAGCATTCCGTGACGGTATTTGCCGAGGCTCCAGACCTTGAGGTATCCGGTGCTGGGGACGAGTGCATCGTAGAAATAGTCGACTGTACCGTCCAGGGTGTAATAGTTCACATAGACGCTGCCTGACGATTCGAACAGTTTCACCTTGTCTGCGTAGCGGTACTTCCGGAACAGTTTCAAAACGTCTTCCAGGCGGCCCTCGTGGCGGTGGAATTCAATGTCGGCCGCCACCAGCTCCCTCATCCGCACCTCGATCTTCCTGACATCCTCCTCTTCCAGGGGCGTGCCGTCGGCCTTTGAAAGGTCGCAGAAGTATCCTTTGGACACAGGCCTCCTGAGGCGGAGAATGCTGTCGGGGAAAAGGTCCCTGGCGGCCTTGCACACCAGGAAGCACAGCGACCGGCAGTAGGTTCCCCTGCCGATATATGAGGTATAGTCCAG
Source organism: Bacteroidales bacterium (assembly GCA_017437755.1). GTDB lineage: Bacteria > Bacteroidota > Bacteroidia > Bacteroidales > UBA932 > Cryptobacteroides. The sequence continues at coordinate 5,834 of JAFRXI010000068.1, forward strand.
GAATTCCACGTCCTTGCTGTTGTAGACGCGGTACTTGAGCCCTTCAGTGACGTTGTTCACCTTTGCCGCCAGGAAAGGATAGGGATTCCGTATCCCGAATCCCTTGGCAACCTCCAAAAGCATGGTACCCTCCTCGAATGTCATCGAGGAGCCGGTATTCAGACAGTAAATATTGACCATAATGCAAATTTATGCATTTATAACGTATCCTGCACAGCAGGGGTGATATTTTCCACCATCTTCCGGAGCGAATCCAGGGAGCTGCGGAGCATCATTATCTCGGCTTCCTGCGTCGCGAACCGGGCTTCCTCCCTTTCGTGCATGGACGAAATCCTCTCTCCGAGGTCCACATCCTTCAGGCTTATGTTGCCTATTTTCAGGTTTTTCACGGGAATCCCATACTCCGACGCCCTTATCATCAGCATCTCCTTCTGTGAATCGGTAAGCGGATCCCCGGCATAGTGGATTTCCACAGAGCGCTTGCGGGAATCGATCTTGTGGTCGTAGATATACGCTTTTGACAGCGACCTCGAGGCCACTACATACGCCCTGGCATCGATCTCGAAATTATTCCTCTTTACAATTTGGAAAGCCGTAAGGAGACTGGGAATCATCACCGCCAGGAGAATGCAGAGGATTATCCGCCTCATCCTGACCTGCCTGCCGGCATCAAGGTAGGCCTTGTCCTTGAATCCCATGAGTTTCACGCCCACGAACGATGCGAAGGCTATGAAGACGGTATTGATCAGGAAGAGCCCCATCGCCCCCAGGAAAAAGTGCATGTTGAGCCTTGAAAGACCGTATCCGGCCGTACACAGGGGCGGCATCAGCGCGGTGGCGATTGCAACTCCCGAGAGTACTGTCCCCTTTTCTTTCCGCGTAAGTTCCAAAATGCCCGCCGCCCCGCCGAAGAGGGCGATCAGTACATCGAAAATGGAGGGTGTTGTCCTGGCCTCCAGTTCAGTGGGATTTGCCAGCGAAAGGGGCGACAGCATGAAATAAAGGGTTGAAGCAAGAAGGCTTATCCCCACCATTATCAGCAGGTTCCATGCGGAATCACGGAACAGGTCGATATCGTTTGTCCCGGTTGCAAGGCCAATCCCTATGATGGGTCCCATGAGTGGCGAGATGAGCATTGCACCGATAATCACTGCCGTGGAATTCACGTTCAGGCCCACAGACGCAATGACTATGGAGAAAGCCAGGATCCATACCGTGGGGCCGCGGAAATACACATTGCTGCGGATGATCTTGTCGGCCGCATGCTTGTCTATGTTCCCCCTGATGGAAGAGAGTTCCCTTATCCGGTTCCTTATGTGCTCCGGCAGTTTCATTATTCCATGAGTTTTTTGTACTTGAAGCGTTTTGGTTCGGTGTCACCCATGCGCATCTTCCGGTTCTCCTCATACTCGGCATAGTTGCCTTCAAAGAACACCACTTTCCCCTCACCCTCGAAAGCCAGGATATGGGTGGCGATCCTGTCCAGGAACCAGCGATCATGACTCACCACCACGGCACATCCGGCAAAGCCGTCCAGGCCGTCTTCCAGGGCGCGTATAGTATTGACATCCACGTCATTGGTGGGCTCGTCCAGAAGGAGGACATTGCCTTCGTCCTTCAATGTGAGGGCCAGGTGGAGTCGGTTCCGCTCGCCGCCTGAAAGGATTCCGCAGAGCTTTTCCTGGTCCGCCCCGCTGAAGTTGAAGCGCGACACCCAGGCCCTTGCGTTGATATCCCTGCCGCCCAGCCTCACCCATTCCGAATTGCCGGCTATGGTCTGGTATACGGTCAGGTCGGGATCGATGCTCCGGTGCTGCTGGTCGACGTATGAAATCTTCACCGTCTCCCCTATCTCGATGCTTCCGGTATCGGGCTTTTCCATACCCATTATCAGCCTGAAGAGGGTTGTCTTGCCGGCCCCGTTCGGTCCTATGACACCGACGATTCCGGCCGGAGGCAGCACGAAGTAGAGATGCTCGAACAGTAGCCTGTTGCCGTAAGCCTTTGATACGTCGTGGAATTCAATGACCTTGTTGCCGAGGTGCGGCCCGTTGGGAATGTATATCTCAAGGTCGGATTCCTTCTGCCGGGCATCGGCCGATGCAAGTTTCTCGTAGGCTCCAAGACGGGCCTTCTGCTTGGCCTGACGGGCCTTGGGGGCCATCCTGACCCATTCCAGTTCCCTCTGGAGGGTTTTCCTCCGCCTGGATTCCTGCTTCTCCTCCACTTCCAGGCGGCGGGCCTTCTGCTCCAGCCATGAACTGTAGTTCCCCTTCCAGGGGATTCCCTCTCCCCTGTCCAGTTCGAGGATCCATCCGGCTACGTTGTCCAGGAAATAACTGTCATGGGTAACGGCTATCACGGTGCCTTTATACTGCCTGAGGTGAGCTTCCAGCCACTGTATGCTCTCTGTGTCCAGATGGTTGGTGGGCTCGTCCAGGAGCAGGACGTCGGGCTGGCGAAGAAGCAGCCTGCACAGCGCCACCCTCCTTCTCTCACCTCCCGACAGGTTCGTCACAGGGGCATCTGGCGGAGGGCTCTGGAGGGCGTCCATGGCCCTTTCCAGCTTTGAATCCAGTTCCCACCCGTCGGCATGGTCGATCTTTTCCGTAAGTTCCCCCTGGTACTCTATCAGGACGGCCATCTCCTCGTCCGACATGGGTTCCATGAACTTCATGGACACCCTGTTGTACTCGTCCATAAGGTCGACCACCTCCTGAACCCCTTCCTTGACGACCTCTATCACTGTCTTGTCCGGATCCATCTGAGGCTCCTGCTCAAGATAACCTACGCTGTATCCGGGAGCCCAGACAACCTCTCCTCGGTAGGACTTCTCCACACCGGCTATGATCTTCAGCAAAGTGGACTTTCCCGACCCGTTAAGGCCGATTATTCCGATTTTCGCACCATAGAAGAACGACAGGTATATGTCCTTGAGTATGACTTTGTTATTGTGGGGAAGGATCTTTCCCACCCCGTTCATGGAGAATATTATCTTTTCGTCGGCCATGGTTTTAATCGTTTAAAACAGCCTGTCCAGGTTGTTTTTATACTGTTAGTTTTCAAATATAGGAAATTATTTTAATTTTGCATCCGATGGACGGAATTAATGGAAACTCATCGGTTGCCGGGCTGCTTCAGGAACACGGTATCCGCCCCACGGCTAACCGGATAATGATAGCCACGGCCCTTTCCAGGGCCGGAAGACCCCTTTCCATGACGGAATTGGAAACCCTCCTTGAGACCGTGGACAAGTCGGTTGTATTCAGGACCTTGTCACTGTTCAAGGACTCGCACCTTGTACATGTGATGGAAGACGGAAGCGACGGCGCCAGGTACGAACTCTGCCACAGCCATGCACCGGAAGCCGACGATGACCTGCATGCCCATTTCTACTGCACCATCTGCCATAGGACCTACTGCCTGGAAGAGATACCGGTACCTAAAGTAACGCTCCCCGGAGGATTCTCCCCGGAGAGCGCCAATTTCATGATCAAGGGAATCTGCCCTGAATGCAACCGGTCAGGCCTTCAGCGCGCGCATTGAATTCAGCACGGCGAGTACGGTGACTCCCACGTCGGCGAACACCGCAAGCCACATGGGTGCATATCCGAGGGCAGCGAGCACAAGCACGATAACCTTCACGCCAATCGCAAAGCATGTATTCGCCCCGGCGATGCCGAGGGTTTTCCTCGCAATCCTCACCGCGTCGGCGATCTTTCCGAGGGAATCGTCCATCAGGACGACGTCGGCCGCCTCAATCGCCGCATCGGAGCCAAGGGCGCCCATCGCTATTCCCACGTCGGCCCTGGAAAGGACCGGGGCGTCGTTGATTCCGTCGCCCACGAATGCAACCGTACCCTGACCGCGCATCCTGTCCACCATCTCCACCTTGTCCTGAGGAAGGAGCGATGCATGGAATTCGTCAACTCCCACTGCTGCAGCCACTTCCGCGGCCACTTCGGGATTGTCGCCGGTAAGCATTACGGTCTTTTCCACGCCAAGTCCGCGAAGTGACGATATCGCCGCGGCAGCGTTCTCCTTTACCCGGTCCGACACCACTATATGCCCGGCATATTCATCTCCAAGAGAAACATGCACAATTGTCCCGGTGTGGGTACAGGGTTTCCAGGCGGCGCCCACCTCGTCCATCAGGGTGGAATTGCCCACAAATACAGTCTTGCCGTTGACCTCGGCCCTGGCGCCTTTCCCTGCAATCTCCTCTATGCCGGTGACGGTACAGCCGTCGTCTTCCCCGGGGAAGGCGTTCTTCAGCGATACAGCAACCGGGTGCGTGGAATGCCTCTCGACATGGGCTGCAAGATGCAGAAGCTCGTGGGCGTCAAGCGTTTCCGGATGTACTGCCGTAACCTCGAACACCCCGTGGGTAAGGGTTCCGGTCTTGTCGAACATCACCGTTCCGGTCTTTGCAAGGGTTTCCAGGAAACTGCCGCCCTTTACCAGTATGCCCTTGCGGGAGGCGCCTCCAATCCCGGCAAAGAACGCCAGGGGCACCGAAATGACGAGCGCGCACGGACATGATACTATCAGGAAGGTCAGAGCCCTGTACAGCCATATGGGGAAAGCCGTCCCAAAGGCACCGGAGAAAAGGGGCGGGACCACTGCCAGGAACACGGCAAGTCCCACTACCACGGGAGTATATATCCTGGCGAACCGGGTTATGAATTTCTCGCTGCGGGACTTGTTCTCCGATGCGTTCTCCACCAGGTCAAGTATCCTGGATGCCGTGGATTCCCCAAAGGGACGGGTTACCCTGACCTTGAGCAGTCCTGAAGTGTTTATGCACCCCGAGAAGACAGCATCGCCCTCTTCAACATCCCTCGGGAGGCTCTCGCCGGTAAGGGCCACAGTATTGAGCGAGGACCTGCCTTCATATACCGTTCCGTCCATAGGGACCTTGCCGCCAGGCTTCACCACAACTATCTCACCCACAGATACTTCGTCGGGTGAGACCGTGATTATGGAGCCGTTCCTCTCAACTTCGGCCGTATCGGGGCGGATGTCCATCAGGTGCGATATCGAGCGCCGGCTGCGCTCCTCGGAGAGTTCCTCGAACAGTTCCCCCACCTGGAAGAACAGCATCACAAAAACCGCCTCGGGGAACTGGGTCCGGGCCCCGGGCAGGAATCCTATCGCCAGCGCCCCAATGGTGGCAACGCTCATGAGGAAGTCTTCGTCAAGGGGTTCGCCCTCCAGGAGGCTTTCAACAGCCTCACCGAGAGTTTCATACCCGGCCAGAAGATAGGGTACGAGATATATCAGGAGAAGCTGCCAGGTCCTGAGGTCCAGAGTCTTCTCAATAATCACAGCCACTGCGAGGAGCACTGCCGAAGCGGCTATCTTTATCAGTTTGTTCCTATTTTCGCGATCCATGCTGATTCAGTTTGAATTACTTTGCAAAGGTATCTCCGATTTTCTGCAACCCGGTTGCAAATTTGGCGTACTGTTCCTATCTTTGCAGACTGATATGGGTCTTCTTCTGTTATTCCTCCTGGGAGCCGTGTGCATCTCCTTCCTGTGCTCTGTACTGGAATCGGTGCTCATGTCCACTCCCCTCTCTTTCATAACCATGAAGGAGGACGAGGGATACCACCCGGCCGTCAAGTTCAAGAGATTCAAGCAGGAGTCCTCCAGGCCCATAGCCGCCATCCTTTCGCTTAATACCATAGCCAACACCATCGGCGCCGCCGGAGTAGGCCGTCAGGCCACGATAGTGTTCGGATCCGAATGGTTCGGGCTCATCTCGGCTATAACCACAATCCTGATCCTCATATTTGCGGAGATCATTCCCAAGACGCTGGGCACCACGCATTGGAAGAGCCTGATGGGCTTCACCACCGCAATGCTCAGCGCACTGATAGTGATAATGTATCCGGTGGTGATCGTGATAGAGGCGCTGAGCCGCTGGATTTCTCCCAAGGAGGCGGAGACGGCGGTCAGCCGCGAGGAGGTGTCGGCAATGGCCAACGTGGCCGAGGAGGAGGAAGTCCTTGACGAGGACGAGAATACAGTCATCCAGAACCTGATAAAGATGGACGACATGAAGGCCTATGAGGCCATGACACCGAGGGTCGTCTGTGCAATCGCCCCCGAGTCAATGACCATGAAGGCCTTCTACAAGAAGGACGACTACCTGCACCACAGCCGCATACCGGTATACGCCGAATCCGACGAATACATTACCGGATATATCCTCCGCACCGACGCCCTGCAGCTCCTGGCCGACGACAAGTTCGACCGCAAGCTGGGCAGCATCCGCCGCGACATCGAGCTTTTCAACGAGGAGACCCCTCTTGGCGAGATCTGGGACAGGATGCGGGAGAAGAACGAGCAGATCTGCTGTATAATAGACGAATACGGCTGCTTCGAGGGCATCCTTACCTTTGAGGACATATTGGAAACCCTGCTGGGCTCGGAGATAATCGACGAGAACGACGTGGTTTCAGACATGCAGCAGTACGCGCGCGAAAGATGGCAGCAGCGGCTCGTGAATCCGCAGAAGAAAAAAGAAGCGGAAAAACAGGAAAATTAACCCTTTAAATTTTTATATCATGCTCCGTATCGGTTCCCCTCTCACCACAGTTTCAAAGAAAGCGCTTCTTCTGGGTTCGGGCGAACTCGGCAAGGAAATAGCCATCGAACTCCAGAGGTTCGGTGTGGAAGTAATTGCCGCAGACCGCTATTCAAACGCTCCCGCGATGCAGATCGCCCATCGTTTCCATGTATTGGACATGCTGGATCCGGTGGCTCTCCGCTCCTTGATAGAGACGGAAAAGCCGGATTATATCATTCCGGAAGTGGAGGCCATCGCCACTCCCGAACTCCTGAAACTTGAGAAGGAAGGATACAATGTCATTCCCACCGCCAAGGCCACTTTCCTCACCATGAACCGTGAGGGCATACGCCGCCTCGCTGCCGAGGAACTGGGCCTTCCCACCGCCCCCTACCGCTTTGCCGACGATCACGATTCCTTCCTCGCCGCAGTAGAGGAAATCGGAATCCCCTGCGTAGTGAAGCCCATAATGAGTTCCTCCGGCCACGGCCAGAGCCTCGTAAAGACCCGCGACGACGTTGAGAAGGCCTGGAAGATATCGCAGGAAGGCGGACGTGCCGGTGCCGGCCGCGTAATCGTTGAAGGCTTCATCAGGTTCGACTACGAGATAACCATGCTGACCGTGCGTCACCGCGACGGAACCACCACCCTGGAGCCGATCGGGCATCACCAGGTCGACGGCGACTACCGCGAGTCCTGGCAGCCCCAGGCGATGTCGGAAGTGGCCATCGAAAAGGCCAGGAACATAGCCAGGACCATAACCGGGGCCCTTGGAGGCTGGGGAATATTCGGCGTGGAGATGTTCGTCTGCGGCGACGATGTACTCTTCAGCGAGGTCTCTCCCCGTCCTCATGACACCGGCATGGTTACCATGATATCGCAGGACCTCTCCGAGTTCGCCCTGCATGCCAGGGCCGTCCTGGGACTTCCAATCCCTGAAATCCGCCTCTTCGGCCCCAGTGCATCCAAGGCAATCGTGGTAGAGGGCGACACCGATAAGGTGGTATTCTCCGGCCTTGAGGACATCCTTGCAATGAAAGGCGTACAGATCCGCCTCTTCGGAAAGCCCGAGGTCCGCGGACACCGCCGCTACGGGGTGATCCTGGCAACTGCCGACAGCGTTGAGAACGCCCGTGCAAAAGCCGAGGAAGCCTATTCCAAACTTAAAGTGGAAATCCTGCCCAGATAGCCATGAAACGGATTGTTTTAATGCTTTGCCTGCTGCTTGCGGGCTTTTCCGCCATTGCCCAGCGTTCAAGGGGCTATAACGAATCCATCGACCTTAAGCTGGACCGTTTTGACGGTCGCTATGCCAAGGGCGAGACCGTATCGGTAACCGCCGAATATGCCCCGGGATTCACGGGGAACGTGGTTGTGAATGTGATCGAGAACGGGAAGAAAGCCTCGGCCGAGGTGGTCAAGGCCGTTTCCGGAACAGTTTTCAGTGCCAGTTATGACGCCCCCACCCTGGTCTACGTGAACGTTGCGCCTGAGAACAGCCCCAAGGACATGACTTCCGTGGGATTCATAGTGGATGCCGAGGGTTTTGAACCGGGCTTTCCCTACCCCAGGGACATGAAGAAGTTCTGGAAGAAGCAGATAAAGGCTCTCAGAAGCGTACCCATGGTATCCAGCGCCAAGCCGGTTGCGATACATGAGAAAGGGGCCGATGGATACGAATGCTTTGAAATAAGGGTAAACAGCATAGATTCAATACCCTGCTCCGGATACCTGGTCAGGCCCGTCAATGCCGTAAAGAAGTCCCTTCCCATAGTGATGTTCCTCCATGGCGCCGGCGTTGCAGGACCAAGCAAGCGCTCCAGCATAAAGACTGCCCTCCGGTATGCCAGGATGGGAGGCGGTGCCATCGCCCTTGACCTGAATGCCCACGGCATGGATAATGACCGTCCCCAGTCATATTATGATTCACTCGAGACAGGCCCCCTCAAAGATTATTCTAAAAGGGCCGTAACCGACCATGAATCATTCTATTTCAGGAGCATGTTCCTACGCACCGTAAGGGCTCTGGACTATCTTGTGAAGGATCCCGCATGGGACGGAAAGAGGGTGATGGTATTCGGTTCCAGCCAGGGAGGAGCGCAGAGCGCGGCTATTGCCGGCCTGGATAAGAGGGTAGGTGCCGCAGTGCTTCTTGTGCCTGCCATGATGGACATGGGCGGAGAGTTGGCCGGGCATAACAAAGCCTGGTTCTATACCATGGGGAAGCAGCCTGAGAGCGCCAGGGATATCGTCCCATACTACGACGGGGCCAACCTTATCAGGAACTTCAAGGGAAAGCTCTGGGTCGAGGCCGGACTGATTGATTCCACGTGCCCCGCATCCTGCGTGTTCTCGGGCTACAACAAGGCCCTGAAATGCTCTGAGAAACACATACTTACCTATCCCTACCGTCCCCATCCCGAACCCGAAGGACGCTATCGCGAAGCCTGGGTGGAGAAAGTCCAAACCGCCCGCTTGGACTTCATCAACTCCTACCTGGCCCCGAAAGGCAAGTAGGATCCGGATTCAGAATATCTTGTGACACAATTGTTTCCGTTGCTTCACGGCCGCTTTTGGCGAGCCGGATCATAGCAGCGGCAACGGCCTCCGTGGGCATAGGCCTGTAAGCGCGCATGAGCCCCACCGAATTGAATGCCTTGAGGACGGCGACTCCCGCCTTCTCCCCCAACCGGTCGCTCCCCTTCCGGATCAGCGACGGCGGCTGAAGGATGAAACAGCCGGGAAAGCCGAGTGCCTTGACAGCTTCATCCAGCTGCCCTTTCATTCTGTTATAGAAGAACTTGGAATCCGGGGAAGCATTCACGGCGGAGACAAGCACATAGGTCCTGACGCCGTTTTCGCGCGCTGCCCTCGCAGCATCGTACTGATAGGTATAATCCACCTTCCACTGCTCTTCCTGGCTGCCGGCAGCCTTGATGGTGGTCCCAAGGCAGGAGAACAGCACATCGCCTTCAACAAGGTGCTTCCAGTCATCAGGACGGTTAAAATCCACCACATGGACGGTAAGCTTTGGATTATCAAAACCAAGCGGGCGTCGGACAAATACGGTGACACTCCCGAAGGAGTCGTCACCCAGGAGCATGCCCACCAGATCCTTTCCCACCGCTCCGGTCGCTCCGATTACCAGTGCTTTCATTCCTTGAATCATTTTAAATACGGTCCATAATCATTTCAACATGAGGTATTTCCGCCTCAATAAAGACATCGGAAACCACCCGGAAACCTAACTTCTCATAGAATCCGATGCAATACTCCTGCGAATGCAGCAGGATACTCGCGGCTCCCATACGTCCGAAGGCGACCCGGATGCCTTCCTCCATGACGACCCTTCCAAGCCCCATCCCGTGATCCCGGGTAAGGACCCTGCCGATATGCACGGTCCCTTGATCAGCACCTTCGGTGTAAAGCCGCAGGTAAGCCTGGACCACACCCCTTTCATCGGCGCAGAAAACATGGATGGCATCGTAATCGATATCGTCCATATCCGGATAACAGATATGCTGCTCCACCGTGAAGATGTCGCATCGGGCCTTCAAAATCTCGTATACCTCCGAAGCGGTAAGCTCCCCGAAAGGCTTGACAGTGACGGTCATAGGTAAATGGTTAACGGTCAACCCACAAACTTACATAAAAATCCGGAAATACGCCCGGTTTTATGTATATTTGCATTATGCGAGCCGTTATTCAAAGAGTTTCATCAGCATCTGTAACCATCAGCGGTACAATGGTCTCCAGTATCGGCCAGGGCCTGCTGGTTCTTCTGGGAATCTCCCCCGATGACGACCAGACCGATGTCGACTACCTGGTAAGGAAGATTTCTGCCCTAAGGATATTCGACGACGATGAAGGAGTGATGAATCTCAGCGTCATCGATATAGGAGGTAACATCATAGTAGTCAGCCAGTTCACCCTGATGGCATCCACAAAGAAGGGAAACCGGCCCTCATATGTCGGAGCAGCCGGACACCAGACGGCCATCCCGCTGTATGAACTTTTCTGCGAACGGCTTTCAGCCGCAACCGGCAAAAGGGTCGGGACCGGTGAATTCGGGGCCGACATGAAGGTGGCGCTGGTAAACGACGGTCCCGTAACAATCTGCATGGATTCAAAGAACAGATAGAATATGGACAGAAGGACATTCATCGGAGTGAGCGCAGCGTCGCTGATGGCAGCCGGAGCGGAAGCACTGGAGGCCAAGATCCCGGCTCCCATCAGGAAACAGGCTCGGGAAGACGGACTGGAAGTCCGGTTTACGGCACCCGAACAATAATGAACAATCTGACAATCAATGAGTTTTAACAAACACGACATATCACGGGACGCATGCCAGCTGTTTGGCGGCCAGTCAAAGAAAGGATATGACTGGTGGTGGCATTCATTCACCGGATACAATGCACAAACCGGAGAGCCACGCGCTTTTTTCATAGAGTTCTTCCTGTGCAATCCCGCCCTGGCTGAAGACGGACCAGTATTCGGGCAGGTCCCGGGGAAGCCGGGGAAACCGTCTTACCTTATGGTGAAGGCAGGAAGCTGGGGAGAAGATGCCGCCCAACTGCATCGGTTCTTCGGATGGAAGGAAGTCAACATGGATTGGGGTTCGCCATTCTCAATATCTGCCGGAGACTGTTACCTGGATGAAACATCCACCCGTGGGAAGGTCAGAGTACAGGGCTCCGCCAGACATCCCGAATGGATGTGCTCCGACGGGGAAATGTCCTGGAACCTCTCTATCTTCAAGGACATCCCCTTCAACGTCGGATTCGGAGCAGGAAAGCTGTTCCGTAAGATGCAGCTGTTCCAGATGTTCTGGCACGCCGAGGGGATGAAAACCATGTATGAGGGCGAAGTATACTGGAACGGGACCAGGTATCTGGTCAGGCCCGGTGACTGCTATGGGTACGCCGACAAGAACTGGGGTAAGGATTTTACCTCGCCATGGGTTTGGCTGTCGTCCAACAACCTCACCAGCGAAATCACCGGGAAGAAGCTCAATAACAGCGTATTCGATATTGGTGGAGGCTGCCCAAAAATCGGTCCTGTGGCCCTGAAGAGAAAGCTTCTCTCGGCCTTCTGGTACGAAGGGAAGGCCTTCGAATTCAATTTTTCAAAGTTCTGGACCTTTGTCCGTACCGGTTTCGAATGCCGGGAGACGCCGCTGCAGGTCATCTGGCACGTGGAACAAGAATCCACATCGGGAAGGATGGTCACCGATATAACCTGCCGGAAAAAGGACATGCTCCTGGTGAACTATGAGGCTCCGGACGGCCGGAAGCGCCATAACCGCCTGTGGAACGGCGGAAACGGTGAAGGGACAATAACCCTGTATGACAACAAGGGGCGCCTCGTGGACCGTATACACGCTACGAATATCGGTTGCGAATACGGAGAATATGACATTCTTTCCAGATAACCGTGCAAGATTCCCGGAAAACCGGATTTAACAAGTGGTTTATTCTTAAAAATCAGAGCCATGAAACGGATTTTAACCCTTGCGATCGCACTGGCTGCAGCAGTTGCCGCATCCGGCTGCCAGAAAGATCCCGACCAAGACAATCCCCTCAAGACGGTAGATCTCACAACCCGCTCAGCAGAATTCATCCAAAAAGGCAATTCGTTCAGTTTCAATTTCCTGGAGCAGGTCAACAAGGCTTCGGACGGGGATTTCATCATCTCTCCCCTGAGCATGCAGTTCCTGCTTGGAATGGTTGTCAACGGTGCCAAAGGGCAGACCGCTGACCAGATTTTCAATGTCCTGGGATATGGCAAGGACGAACTCCCGGCCGTCAACGAATTCTGCAAGGCAATGATGGCCCAGTTGCCTTCGCTCGACAGGAAAACCACCCTCAAGATTGCAAACGCCTTTGTGGCGAACAACACCTGCCCCATCCTGGACACCTACACGGCCAATATAACCAATTACTACTCGGCCTACGTACAAAACCTTGACTTCAGCAACTCCCAGGCGACCACCGATGCCATAAACGGCTGGTGCAGCAAAAATACCAACGGCCTGATCCCCAAGGTATTGGACGAGGTAACCCCGGATATGCTGGCCTATGCCCTCAATGCCCTTTACTTCAAGAGCCAGTGGGCGGAGCAGTTCAAGAAAAACCTTACTACGGAAGAGAATTTCACTCCTGAGGGTGCTTCTGCAAGGAAGGTGAACATGATGAAGCAAAGTGCCGACCACGGCTACACCGAAAACGACATCTTCCAGGCCGTAAGCCTCAAATACGGCAACGGCGCCTACTCGATGGTAGTACTCCTTCCAAAGGCCGGGCACAAAACTGCCGAGATAGCCAAGTATCTGAAAACCAACGACTGGGGCAAGTTCTGCTCTTCCATGTACAAGACCAAGGTGGAAACCTGGATTCCCAAGTTCGAGACCAAATTCCATATCAAGCTCAACGACATCCTTTCCGACATGGGAATGAGCGATGCCTTTATAAGCGGAATGGCAGATTTCAGCGCCCTCTCCCCTGTCACCTCGCACCTCAGTTTCGTCCAGCAGGACGCCATAATCAAGGTTGACGAGGAGGGTACGGAAGCCGCAGCCGTCTCAGTTGCAGGCTGGAAAAAGGGCGCCGCAATGCCAGAAGGACCGTCCTTCATCGCAGACCACACCTTCCTCTACCTCATTACCGAGGCGAGTACAGGAGCGGTACTGTTCGCCGGAAAATACGGCAGCAAATAGGAAGCTACAGCGCCCAGTGGGCGATGTCAGTGCGGTAGAAAAGGCCGTCGCAACGGATTGACCTTACTGCTCCATAGACTTCATCCCTGACAGTATCAAGTGACCGTCCGCGGACAACCGGCATAAGTACCCGGCCGCCGGCGGTCACAATGTTTCCGTCCGCGTCCTTTGCCGTACCCATATGATACACAGATGTTTCCACCTTGTCAAGGCCCCCGATTACAATCCCCTTGGGGTAGTTTCCCGGGTAACCACGGCTTGCCATCACCACTCCCATGGTAACATCGTCGCTCCAAACGGGACCGGCCTGAGGCTCCACCGAGTCGGCCACCGCCGAGAAGATATCATAGATATCGCTGTCCATAAGCGGCAGCACCACCTCGGTCTCGGGGTCACCGAAACGGGCGTTGAACTCTATGACCTTGATTCCGTCAGGGGTCTTCATGAGGCCGCCGTAGAGGACACCTGAGAGCGGGCATCCTTCGGCCACCATGGCGGCAGCGGTCTTCTCAAGTATCTGATGCAAGGCGAATTCCCTGTCCTGGTCGGTAATGAAGGGAAGGCCCGTGTAGGCTCCCATACCGCCGGTATTGGGGCCCTTATCGCCGTCGAAAGCCCTCTTGTGGTCCTGTGCCAGCGGCATCGGCCAGACCCGTGAACCGGACGCGAAGCACATGAACGAGAACTCCGGTCCCTCCAGATAGTCCTCTACCACCACTTTGCCCTCACCGAATTTGCCGTCCAGGAGCATGTCGCGTAGCGCGGCATCTGCCTCAGGAAGGTCGGCCGCAATGACCACGCCCTTTCCCGCTGCAAGGCCGTCGTATTTCAAAACCGCCGGGAAAGGCCTGCCGGATACGTATCCAATGGCATCCTCGTAGGAAGTGAAACTCCTGTACGACGCCGTTGGAATCCCGTATTTGAACATCAGCCGCTTTGCGAATTCCTTGCTCGTCTCAATCCGGGCAGCAGCCTGCGTATGCCCGAAAATCCTCAGCCCCGCGGCCCTGAACCTGTCGGCAATTCCCTTTGACAGAGCCGCTTCCGGACCCACGACGGTCAGGTCTATACCCTCTTTCCCGGCAAAAGCCAGGAGGGAGTCGACATCGGTGTCCTTTATGGGCACGCAGGTGGCCAGGCGGGCGATTCCCGCATTACCTGGTGCGCAGTAGATCTTTTCAACCTGAGGGCTCCTTGAAAGAGCCTCCACTATGGCGTGCTCGCGGCCGCCGCCGCCTATTACAAGTACCTTTGCCATGTTGTTATCAGTGTTTGAAATGTCTTTCGCCGGTAAACAGCATGGCTATGCCGAGTTCATCGGCCTTGGCGATGGAATCCGCGTCGCGGACCGAACCGCCGGGCTGGACGATTGCCTTGATGCCATATTCCGCGGCAAGGGTGACGCAGTCGTCGAACGGGAAGAAGGCGTCGGATGAGAGCACGCAGTCGCTGCAGTCGCCAAGGGTGGCCCTGGCCTGTTTCAGGGCAATCTCAGCCGAGCCGATACGGTTCATCTGTCCGGCTCCGACGCCATAGGTCATGCCGTCCTTGGCAACGACTATCGCATTGGATTTCACGTGTTTGACTATCTTCCAGGCAAACTCCATGTCGGCCATCTGAGCCTCGGTGGGCCGGGCCTTGGTGACGCACATATCCTTTGTCAGGGCTATGGTGGAGACGTCGCGGTTCTGGACCAGCAGGCCGCCGCCCACGCTTACGCACTGGAAGGCTCCCACCTGGGGAGAACTCATGTCCACTTGCAGCAGCCGAAGGTTCTTCTTGGCCGACAACAGGGCAAAAGCATCTTCCGAGAACGACGGGGCCATGATGATTTCCAGGAATATCGGCTTCAGAAGTTCGGCCACCTCGAGGGTCACTTCCCTGTTGAAGGCCACGATTCCGCCGAAGATCGAGGTCTTGTCGCCCTCATAGGTCTTCTTCCACGCCTCAAGGGCATCGGCGCCCACACCGCATCCGCAAGGATTCATGTGCTTGAGCCCCACGCAGAACGGTCCAGAGAATTCACGGACTATGGAAAGTGCCGCATTGGCATCCTGTATGTTATTGTAGGACAGTTCCTTCCCATGAAGCTGGACGGCATTGGCAAGCGAGTATGGTTCCTTGTCCTGCGAGGCGTAGAACTTGGCCTTCTGATGGGGGTTCTCGCCGTAACGGAGCTCCTGCTTAAGGTCGTATTCAAGGAAAAGCTTCTCGGGAAGACCGGCCTGTTTCCTCATGTAGGATGCAATGCACATGTCGTATTCAGCCGTATGGGTATAGGCCTTGGCCGACAGACGGAGCCTGGTTTCAGGACTGGTGTCGCCGTTTGAACGGATTTCCTCCAGTACTGCGGCATAGTCGCCGGGGTCGCACACGACCGTAACGGAAGCCCAGTTCTTGGCGGCGCTGCGAAGCATCGAATGACCGCCGATGTCGATGTTCTCCACAGCATCTTCCATGGTTACCCCTTCCTTGGCGATTGTCTGGCGGAAAGGATAGAGGTTCACGCACACCATGTCTATAAGCTCTATCCCATTCTCCTTCAGGGTTTCCATGTGTTCAGGGATATCCCTGCGGCCAAGCAGGGCACCGTGCACCTTTGGATGAAGGGTCTTGACCCTTCCGTCGCAGATTTCCGGGAAGCCGGTTATATCGCTGATGCCGATTGTCCTGATCCCGGCATCGTCCAGCTTCTTTCTGGTTCCGCCGGTTGCGATTATTTCCCAACCAGCCTTGGACAGGCCTTCTACAAATTCAACAAGACCAGTCTTGTCACTTACACTAACTAACGCTCTTTTTGCCATGACTATTTGATTATCACACCTTTACCATCTATTACGCGGCCTATTACCGATGCATTCTCCCCGTTATCCCAGAGTATCCTGATTACTTCGGGAGCATCCTTTTCAGCTACGGCAATCACCATTCCGACACCCATGTTGAAGATATTGAACATCTCCCTGTGCGGAATCTTCCCGTACTTCTCCAGGAAATGGAAAACGGGCAGTATCTCCCATGATCCTTCAGTTACTTCCACTCCCTGGCCGTCCTGGAGGATCCTGGGGATATTCTCGTCGAAGCCGCCGCCGGTTATGTGGGCAACCCCGTGGACCAGGCCGCGGCGGATTACCTCAAGGACCGGCTTGACATATATCCTGGTAGGTGTGAGAAGCACCTCGCCGAGAGGCTTTCCGCCCAGTTCATCACAAGGGGCGTGAAGATCCAGGCCGCTGTCCGAGACCACCTTCCTAACAAGGCTGAAACCGTTGGAATGGACGCCGCTGGAAGCTATTCCCACAAGGACATCACCAACTGCAACCTTGGATCCGTCAATCAGTTCCGACTTTTCCACCACTCCGGTGGTGAATCCGGCGATATCGTATTCTCCCCCCTCGTACATCCCCGGCATCTCGGCGGTCTCACCGCCCACAAGTGCGCATCCGGCCTGACGGCAGCCCTCGGCAACGCCGCTCACTATCGCCTCCACCTTGGCGGGTTCATTCCGGCCCACTGCCACGTAGTCCAGGAAGAACAGCGGTTCGGCACCCTGGGCCAGAACGTCGTTCACGCACATCGCCACCGCATCGATGCCGACGGTATCGTGCCTGTCCATTGCAAATGCAATCTTCAGTTTGGTGCCCACGCCGTCGGTACCGCTTACCAGCACCGGCTCGCGGTATCCGAGCGATGAGAGGTCGAACATGCCCCCGAAGGAGCCTATCCCGCCCATCGAACCCTTGCGGGCGGTTGAAGCAACATGCGATTTGATCCTCCTTACCACCTCGTAACCCGCTTCAAGGTTAACTCCCGCCTTTTCGTAACTTTCTGCCATAATAAGATACATTTATCGATTAAGTTATAACTTGGCTCATTTCTTCCATCCTCGGGTGGATATGATTCCAGAAACGACCAAGTTATAACTAACCACTCTTAATTTATTTTTCTGAAATAATTGACTGCATTCCGGAACAACGGCTGGTCGAGGTTTCCGGGGATATTCTTGAAATTGCCGTCCTCAAAGCGCTCGGAGTGCCCCATCTTGCCGAGTATCTGCCCGTCGGGACTTACGATGCCCTCGATGGCGTAGCACGATCCGTTGGGATTGCAGGGCGATTCCATGGTGGCCTCGCCGGTGAACGGGTCGGCATACTGGAATGCCACCTGACCAGAGGCGAAAAGACGCCTGGCCATTTCCTCCCCTACCACGAACTTTCCCTCGCCGTGGCTTACCGCCACCGTGTGGAGCTGCCCGGGGATAAAGCCCTTTAGCCAAGGCGACGAAACGGATGCGACCCTCGTTGTAACCATCTGGGACACATGCCGGTTGATGTCGTTACGGAAAAGGGTGGGAGAATCCACGGTGACGTTCCCGGCCTTGCCGAATGGCAGCAGGCCGCTCTTCACAAGCGCCTGGAAACCGTTGCAGATTCCAAGCACCAGGCCGCCCCGGGAAAGCAGCGATTCCACGGCAGCGGCAACCGAGGCGTTGCACAGCACTGAAGCGATGAACTTGCCGCTTCCGTCCGGTTCGTCGCCCAGAGAGAATCCGCCTGATAGCATCAGTATGTGTGAACGCGACAGGTTGCTGCAGAACCGTCCGATGGATTCCATCACATCCTGTCCGGTAAGGTTCAGGAAGACGTCCGATATCACGGTAGCTCCGGCTTCCCGGAAGGCCTTGGCGGAATCGTAATCACAGTTGGTACCGGGGAAAACGGGCAGGTAAACCACCGGCGACTCCACCCTTTCTCCCTTGTATTCAATTATTTCCGCATTATTGGAAGCAAGCGGTTCGACCTTTCCGGTATCAGGGACGGAAACGGAAGGATAAACCTTGTCGAACCGGCAGCAGAGCGACATCTCCATCCTGGTCCGGGAAAGACGGATGCCGTTAACCACAAAGCATCTGTCGGTAACCGTACCAAGAAGGACAGCCCCGGGGAAATCCAGTTCTCCTGCAGACTCCACTATCACGCTTCCGTAAGGAAGGCGGAAGAGGTCTTTCTCAGGGATGGTCACATCAAACCCGAGGCCGTTGCCGGCGGCCATCTTGACAAGAGCCTCGCCCGCACCGCCGTACCCGGCCGCCCATGCGGAAACTATTTTCCCTGAGACGATTGCGTCATGGATATTGTTCCAGTTCCTCACCAACGCTCCGGTATCGGGCATATGGTTTCCCAGAGGGTTGTGACGGACTATGTACAGTTTGTTCCCGGCAGCCTTCAGGTCGGTGGAAATCACGTCGGAGGCCTTCAGGGTGGTGATTCCAAAGGCAATCAGCGTGGGAGGGACGCCCATTTCGCGGAAGCTTCCGCTCATGGAATCCTTTCCGCCGATGGAAGGAAGCCCCAGGTCCACCTGCATCTTCAATGCTCCCAGGAGGGCTGCCATGGGCTTGCCCCAGGTATGCGGATCGGAAGTCATCCTCTCAAAATACTCCTGGTACGAGAACCTCATGGTGGAGAAGTCCCCTCCGGCGGCAACCACCTTGGAGCAGGCCTCCACCACGGCGTAGGCGGCGCCGTGATACGGACTCCAGGACGAAAGTTCTGGATCATAGCCGAAGGCCATCATGCTGGCGGTTTCGGTATGCCCGTCGGCGGGAAGTTTCTGGACCGAAACGCGGGTCTCGGAAAGCTGCCTGGAGCCTCCGTACGGCATGAGTACCGTGGAACGGCCGATGGAGGCGTCGAACATCTCCACAAGGCCCTTCTGGAGGGTTACATTGTCGTCGGAAAGGAGGTTTCCGAGCCTGGACTCAAGGTCCTTCCCGGGCACTTCCCTAACAAACGGGTCCGCATCCGGAACCGCTCCGATGCATGCCGACGCATGCCTGGGCGCGCCTGCACTGTCGATGAACCCCCTCGAGAGGTCGGCCACCACGGAACCCTTGTAATACATTGTCATCCTGCCGGTTGCGGTGACGTCGGCCACATGGGTCACCTCCACGTTGTCGCGGTGGCAGAGGGCCATGAAGGCATCCTTGTCGGAGGCGCTGATCACCACCGCCATCCTCTCCTGCGACTCACTTATGGCAAGTTCCGTAGGATTCAGGCCGGCATATTTGACCGGCACCCTGTCCAGGTAGATATCCAGCCCGGCAGCAAGCTCGCCGATTGCGACGCTCACCCCGCCGGCCCCGAAGTCATTCGACTTCTTGATCATCGCTGCAACTTCGCTCCGGCGGAAAAGCCTCTGCAGTTTCCTCTCTTCGGGAGCATTGCCCTTCTGGACTTCGCTGCCGCACTTTTCCAGAGAACTCTCGTTATGTTCCTTGGACGATCCGGTGGCACCGCCGATGCCGTCGCGGCCGGTCCTTCCTCCAAGCAGTAGGACCACGTCACCCGGCGAGGGTTCTTCCCTTCTGACCGAAGAAGCCTTTACGGCACCGACAACGGCACCGACCTCCAGTCTCTTGGCAGTATATCCAGGATGGTAAATTTCTTTGACACAAGTGGTTGCAAGGCCGATCTGATTGCCGTAGGAAGAATAGCCGGCAGCGGCTTTGCGGGAAATCACCCTCTGGGGAAGCTTCCCGTGCAGGGTTTCGCCCACTCCGGCCCAGATGTTTCCGGCGCCGGTGACCCTCATGGCCTGGTATACGTATGCCCGGCCGGAAAGCGGATCGCGGATTGCCCCGCCAAGGCAGGTGGATGCACCTCCGAACGGCTCGATCTCGGTGGGATGGTTATGGGTCTCGTTCTTGAACTGGAGCAGCCATTTCTCAACTGCGCCGTCTACGTCCACGTCCACGAAAATGCTGCAGGCATTGTTCTCGCCGCTCACCTCGAGGTCATCCAGCAGTCCTTTTGAACGGAGATACCTGGCCCCGATGGTAGCAAGGTCCATAAGGCATACGGGCTTGTGGTCCCGGCCTAGTTCCAGCCTTATGGAATGGTAGCGTCCGATTTCCTTTTCAATGTCCTCCCTGATGAAGGAATCCTCCACCGAAACGTCGGTGAGGCGGGTGGTAAAGGTCGTGTGCCGGCAATGGTCGCTCCAGTAGGTGTCCAGTATACGGAGCTCCGTCTCGGTGGGATTCCGGCCCTCTGCGGTGAAATAACGCACCACCTCATCCAGGTCGTCGTCGCTCATGGCAAGCCCCCATTCGGAGCGGAATGCGGGATAATCCTCCCGTTTCATTGCGGTAAAACCGCTTGTGGGGCGCTCCGGAGCCACTTCAGCAGAGTCGAGGAAAGAAAGCCTGGAAAGGTCCTTTTCCCTTGATTCAACGGGGTTGATGAAATAATGCCTTACGGCGTCAAGCGCACTTTCCGGCACGTCTCCTTCAAATACCAGCAGCCGCGAGCTCTTGATCCTGACGCGGGCGGATGGGTCCATCAGGAGCACGCAATCCTCCGCCGACGATGCCCTCTGGTCGAACTGTCCGGGCAGGTATTCCACGCAAAGGAACCTTTTCCCCTCAAGTGGGAAGGAATCCGTAACGGTATCAGTAACCGTCTCGCCGAAAACGGAATAGCGGCATTTCTCAAGCAGTTCCCTGGAGAATCCGTCCAAGTCGTAGACATTGACCAGACGGAGTCCGGCCAGGTTCAGGGAAAGATTTGAGTTCAATTCGGCCAGCAGGCTCTCCGCCTCTACCCGGAAGCCCGGCCTCTTTTCAACGAAAATCCTTATTGCCATGGTCAGGGAAGCTGGGTTGAAGCCACTTTTTCTGTCTGCGCGGCCCTGAAGGCGTCGTATTTTCCGGCCAGTTCCGAATCTCCGAGCGAGAGGATGGAAACCGCAAGGAGAGCCGCGTTCTTTGCCCCGTCGATGGCAACGGTCGCAACCGGAACGCCCGACGGCATCTGGACCGTGGAAAGCAGGGAATCCAGCCCGTCGAGAGTCTTTGAACGGACCGGGATACCGATTACCGGAAGCGGTGTCAGGCCGGCAATCACCCCGGCAAGGTGGGCGGCTCCGCCCGCTCCTGCGATTATGATCTTCACGCCCCTGTCCCTGGCCGACGAAACATATTCCATCAGCAGCCTGGGCGCCCTGTGGGCACTGATCACTTTTTTCTCATAAGGAATCCCGAAGGCCTCCAGCGTTTCGCAAGCAGCTGACATCACTCCCCAGTCGCTTGCAGAACCCATCAATACACTAACCATAACTGAACTACTAATATATTACTTTATCCTATTTCAACCGGGTGGTCACATGGAAGCATGGCTGTTTCCGCTCATGCTTGACGTAACACTTCCCTTCTTTCTTAAGGTCCCTGAGGACGGCTCCAAGCACCAGCTTCAAGGTGTCGGGCGATACGTCCTGATAGGTCATCCGCTTTGCCTTCCTCCCCTCCGGGAGCACCTTGTCGTATCGGTAATATGCTATGTCAAAGGTGGTTCCGTAACAATGGGAGGAGTTGTCGGAGGCGTTGATGTTGCCGCTTTTCCGCAGCTTGAGCACATCGCTTTCAGTCCTCATGACCGAGGTCACTATAATACGGTAAGGGTTCAGTCCCTTGGCGGAAAGGGAGTCCCTGAAATTCTCGCCTATCATGGTAAGGAGCCGGTCGCCTCCCTTTGTAAGGAACGGTATGGAATGAGTGAGACTGTCTATCCTGTACAGCCGGTTGGATGATATTTCCACCAGCGACTTTTTCATGGACTCGGCCTCCTCACGGCCCTTTATGGGCTTTACCCCCACCGCCTGGGCGGTTTCCAGATGCAGGGGGTTCAGGTCGTTGAATTCCCTTGAAAAGTTGATTGGACGGATGTTGTGCGGAGTATTGCGGACGAGCTCGGGGCCGCGGCATCTGCAGGAGACTATTCCGAGAACCGCAGCAAGCACCGCGAATCCCCTTGCAAGGTTTGGAATAACTCGATACATACTGCAAATATAGCAAGAAGATTTGCTATATTTGCATTTCGGAATGAAAAAAACAGTCATAATATCACTGTTACTTCTATTTGCCGGAGTATTGAGCGCCCAAACCACCAAGGTTAAGGGACGGGTGACCGACAAGGAAACCGGAGAAGGGATCCCGTTCGCCGCCGTTCTGTTTGAAGGAACCCTGAACGGAGTCTCCACCGACATGGAGGGTTATTACTCCTATGAAACCAGGAACCCCGGCTCCGACATCCTTGTGGCCCAGATCATCGGATATGAGACGCAGTCATTCCGGATAGTCAAGGGCTCTTTCTCGCAGGTCAATTTCTCCCTGATGCCCGTCAAGAGGGAACTGACCGCTTCGTTCGTCAAGGCCGACAACCGGTATATCAAATGGATGCTGTCAAAGATCGACGAGCACCGGGACCGCAACGATCCTGAAAAAAGGCCCGAGTACAGCTGCAAACTGTACACGAAGCTGGAACTGGACATGGTCAACCCCCGGAACCCCATAAACAAGGCGCTGATCCCATCCAAGTTCGACTTCATCTACGAATACATGGACACCTCCGTGGTTTCCGGCCTCCCATATCTTCCTGCGATGATCTCGGAGAGTACCGTACACCGCTTCCACAGGAAGAGTCCGGCCCTGGACAAGGAGATTATCGAGGCCAGCCGGATATCCGGCTTCTCCCGCGACAACGCCCTGCAGCAGTTCACCGGCTCCCTCCATCTCAGGAACAACTTCTACGACAGCCATATAAACATATTCGACGTCAACATCCCATCCCCGCTGATGAAGGGCGGCCTGCTCTATTACAATTATTATATCATAGACAGCCTCCAGGTCGACGGGCGCAAGACCTACAAGATACGTTTCCATCCCAAGAAGATGGTCTCCTCCGCCACATTCGACGGGGAACTCCTCCTCGACTCCGAGGACTTTGCCCTCAGGTCGATCAGGGCCAAACTCCAGAAGGACGGAACCATCAACTGGCTGAGGGACCTCGTGATAGAGGCGGAGAACCGCCGCCTTCCCGACAGTACATGGTTCTACGAGCGCAGCAAGTTCTACGCCGACTTCTCTGTCACCCTCCGCGACTCATCCAAGATGATGGCCTTCCTCGGGAACCGGGAAATGTACTATTTCGAACCCGAATTCAACGTGACCGACTGGAGCAAGCTCGACGACAACGTGGACCAGGTGCACGTTGTGAAGGACGCTGCCGCCAAGGACGATTCCTATTGGGAAAAGGCCAGGCCATACAACCTCACCCCAAAGGAACAGGGCATCTACAACATGGTGGACTCGGTGCAGAACGTGCCCCTTTACAAGAACATGTACAATTTCTTCAACATGCTTGCAACGGGCTACTGGGACACCAAGTACATCGGTTTGGGACCTTACCATTCGGTTTTCACCTTCAACGGATACGAGGGGGTGCGTCTGCAGGCCGGCCTCAGGACCACCAAGGAATTCAGCCGGAAGATGAGGTTCACCGTATTCGGGGCTTACGGGTTCAGGGACAAGGCAGCCAAATACGGCGGCAAGGCCGAATTCATGTTCGGCACCGAACCGTGGAGGAAACTTACGCTGACGGCAAAGAAGGATGTTGTCCAGCTGGGCAGCGGGACATCGGCAATCGACTACGAGAGCAATATCTTCAAGTCCATACTCCGCACCGGCGACACCCACAAGATGAGCCCCATAACGGAGTTTTCCGTCCGTTACGACCACGAATTCACCTCCGGGATAAATGCCTCGGCTTCACTGGAATCCATGCGGATATACGATACATGGGCGGTTCCTTTCGACACCCCTGACGGCGGTCACCTCAGGAGCATCTCATCCAACCAGGCGCACCTCCAGATGCGGTTTTCCTGGAAGGAGACATGGACCAGGGGGGTATTTGCAAAGCAGTCCATGCACACCAAGTTCCCGGTCCTGACATTCGACGTAGTGGGCGCCCTGAAGGGTATCACACGCGACGACTATTCCTTCCTCCGCACGGAGTTCAGCCTGAAATACAAGATGAACCTGGCGCCCGCCGGCTTCTCGTTCATCAGGATGAATGCCGGACATATCATGGGGAAGGTCCCCTATCCCCTTCTGAAACTGCATGAAGGCAACAACTCGTTCTTCTACGACAAGAACGCCTTTGCATGCATGGACTATTACGAATTTGCCTCGGATACCTGGGCCTCGCTGATATGGGAGCATAACTTCAACGGATTCTTCCTGGGTAAGATACCCCTTCTCCGAAAACTCCAGTGGAGGGAGGCCGTGGTGCTGAGGACGGCCTGGGGCACCCTTTCCAAGGCTAACGACGGTACCCGCAGCCTCGGGGCCGGATCCGATGCAACCCTCCTTTTCCCGGAAGGCATGACCAGTCTCAAAACCCCTTACATCGAAACCGGGGTGGGCATCACGAATATACTCAGGCTCCTGAGGGTAGACATCGCATGGAGGCTTACTCACGTCAAGCGCTCGCCGTTTGCAGTCACCTTCGGCCTGGATGTAAGGTTCTAGTAATAAATTACTTCCCGTCCTACTACCCCAAATCTTTCCAGCGACACCGCCATTTCGCTGACCGACGCCACGCTCACCACCCCAATCCCGCCGGAAACGTTCGTCGGGAGCGACGTGGGCTCGATTATGAACGACGAATCATATCCGTAGGCCTGGAAATTATTGATGGCCTTCAGGTAGTTGAATTCAATCCTGTCTATGGTCATCAGACGGAAGACTGTCTCCCCCACCATGTCAACCGACGACGCATACAGCATTGCGCCCGTGTCCGGGTCCCTGAACACGAAATATGCATATTGATAGCCGACCTTCATAACATGGGTCCGGACAGTCCGTCCCGAATCCGGGAAGAGCCTGTCGGAGAACACATTCATTGAATTGACGGGAGTAAAGTCGGCGAGTATGTTGTCGTCCGTCATGGAAGGATATCCGTCCAGCAGGACAGGATCCGAAAACACATAATAGTCAATTGGTTCCTCGATATATTCCGTGATGTCATCCCGAACCTTCATCCCGTCCTGCTCAAAATGGCCCGTGACCGTCTTCCTCTCTATCATCTCCACCCGGTAATAGGTATCTTCCCCATCCACGTCCCTCAGGGCGGCAGAGTATTCCAAAAAACCGGACATTTCCCCGAGAATGTCCTTCCTGTTTACCGACATGGTGTCCAGCTTTTCCACGGTTCCCGGATCGGGGACGACAGTCTGGGCCAGTGCGGTCCGGCCGTCATACTCGACCCTTATCCCAACACGGTCGCCCGGTTTGAAAACATGATCGAACAGGTATCTGGCCTGCTCCCGGTAATGCCATTCGTTGGAGTAATGGTTGCCGTGTGCATCCACAAAATCTTCCTTTTCCTCCTGAATGGCCTTGCAGACCTCGTCACCGTTCACCAGGATGGTGACTTCCGCACCCTCCAGGCCCTTCACCTCCTGCCTGTAACCCTTTGAGACAAACACCGTGTGCGATTCCGCTGCGGTGCTTGTCTGCATGTTGACCACTATCTCGTACGATGTGTCGTCGTCCAGATATTCAATCACACCCGTGCACGAGACCGTCGCGAGGATGGTGAGTGCTATATATATATTGTTGATTCTCATTTGTTTCAGAACTTGAAGGTGTAACTGATCGACGGCAGTATCGGGAGGATGGTGATCTTTTTCAGCGCCGGGCGGCTGGTGGTCTCACCGGTCTGGGCATCGTAAATCTGGTCGTACGAGACAAAGACGAAATTGGGGTTCTTGTAATTGTAGAGGTTGTAGACGCTGAAATTCCAGATGCCTTCCCCGCGCCTTTTGTGGGGACGATGCACGTTCAGCCCCACGTTCATCCTGTGGCTCGGAGGTAGGCGGTAATTGTTCCTGTGGGAGATGTAGTCAGCGCTTATAACCTCGTCCCGGTCAGGGAGAAGCACCGCCGTGGTCTTTTCCGGAAGCGTGGTGGTGCCTCCGGAGGCAAACGAACAGGTGGCGTTGAGTTCCAGCCGTGGCGTGAATTCGTAGTTGAACGAGATGTCAAGGCTGTGCCTGCGGTCGTATTTGTACGGGAACCTCTCCCCGTGATTTATGTTTCCTTCCGGGAACAGCCGGTCGCTCTTTGCGAGGGTATAGGCAATCCATCCCGTGGCCTTCCCGGTGGTCTTCTGGATGAAGAATTCCACGCCCATGGCCCTTCCCTTCCCCATTTCCACCTTCTCCTCCCAGCAGCCGCTGTTGCCCAGCAGAAGGGTGCCGTCCTTGTATTCCAGGATGTTGTTCATGGCCTTGTAGTAGCCTTCAACGGAGAATTCCCATCCCTTGAGGCCGTCGTAATAGGTCCCGGCGGAGAACTGGTCCGAGGTCACCGGACGGATGTTTCTGGTTATAGGCACCCAAAGGTCCACGGGAAGGGAAATCTGAGCCGAGCTGAGCAGGTGGACGTACTGTGCCATCCTGGCATACCCCGCCTTGAACGAGACCCCGCAGTCCAGGGAGAATTTGGAAGAAACCCTGGGCTGGACGCTGATGTAGGGTTTTCCGTCAGCCACGAAGAGCGCGATATGGACGCCCGGGTTGACGGTGACATGCCGCCCCAGGGACCAGTCGTCCTCCGCGTAGACGGAGAGTTCATGCCCGCGATAACGCTTGTTGTCTATGAAGTTAAGCGTGGTATCCGTCGCTTCCATGCCGTTGCCGTAGCTCTGTTCCAATGCCGTGAGGGTCTCCGGAATGAAGGTATGGTAAATGTATTCCCCGCCGAATTTCACAAGGTAGGACGGATTGGGGGTGAAGTCCAGGTCCATCCTGGCGCTGAGGTCCCTGATTCCGGAATTGAACGTCAGATTATAGTTTTCCTTGTATTTCACCCCGTTGCGCTTTCCTTTCTCGAACGATTCGCTGCCCATCGACATCTTGTAACGGTTATAGGCTACCGTGGCGTTGGAAAACAGGCGGTTGGAGAAAATGTGGTTCCAGCGTAACGAGCCCACGGTATTGCCCCAGTGAAGGTCCATCCCCTCGCGCGAGGAACAGGAGTAGTCGGTCCTGGATCCGTCGTCGTAGATCTCGTACCCCTCCCAGTCGTAATATTCCTTGTAGAGGAACTTGTCCCTGCCGTGGTAGGCCCCTAAAAAGAAGCGGTCCCTGTCGCTCAGGCGCCAGGTGACCTTGCCGGTGAGGTCGTAGAAATAATAATTTGCGTAAGTGTCCTTCAGAATGGCCCTGATGACAGGGGCAAAGACAGCGGTGTGCATGCCGCGGGCGCTGAGGCTGTAACTGAGCCTGTCCTTGAGGATTGGGCCCTCCAGATGCAGTTTGTCGCTGATCAGTCCTATTCCCAGCGAGCCGTGCGTTTCCTTCATGTTGCCGTCGTTGGTGCGGATGTCCAGTATGCTGGATGTACGGCCGCCGTAACGGGCCGGGAAGGAGCCCTTGTAGAGGGTGACCTTCTTCACCGCCTCGCTCTGGAAGACCGAGAACAGGCCCATCATGTGGTCCACGTTGTAGATGGGTACTCCGTCCATCAGTATCAGGTTCTCGTCGGGCCCGCCTCCGCGGACATAAAGTCCTGTGAATCCTTCATTTCCGCCCTGGACGCCAGGCATCATCTGGATTGCCTTGAGCACGTCGGACTCCCCGAAGAGTACCGGAGTGTTCCGGATCTGGGCGAGCGGGACCTCCATCGCACCGAGGTAGGTGGACTGGATTCCGGCGTCGCGGCTGGCCACCACAACGGATTCCCTGATTGCCGCCGAGGGGTCCAGAGCCACGTTTATGACGGTGTCACGAACCAGCCTTACTGTCTCCACAACCATTCCGTATCCAACGTAACTGTATTGTATTGAAGTATTTCCGGAAGGGATGGTAAGGGAATAATAGCCATAGGAGTTGGTTACCGCCCCTATCCGGGAGCCGCTTCCGTCAACGGAAACCGCACCGGCGCCGATCAGCGTCTCGCCTGTTGCGGAATCGGTAATGTATCCGCTAACGGTAACCCGTCTTCCCTGGGCATTAAGGGCAAGGGAAGGGAGAATCAACAGTGAAACAGCCAGGGCCCAAAAACGACTGATCATATTATCCTGGTTATTATCAATTTGTTCCCGCTTACAGTGAAATGCACGTCGTGACCGGCGAATACCAAGGCAAACGGTTTATCCGGATGATAGGCCGGACGCGGGTCCAGCGACAGCAGTTCCACCAGAGTGGCGGTTTCCTGCGGCGAAAACGGATTGTCGACCTCCGGGGCTAATGCAACTTTCAGCACCGGCTCCGGCCTTGACGGGGCAAAGCCTGAAACTGCATCAGGCCAGGAATCGGCATAGGCCACATAGGGCTTGATATCAAAGACCGGCGTGCCGTCCACAAGGTCGGCGCCCCTGACCTTGATTACCGGCCCTTCAGGGGTTTCCAGGTCTATTCCGGCAATCTCCAGACAACTCAGTCCCAATGGATTGGGCCGGAAGGGCGACCGAGTTGCAAAGACTCCCATCCATGTATTTCCGCCCAGCCTCGGGGGCCTTACAAGCGGCTGCCAATCCCCCGGTTTCCTGGCGGGATTCTTTGAGAATCCCCATATAAGCCATATCCTGGAAAAGCCCTCCAGTCCCCTGAGTGAGCCGGAATTCCTGTAGGCGGGTTCAAAGACGATACGCCCCTCGAGCGAACCGGCTATCCCGCCCTGCCTGGGGACTCCGAACTTGGTCCCGATCTGTCCGTGATAATATGCGATTGGGGTTATTTCCATGTCAGACCGACTTGTTCCCGGTGTAGAGTTCGTAATACTTGCCCTTCTGCTCAAGCAGTTCCTGGTGCTTTCCACGCTCGATTATCCTGCCGTGGTCCATGACCATGATATAGTCGGAGTTCTGTACGGTAGAGAGGCGATGGGCGATCACAAACGTGGTCCGCCCTTTCATGATGGAGTCCATGCTCTTCTGTATCAGCTTCTCTGTGCGGGTATCGATGGATGATGTGGCCTCGTCCAGGATAAGCACCGGAGGGTCGGCCACGGCTGCCCGGGCGATGGAAAGCAGCTGCCGCTCTCCCTGGCTGAGGTTTCCTCCGTCTGCGGAAAGAACGGTGTCGTAACCGGAGGGAAGCCTGCGGATAAATGCGTCGGCATACACTTTCCGGGCTGCTTCCCGGCACTCCTCGTCGGTGGCGTCAAGCCTGCCGTAGCGGATGTTCTCCAGCACCGTCCCGGAAAAGAGTTCGGTCTGCTGGAGGACTATCCCGAGACTCCTTCTGAGCGACGGCTTGGAGATGTCCCTCACGTCGAATCCGTCGTAGGTGATCTTCCCGTCCCTGATCTCATAGAACCGGTTGATGAGGTTCGTGATGGTTGTCTTTCCGGCTCCGGTACCGCCCACAAAAGCTATCTTCTGTCCTGGATAGGCAGTAAGGGTAATGTCAAAAAGCACCTGTTTTTCAGGCACATAGCCAAAATCGACCATGTCCAGGGAGACAAGCCCTTCTAGTAGCCGGTAAGATGGTTCTTCGCCGGGAATTTTCCAGGCCCAGGCTCCGGTCCGGGTCGACGACTCGGAAACCGTACCGTCAGGGGCCACATTCGCATTCACCAGGGTAATCCCGCCCTCGTCCGTTTCCGGGGCCTCGTCGAGCATGGCGTAAACCCTGTCGGTTCCGGCCGAAGCCATCACTATGCTGTTTATCTCGTTGGAAATCTGGGATACGGGCCTGGTGAAATTCTTCTGCAGGGTCAGGAACGATACAATCGTACCGATGGTGGGGACGGCTCCGTCCAGGCCGCAGAAATACCATCCCGTGAAGCCCCCGATTGCTATTATTGCACCGGTAATAGCCAGCAGGACGTATCCGAATTCAGCGATGTTGCTGTTGACCGGCATGATTATGTTGCTCACCTTGTTGGCGTTATAGACGCTCCTGCGCAGTTTTTCGTTGAGCGCGGAGAATTCCTGGACGGCCTTTTCCTCATGACAGAAGACCTTCACCAACCTCTGTCCGGAGACCATCTCCTCTATGAAGCCGTTCATCTCGCCCAGGTTGCGCTGGCGCTCGGTGAAATACTTCTTGGAAATCTTTCCGAGCGAGGTGGTCACCTTGAACATCGCCGCGGCCATCACCACAGCTATCACCGTCAGCGGGATGCTCAACACCAGCATGCTTATGAATGTGGCGGTTATGGTTACCAGCGATTTGAACAGGTTTGGAAGGGAATTCCCTATGACCTGCCTCAGCGTGTCGACGTCATTGGTATACACCGACATTATATCACCGTGGGAACGGCTGTCGAACCATCCCAGGGGCAGTTTTTCCATGTTGGAGAAGAGTTTTCCCCTGAGCTTGAGTATCGTACCCTGCCCAACGTATATCATGATAATGTTCTGCAGGTACCCGGCGATTATGCCGGCGAGCAGGACGGCTCCAAGCTTTACCAGCGCAACGGCAAGGGGATGATAGTCCGCCCCTGCCCCGACACCGGCGAACAGTCCCATGGGCGCATTCTGCATAGGGGCTATGTAGTCGTCGATAAGCGTCCTGGTGAATAGGGACGATACGATGGAGGTAAGAGACGAAACCACTATGCACACCGCGACGGCTCCCAGATGGAACCGGTAGTTCCTGAAGATATACTTGAACAGGCGCCAGACGGTGGCGGAGTTCCTGAGGTCCTTGAGGGTGGCACCTGCCTGCGGAGCCCTCCCCCTCATTCCGAATCCCTGAGCCATTACGCCACCTCCTTCTTGCCCGGCTGGTCAAAGTCGCCCTGCCCTCCGGATGTCTGCATTTCATATATCTCCCGGTATATCCTGTTGGTTTCCAGGAGTTTCTCATGGGTGTCGAAACCGTCCACGCGCCCGTTTTCCATTACAAGAATGCGGTCGGCATGGCTGATTCCGGATATCCTCTGGGAGATTATCACCTTGGTCACCCCGGGAATCCTTATAGCCATGGCCTTCCTTATCAGGGCGTCGGTGGCGGTATCCACAGCGCTGGTGGAATCGTCCAGCACAAGGACCTTGGGATGCTTGAGGAGCGCCCTCGCAATGCAGAGCCGCTGCCTCTGTCCGCCGGAAAGGTTTGCTCCCCCCTGGCTTACCATGCTCATGTAGCCCTCGGGCATGGCCGAGATGAATTCGTCGGCCGCGGACATCCTGCAGGCCTCCTTGCATTCCTCCTCGGTGGCGTCCTCCTTTCCCCAGCGCAGATTGTCCAGGATGGTTCCGGAAAACAGGGTGCTCTTCTGGAGGACGTTCGCCACGTTGCCGCGAAGCACCGTCATGTCGTATTCCCTGACATCCACCCCGCCTATCCTCACGGAGCCGGATGAGACGTCGTAAAGGCGTGACAGAAGGCTCGCCACAGTGGATTTCCCGCTGCCGGTTCCGCCTATTATACCGATTGTCTCTCCCGCCTTCACATGGAAGTCGATATCCGTGAGCGCCAGGTCGCCTCCTTTTGAGTATGAGAAGCTTACGTTGTCAAAATCAATGCTCCCGGACTCTACTTCCATAACCGGATCGGAAGGGTTGGACATATCGGGCTCCTCGTTTATCACCTCCGCGATCCTGGCCCCGCTCGCTGCGCTCTGGGTGAGCTGGACGAATATCATTGAGAGCATCATCAGCGACGACATTATGGTCATTATGTAGCTGAAAAGGGAGGTCAGTTCGCCGGTTGTCAGCGAACCGTCCACTATGAAATGGGCTCCCCACCAACTCACCGCAATGATGCACGAGTTCACCACCAGGTTCATCACGGGATGGTTCAGTGCCATCAGGCTTTCGGCCTTGACATTCAGGGTATACAGGCCCAGGGCGGCCTTGTCGAACTTGGACATCTCATGATGCTCCCTGACGTAAGCCTTCACCACGCGGATCGCCGATACATTCTCCTGCACCACCGCGTTCAGGGCATCGTATTTTGCAAAAATCTCCTTGAAGAGCTTTGCCGCTCGGCTGATCAGCAGGGTCAGGAACACCGTCAGGACCACCATCGCCACCAGGAATATCACGCTGAGCCTCGAATTGATGAAAAAGCACATGAACAGGGCCGAAACCATGTTCAGCGGTGCCCTGAACGAAATCCTCAGGAGCATCTGCACGGCACTTTGGATGTTGCTCACGTCGGTGGTCATCCTCGTCACCAGTCCGGCAGTGGAAAACTTGTCGATATCCGAGAAGGAGAAACGCTGGATGTTACGGTACATGGCATCCCTCAGGTTGGCCGCGATACCGGTGCTGGAATATGCGGCAAAACGTCCGGCAAGTATTCCCATCAGGAGGCTTATACAGGCAAGGCCCACCATTATTCCGCCGTATCGGTATACCTCGGTGATGTTTCCCGGTTCAACTCCCTTGTCGATTATGGAGGCCGTGACATATGGGATCAGCACCCCCATAATCACCTCCAGCGTGGTCCATAAAGGCGTCAGCAGGGCGGCCGTCCTGTACTGCCGCACCTGTTTTAACAGTGTCTTGAGCATCTTTGTCTATGATTCGGACAAATTTACAAATAATAATTACTATTTTTGTAAGAATATAAAAAATACCCCGCCTCGGTCAGAAGACCGTCAGCACCCTCGCTGCGTCAGAGGGAGGGGCCCATGGCCCAGCCATGGGAGGGATAGGACCGAAGGTCCGTAGTCTGATGACCGAGGCGTGGTATTTTTACAAAGTAAACCATATTGTTATGAAAAGAATCGTACTAGTCAGGCACGGAGAAAGTGCATGGAACCTCGAGAACCGTTTCACCGGATGGACGGATGTTGACCTTACTCCCAAGGGAGAGCAGGAAGCCAAAGATGCAGGAAAGCTGATGAAAGCCGAGGGCTTCACCTTCACAAAGGCTTACACCTCCTACCTCAAGAGGGCGGTCAAGACCCTCAACAACATCCTCGACAACATGGATCTCGACTGGATTCCCGTGGAGAAGAGCTGGAAACTGAACGAGAAGCACTACGGCAACCTCCAGGGTCTGAACAAGGCCGAGACAGCCCAGAAATACGGTGACGCCCAGGTTAAGATATGGCGCCGCAGCTATGACGTTGCTCCCCTTCCCCTCGGCGAGGACGATCCGCGCAACCCCAAGTTCGACCCCAGGTACGCCGGTGTCGCCGACAGCGACATTCCCCGCACCGAGTCGCTCAAGGATGCAATCGCCCGTGCAGTCCCCTACTGGAAGGAAGTGATTTTCCCCAGCCTGCAGACTGAAGACAGCATAATAGTGGTTGCCCACGGAAATTCCCTCAGGGGCATAATCAAGTATCTCAAAGGCATTTCCGACCAGGACATCGTGTCCTTGAACCTCCCCACTGCCGTTCCTTACGTATTTGAATTCAATGCCGACGGCTCCGTGGCCAAGGACTACTTCCTCGGTGACCAGGAAGCGATTGCCGCCAAGATGAACGCCGTCGCCAACCAGGGCAAGGCAAAGTAGGAAGGCATGGGCGCCCGGGCCAAAAGGTTTGGCGGCCTGATCGCCGCCTTCGCCGTCGCCTTCGTGGGCGGAGGCATCTGGTATTTTCTCAACGGCGGCTTCGGTCCCAGGCAGACGGTCCATGCCGGCAAGGGCGTGGCCATCGAGATTGAGGAACTCAGCTTTTACAACAGCCGCAGCGAGAAGATCACAGGCAAGGTATACCGTCCTGCCAGCGATACAACAAGGCATTTCCCGGTCCTGGTCTTCTGCCCCGGGCTGGGTACCAGCGCAAAGGTGTATGAGTCTTATTACAAAGACTTTGCATCCAGCGGGATGGTACTCTACGCCTTTGATTTCAGGGGCGGTGCCCCGGACGGGAAAAGCACTTCGCTCACTCTGAAGGAAATGACGCTCGGCACCGAGATGGACGACCTCGAGACCGTTCTCAAGGCCATCCGCGACGTGCGGTACGTCGACCGTCACAGGGTCTTCGTGCTGGGTGCCAGCCAGGGCGCGCTGGTGGCCGCGCTGGTGGCCGCCAGGCACAAGGAACTCATGAGGGCCCTGATCCTCCTGTACCCTGCTTTCAACATTCCGGACCGGGTAAGGGAACTGTACCCGCGCGCCAGGGACATCCCGGATTCGGCCGAATTCGCCGGCAACATGCTGGGAAAGGCCTATTTCAAGGAAGCCCACTCGCTGAATCCCTACAAGAAGATCCGGAAATTCGACAAGGAAGTCCTGATCCTCCATGGGTCTGCCGACAACCTGGTGCTTCCTTCAGTAAGCAGCAAGGCCGACTCCATCTACCGTAACTCAGAATTGGTGATGATAGAGGGATCCGGTCATGGATTCTCCGGAAAAGACCGCAAACTGGCCACGGAAACGATAATATCATTCATCTCAGACAACCTGTAGCGATGGACAGCAAAAACCTGATGGAAATTGCCGGGCGCTTTGACGTCAAAGGCAACATAACCGGTGCCGCACCACTTGGAAACGGCCTGATCAACGACACTTACCGAATCAGCGCCGACGGCGGGGTGGACTATGTGCTTCAAAGGATAAACAACGCCATCTTCACCGACGTGGAGCTCCTGCAGCGGAACATAGGCGCGGTAACAGCCCATCTCCGCAAGAAACTCATTGCCTCCGGCGATACGGATATAGACCGTAAAGTCTTGAGGTTCATTCCATTAAAGGGCAGCGATAAGACCTGGTGGACCGACGGACAGACCTACTGGAGGCTATCGGTTTTCATTCCGGGGGCAAGGACATTTGAGACCGTCAATCCCGAATATTCCTATTATGCCGGAAAGGCTTTCGGCAAATTCGAGGCCGACCTCGCCGACATTCCGGACTCCCTTGGCGAAACCATCCCGGACTTCCACAACATGGAGCTCCGGGCAAGGCAACTCTCAGATGCCGTAAAGGCCGATGCGGCCGGAAGGCTCTCTATCCCGGAGGTAAAGGCCCTGGTGGATGAAGTCGTCTCGTTCTCACACGAGATGTGCAAGGCGGAAAGGATGTACCGTGAAGGTATCCTCCCCAAGAGGGTATGCCACTGTGACACCAAGGTCAACAACATGATGTTCGACGAGGATGGCAATGTTCTCTGTGTCATTGACTTGGATACTGTCATGCCCAGCTTTGTCTTCTCCGATTTCGGCGACTTCCTCAGGACTGCCGCCAACTTCACGGCCGAGGACGACCCGGACGTTTCCAAGGTTGGATTCAACATGGAGATATTCAAGGCATTCGCCAAGGGATACATGGAATCTGCAAGGGTTTTCCTCACACCGGTGGAGAAGGAGAACCTGCCATACGCAGCATGCCTGTTCCCGTACATGCAGTGCGTGAGGTTCCTCGCCGACTACCTTAACGGCGACACCTACTATAAAATCCGATATCCAGAACATAACTGGGACCGCTCCCGGAACCAGTGGAAACTCTTCCAGGAAGCCCGCGCACACTCAGGCGAGATGGAAGGATACATCAACAGCCTCTGATTACCTGACCGTAAACCTCAATCCGAACTGAAGGCTGAAATCGGCCGGACGTACCGAATAGACCGTCCTGAGCGGCGAGGAGTTATGGAAATGGTATGTGAATCCCGGCTCGGCGTAAATGCCGAGCCATTTTGTTGCATTGAACTGAACGCCGCACCCGGCGTCGGCCGACCACGATATGTTGCCGTCACCAACGCTTTCAGGCCCCTCGGAAGATACATTGTCGAACCTGTGGAAAACAGTCTCCTGCCTGGCCCCGACGCATTTCCGCACAGCGGCACCCACAGAGGCATATATATCCACCATCCGGAATCTGAGAAAGTCGTAACGGACCATCAAAGGGATACCCAGATAATTGACCGTCTGGGACATATCGTAATAATTGCTGTCGGTCCCCGAATGGAACGATGATATCAGCCGGGAATATATCAGTCCGGTACCCACCGACAGGCGGTCAGTAATTGGAAAGCTCAGGGTAATACCCGCATTTACAGGAAGTTCATGCCGCTCGGTCGTGGTTGTGGGCTTGTTTGCGCTGAACAGCATCACGTCCGACATCGTCATTGCAGAAGCATCGCCCGATGCCTTGGTAAACGGGGACGCCACTCCGTATCCGGCCTTGGAGGAGGAGGCGACGGACGGATTGGACCCTGATATCCCTATGGAGATGCCGCTCCGGTTTTTCCTTACGGGAACAGGCTCAGGCTCCCCTGCTTCCGGCAAGCCGGCAGTCTTGGCTGTTTCTGGTTTCCCGGGGGGGCCGGCAGGGTCGGACGGAGCATTCATTTCCTGCGTAACAGGTTCGGTCACAGATTCTTCCGGTATTGCGACCGGAACGCACGAGTCAAATGATTCGACCGTTTCCAATTGGTTTGGGACCACATCATGGAACTGCCTGCCGCCGGACTTGGGAAGAGTCGCAGCGGCCATGCCCCGGTTTGTGAAACTGGAGCCTGTTGAAGCGTCAAGTGCATCGAATACGGGTGCTTCCACCACGCTGATCCGGTAATCCGGATTGTGGGCGGCTTCCTTTACAGGCGATTCCGTCCTGAGTGGCAGCACCACCGCCACGGCAACTGCAGCGGCGGCCGCCAGGCCGGAAGCGATCTTCCAGAAAGGAAGGGCAACCAGACGCCTGCGGGAGGTCCCGGAGGATATCCCTTCCCAAAGGCCCTCCGGCACAGGAGCGGAATAATCCTCGAACCGCTCCCGTAAATCCTTGATCCACTTGTCGTTATCCATTATCGTGACTCTTTTTATACTCCATTATCCATTTTGAGAGAATCGCCCTTGCCCTGAAAAACTGCGAGGCGCTGCTGTTCTCCTTTATTCCCAGCATGGACGCTATCTCCTTGTGGGAGCGGTCCTCAAACACAAACAGGTTGAAGACGGTCCTGTATCCCTGCGGCAGCTTCCTTATCATCTCCATTATCACCGGCATGGGAATATCCTTGAAACCGGGATCCTCCTCCTCATCTCCGGATGTTTCCGGAATGTTGTCGGGCACGGGATCACCCTTTCGCTTCCGCAGCGACTTCAGGCAGGCATTCACCACTATCCTGGTCATCCAGGCCTTAAGGGAGCCCTCGCCGCGATACTCGAACCGGTCGAGGGAAGTATAGATCTTTATGAACGAATCCTGAAGGATGTCCTTCATGTCACCGTCGTCGGGGATGTACCGGGAGCACACTGCCGCAAGATACCCGGCATAGCGGTCGTAAATCTCCCGCATCGCCCCGGCATCTTTTCCTGCCGCCATGGCTACGAGCCTTTTCTCGGCCGTATTATCTTGCCGTACAGTATGCAAACTCAACAGTCTTAACCGTTCCCTCCAAAGATTTATACAATACCTTAAGTGTCACTGTTTTACCTTCCGTATCCGGAAGGGATGAGAGGTCGAATGCCACAAGCGCGTCGGAAATGCCCTCCATGGGGTCGTTGTGCGCGTCGTGAATGAGGAGCAGCTGATAAGGATCCTTTGACGTCCCTCCTACCAGGGAGAGGTCGTGCCTCACCTTCCCTCCCCACCAGGCGGTATAACGGATGGTAAGGTATCCGCCTTCGCATGAGGTCATCCAGTTGTCTACGATGTCAAGGGGATCTCCGGCGGGAGCAGCTCCGGACTTGTATTCACCCGTGGTAATGGGATGAGTGTCAATCGGTTCCATCCAATTGACATATACTTCAGGAGTTTCGCCGTCAGGAGTGTCCAGAAGGATATAGGAAACCACCGCCCTGGTCCCGGGACCGGAACAGACATCCTGGTTGGAAATCAGGGCAAAGGTATCGGCATCAATCCAGAGGTAATACTTTCCATCCTTTATCACAACTGTGACCGTAGCCTCTTTGGCGGCTTTTTTGCCGTCCGAATAATACTCTCCAGAATTGGATGAGGGGAAAGCCATTTCCCTGCTGTCATACGCCTTTGAGCATGCCAGAACTATGGCGGCAGCAGCTGAGAGCGTGATTATTGTCCTGAAAAAACTCATCTTCAACCGATTATCTGCCACTTAAATCCGCATTGCGGAGAATCTTGCACGGGAAAAGGGAAAATCAATCAAGATGTTCGATCGTAACCCCCTCAAGGAGCGTGAGGATATGCTCGATGGCATTTGTATAATTCCGCTGTTTAAGCCTGATGGACACTTGAAGGCGTCCGTCGGAAAGGCTGTAACGTTCCACTTTGACCCCCTCCTTTCCAAGGACCGACAGTACTTTCATCAAAGTATCCCTGTCAGTGGCGGAGACTCCCAGGGATACCATCCTGTCGCCGTACCGGAGAGTGATAAAGTGCATGGCTTCCAGGCAGAAGACGGTCATCAGCGTGGCCGCTACGGATACGGCGAACATTCCGGCCCCGCATGCAAGGCCGATTGCCGCCGCCACCCACAGGCCGGCGGCGGTAGTGATTCCCCTTACGGCATTCTTCTGGAAGATAATGACGCCGGCACCGATGAATCCGATTCCGGATACCACCTGGGCCGCGACCCGGGATGCATCATGGGCCTGCCCGTCAAAGGCAAACTGCGATATTATCATGAACAGCGCACTTCCGAGCGCGACGATGAAATGGGTACGGAGTCCGGCTTCCTTGGCACGGAGTTCCCTCTCCAGCCCGATCAGGCCGCCCAGCAGTCCGGCGACCAGCAGTCTCATTATGAAATTCCATTCAATGACCATGGAACAGTGATTTTAAAGATATGAAGCCTTTTTCGGTATCTGTCGCCAAATCTTACTTCCAGTTCTTGTAAGGGTTCTTCATCAACATTGAATTGAAGTACCTGGGGTCGCCGGTGACCTCTTCGCCGAGCCAGGAAGGCTTGTCAAAAGGTTCGTTCTCGTCGGCGAGTTCAACTTCGGCCACTGTCAGGCCCTCGTTGTCGCCGTAGAACTCGTCCACTTCCCAGGTATGCCTGCCGTCGGTGTTCTTCACAAGATAGCGGGTCTTGTCGATGACTCCGGGCTCGGCCAGTTCAAGCAGCGAGCGGACCTCGTCCACGGGGATTTCCTTCTCCCACTCGAAACGAGCCGCACCGGATGCGTTGCCTATTCCCTTGACGGTGATGAAGCCCTTCTCCCCTTTCACCCTTACCCTGACCGTCCTTTCCGGGACGCTGCAGAGATAGCCCTGGGTGATGCGGGTAACCTTGAAAGCCTCGGGTTTGAAATCCCCCTTCACCAAAAATTTCTTTTCAATTTCCAATGCCATGGTCCTATTCGTTTGCAAGCGGTTTGTCTATCATGCCTATGGTTCTACCTGGCTTTCTGCGCCTGCGCCGCCTGGAACACCAGCAGCAGCGAGGCGATGAAGATCAGTTTACGTCTGGCTAAGTCAGAATTATTTCTTACCAAGATAGTGTTTTTTTGAATAATCGTGGTAAAAATATGTTATTTTTGCACAGTTATGAACAGGCGTAATCCGGAAATAGAATCGGTATTCAACTCCTTCCAGAAGGTGGAGCTGGAGGATTTCGGCAGCATTTTCGGGAAGGAACTCTCCTCCAGGCTTAAGAAATCCGAGATGGTGGGCGCCTTGTCGTATTATATTGAAAGTCATCCCCGGAAATGGCTCTCATGCATGCTGGAAAGGGATCTGAGGCTTCTCAAGACCCTCGTGGACGCCGGTCCCGGGAAAACTGTCTACATGGATTATCCCACCTATCCGTCAATACTGGAGGCGGCGGGCCTGATCGAGGGCAATGACGACGGCGACAATTTCCACGCCTGCCGGATCTCAAGGGATTTCCATTCCATAGTCGCGCCCTATGTGGACGATGTGTTGCGCGAGGGCGAACAGAGCGGCCGGTTCCGTATAGAAAGGGTGGCGCTGGGAATCCTGAACCTCTACGGAGTCCTTCCCTACGAAGATTTCCTGGACCTGATCACGGATTGGTATGAAGACACCTACGGATCTGATTTCAAATTCCTTACGCAGTCACTTAAGGCGAGTCCCCTGCTGAAGGTGGCCCGCTGTACCGACAGCGACGGGAACGGCGAGTTCGTCTGCTCCCCCTGCGTGGAAGCGCCGGAGCGTGTTATCGACGCATGGGCCGGCTTTGAAGACATAGTGGAATTCATGTCGTTCGGGTAC
Organism: Bacteroidales bacterium; assembly: GCA_017437755.1. Classification (GTDB taxonomy): domain Bacteria; phylum Bacteroidota; class Bacteroidia; order Bacteroidales; family UBA932; genus Cryptobacteroides. The sequence goes on from JAFRXI010000068.1 coordinate 45,967, forward strand.
GATGAAGTGGAGGATGCCGGAAACGGTGCACCGTTTTTCACCGTGGGGCTCAAGACTCCCCAAGGCAAGGCCCTCGTAAGCATGCTTACTGAAATCGGCTATTCCGGTTCGCAGCTGGTCAGGGCAGAACACGACCTGTGGCTGTACGCACAATCCGACCTGGACAGCGCCGCCATGCTCGACAGCGTGGACTACATGCTGGACATGGTTGGGTCTCCGTCTTCTTACAGGGCCTGCCTCAAAGTGATGTCGGATTATATCAACAGCGTTCCCAAATGGGTTCTGGGCGGACATTCCGCCAGCGATACCGGATACCTCCTGGTGAACCTCGTACCACGGGAAGACACTGTTGAAGAACCGTCCCCGGCCGACGGCGAAGTCCCTTCCTGGAACATGCCAAAGCCTACCATATCTGAGGGTTACACCGACCTTATCGAGAAAAACGGAGCCCTGGAAGCATTGTCAGCCATACTGCCCGAAGGATTCCCCTTCGGGATGGCAATCCCCCATGTCTCCCCTGAAGATCCCTGCCCCTGCGGCAGCGGGCTGAAATACAAGAACTGTCACGGAAAACTCCTGTCATGAAAAGATTCCTCCTACTCTTTGCGGCCGTGCTGTCCGCCTCCGCCGCAATGGCCCAGACCACCATTACCTCCGCCGACTCCCTCGCATTCATCAATGCCGACTGGAACATCTCCTACGGCGACAACGGCGCCGAGGTGAAAAGCGCAGTGATCCCGATGTTCGGCGGCCACCAGAGCGTATTTGTAATCAGCTATCCCATAGCTACTTACGAAACAGCGATAATTGTCGGAGAAGGATTTGGGAAGGATATTCCCCTGACCGTCGACAAGAGGGGGCTCGCCAATCATTCCGATATCACCAGCGCCCTTGGAAAGGCATCTGGTGCAGAGTATGCCATCAACGGCAACTACTTCAACATGAAAACCCGGTATCTGACCTGCTACACCAGGCTTCGCGGCGGTTACCAAAGCACCCCCACCAGTCCCAGTGAACTGAACAGGGTCAACGGAGCAATCGGCATTCGCCGCGGCGGAAAGAAGCTCGTCATTACCGAGGGTTGCAATCCCAAAAAACATTATCCGGTGATGATGGCAGGGCCGGTGCTAATCCTGGACGGCGAGGATTTCCAGTACGACGTTGACAAGATGAATCCCAAATACGTCAGCAACTTCTATTCAAAGAGGCACCCGCGTACGATTGTGGGGTATACCGGAAAAGGCGGTCGCAAGGACCGCGTGTGCATGATAGTGATCGACGGCAGGGTTCCCGGCAAGGCCGACGGCGCCAGCATCCCCGAATGCACCGCCATCTCCCGCTACCTGGGCCTTTCCAACTCCCTCAACCTCGACGGCGGCGGCTCCACCACAATCTGGTCCGAAGACCACGGCGTCCTCAACCACCCCAGCGACTACGGCGAGGAGAGGATCGTTCCTACGGTATTGATTGCGAGATAAGGGGGATTCTCTGCCCTCCCCCGTTCCTTCCGGATTTCTTGGTTGGAACGCACTTGTAGCGTGCTTCCCGTCCCTGTTTTTTGGACGGGGAGCACGAATTACCCGCTAAAACGCGTTTCCCGTCCCTGTTTTTGGGACGGGAATCACGGTATCGAAACCCGGTGCAATTCAGGAATAACAGTGTCCCGACGAAGGGTGCGGCGGGGAAGCAATATGGGCGTTGACTCAGTCCGGAGGTAGCGTTTGCCAGGATTACCTTCAAGTCTGATTATTTCGGTTGCAACCGTAGATTTTCCAAAATTCTTATGGTTTGAAATATAAAATCGCTATCAATGCTCAGTCTCACAAAGGAAGAATGAATAGGAGTTTCTATTTTCATCGTTTAATACTCCTGCTCCAGTTCCAACTCTAGTTCTTCCAACCTCTCTTTGAGTAATGCTATACTATCTCTAAGAATTTGAACTTGGATGTCAAACACCTCCGGGGTTGGACCAAATCTCCTATATAGTTCCATGCTATACTTATTTACAATCTCCCAGTGAAGCGTCAACACTTTTAATCGCCATGGAATATTGTTAATTATACTGTAGGATTCTAGATGGTCCTTTAGGTTATATGAACTATTATACTCAATCAAACTTTTATTTAGGTCATTTAAGACCCATTTCTTTTTGTCGCGAAGATGTCGTTAAAGCTATTTAAACAATTTGTCAAGTTGAGTTTCGCGAATATCACGATTTCTTTGATCAGAAATAATTACATCAAATTCATCTATGAGTTCTAGAATCTCATCAGGTTGTAATACTATATATGTACCATACGCATGTTGAATGCCCCCATTGTTTACTTGTCTTGCTATGAAATGAAAAGTGACACTGGGGCCATCTGAATCATAATAATTAAAAGTACAATCAATTTCGGTATCGTTAGGATGGCTGAGATCGAAACAACTTATTTCACTATAAGAGATTTCTATCGGCAAATCCTTACTATAATAAGATAAACTATTCTCTTTTGCTACGTTCCCCCACTCTTGACATTTCATGCTAGCTGTTCTCAAATTACTCTTGAACCTTGGAATAATATCATTATGAATATAAACATATAAATCAACATCACCTTCAACGCGCCTACTCCAATACTTTGTCCAAATTGATAAATTATAATAACCCGATGAATTTTTATAAGCAGAAACCCAAAATTTATTACCATTATTTGTTCTATACGATCCAGGACCATATATCCTTTCAAGAGAGTATAAATCTAAACTCGAAAAAACAATCATTATAAATAATAATACTTTTTTCATATGACTTTGAATAATGTTTAGTGAATTCTAATTAGAAGTGCAACACACTTCAAAAGTCAAAATTAAATAATTGTTTACAATATTCCAAAGGCGTCCTGTAACCGAGAGACTTACTGGGCCAGTGGTTAAATATCCATTCAATCTAAGCAAGCTTCTAATTGCCAACTTATATCAGGTTAATGGTTAGTCTTTGTTATACAAATCCTTCCAGACTTCATTATCACAATCGTGTAGCTTTAGCGTCTGTAGGGAGAGAGACATCTCACGGCACTATTAGCTTAGTATCGCAGCCGGAATATACAAACTCCGGCAGCAACTGATCAAGCGCTGCGCGTGGCTAGATGTAGATGCTCGCTGGCGCTTGATCAGTTGCCATGAGTTATCACTCAAAATGTCTATTAGAGACTTTTCCCCGTATTAGATCTGAAATGTATCTATTTGGTAGATCAACATCCCCATACGAAAGCACGACAATACCTTTTTCTTGATTGAAAAGAAGACGCCCCTTTATCTTGTTTTTTCTCCCTTGTTTGTATGAGAAATACACCGTTGAGTCCTCAATTGAGACATCTTGGTAATAGTCTTGCTTCCACTTGATCTTATCAAGAATCTTCTCATATTGTTGTGTAGAACCACTACTACTCCAATATTCTAATTTACAAAATTTATTATCGTAGAAGCATACTTGAAAACCATCAAACGTGTATTCCAAACTACTATTTACCGTTCGTAATGACAAATACGTATCAACTTTCGAGTTCAACGGATATTCTACATAATCAAGTACATAATATGAACCTTCAAGTCTATCAAGGACCTTTTTCTTTGACGTTTTGTATAACTTGAAATTGAAAAATAAATGCTCATGCACACGATTCGTGAGCAATATTACAACCCCTATTATTACAAATAAGCCAAGTTCTAGGAAACTTATAAACGAAAAATCACCTCCTACTGCTACAGTTATCCCTAGAAAAATAAAAAAGCATAATCCTAAAATGATTAATAAAAAGAAAATAGGGAAAAGTAACCAGCATTCAATATAAATAATCATTAGTTCTTTCCAACGCCATTTCGCCTTTTTTAAGAAAGATATGTTCCATGGATTCCTCGTTTCTGATGATACGCAATAACAGCCCAAGGGAACTATAGGTAGAAATAATAACGAAATAAAAAGATACATGACATCTTTCCTATAATATTTTCCGCCTATCATCTCTGATTGAAGCAAAGTTGTACCTGTTCCTAACCATCTCCTAATCTTCAATGGGGTCTTGCCTTCAAAACCAATATAGTTATAATCTGCCATTCTAAATAAATGTTGAACCTGTCCTATGCGTTACAATTAGTTTCAATTCCATAAACAACATCGGAAATTATCTCGAACGACAGTTATAATCTTCCTTCCTGTTTCATGTCGTAATGCTGCTTGCAGTAGCCGGAATATTTGGCAGGACGAGAACACCTTGAACCAGCTTTTGTTATTGCCTTACATTGAGGCACGCCCGGAGTTTTAGCCTGATGCACATTACAATACCTACTGTTCTTAAGCGCCGTATTCTTGCATCGTGTTCCTTTCTTGGTTATCGCTTCGCACCTATGGGTGTTTTCAGTCTGAGTCGGTTGACTCTGAGCAGGAAATCCGACAAGAAGGATGGCGGAAATGAGTAGAATATACAACATTTTACAATTGAAATGCTTAAGGTCGTTAATGTAAAACAGTATTTGGAGGCTTTTGCAAATATAACTTATTTAGTGACAATAATGATATAGTCCTGAATTATTTGAGATTATCACCTTTATATGCAATCAATGCCACCATGCTTCGCCGGGAGGACATGTGGGTGTTTACCCAGTCAGGGGTGCGATGCAACGGACTGGGGAGGCAGCATGCAAGGGATGAGGCGTCGGCCATGGTAAGTTCCGATGCCGGGATACTGAAATAGTGCCTTGCGGCTGCCTCAAAGCCGTAAATCCCAGGGCCGGTCTCCGCTACGTTCAGATACACTTCAAGGATACGCTCCTTCCCCCAAAGTTTCTCTATCAGCACTGTGAAGTAAGTTTCAATACCTTTTCTTATCCATGTATCGGTGCACCATGTGAAGCAATTCTTGGCCGTTTGCTGGGAGATCGTACTGCATCCCCTGATCGGGGTGCCTTCACTCAAGTGATGCCTACTCATTCTGGCGATTTCTTCGAAGTCAAAACCGTTGTGGGAGTAGAAGTTATTATCCTCAGCAGCTATCACAGCGGCAATCATTTCCGGCGAGATATCTTCAATAGGCATCCAGATACGTTTCGGTTTAAGACCATAAAGCACGGCCCTTTTTATCATCAGCGGTGTGGTCCTCACAGGGATGTACCTGTAAACCGCAACCATCAGAAGACTTCCAGCAATAAATCCGACCGGAAGACATACAAGTATGATTGTCAGGACCTTACGCAGCATCATTTCATTACCTCTCCCTTTTCGTTCAGGATGACCTCGGAGTAGCTGTCCAGAAGAAGGGCCCTGAACATCTTCCGGTCGACAGCCTTGATATTGGCATATAACGGTTCCGTCAGTCTTTTGCAGTTATGGTCCATAAGTCCGCATCGGCCTCCAACCCTGTACTTGAACAATCCTGTATTGACAGGAATGTTCACGAACTGGATTTCACCGTCCCGGTTCTCGTATCGCTGGGTCTCGTCATATGTGAGAGATGTGATACTGTCCAGGACAAAGGAATTCAGAACCTTCCCGTCATATCCCACCTGTAAGCGCACCCCTGCCTTTGAAACTATTGCATATTCCTTGAACGCGGAGACATCGTCGTATACGGGTTGGATAAGCCATTCCCCTTCATTGTCAATCACACCGCATTTACCGGTACTATCTGCCACTACGCAATGGCCTTGATCAAACACGAAACTACTTAGTGGATTGCCGTGATACGGATAATTGAATTCTATGACAGTCTCGCCTTTATGGTTGATAAATCCTATCATGCCGTTGCTCTGCACGGCGGCAAGTCCCTCGGAGAATACCCATGCCCTGCGGTACTTTGCCGGGATGGCAATCTCTCCCGTGTACATGTTATAGTAACCACGCTTGTCCTCGGAACAGAACACAGCCAGCGAATCCCTGGTGGATGCCTGCGTCCAATCGAGTTTGATGTCCTTGATCGTTTTCCTACCTGTGGTCTCGTTCTTTATTGTGACCTTCCCGTCCGAGGTTTTTATGGCAACAAGGTCGTCATTCCTAAGAAGGCCGTCCTCTATGACGCGGTGTTCGATCTTCTTCTCATCATGGCCGCAGCCGATTATCAGCGAGGAGACCGTTACAAGGCCTATGAATCCCCAGGCAGAGATGCCGATTACAAGTTTGCAGAGTGTTTTCATGGTGTTTATCAATTTGGTTTCCGTATGCAAAAATCCGCATTTCAAGTGGTTCCAGCAAGGATTTTAACCGCCTTTGTACCAAGTGGAAAAGGACTGTATGAAACGTCTGCTGCCATGGGATTTCGTACAGTATTCAGCGATTTCATACAAACTATCATTCCTCCTGTCCGTATAAGGAATTATTCAATTATCTTTGTCATTGGACTATGCCTGCCTTCATCGTAATATCAAAAGGGACCGAACTTCTCCGCATCCCGGTGGAGAGATTGGTCTATATCTCGGCTGAGGGCAACTATTCCCATGTGGTGACACAGGATAACCGGAAGACGATGGTATCCTTCCAGCTCGGGCAGCTTGAGGACCTGATTGGCGACCAGCTCGGGGATTCAGGCGGAAACCTGGTGAGACTTGGGCGAGGGCTGATTATCAATACCGATTTTGTATTTTCAATAGACATAACCCTTCAGCGGCTGGTACTGTCCGACTGCGCCGGCTGCTACCATGAACTGACCGCCTCGCGGGAGGTCCTGGTGAAACTGAAGGCTTATGTAGAAGCAACACACAGAGACAATGGCTAAAAAGAATTCCATAGAACTTCAAGACGACGAGTTCCGGGTGATCGGGAAGCCTTCAGCGCCAGAAGTGGACAGTAAGGCCAAGAGCCGGAATCTCTGGATTTCCATCCTGTCGCTAATCCTTGTTGCAGGGATTGGTGCCATAATCATTTTAAAGTGGCCTAAAGAAGTACCAGAGAATCCTAATGACGGAATTTTCGAGAACAATCCAGAGGTGGTTATTCAAGGTAGTAAGCCAACCCCGTTGGGCAGTCAGACCGATAAGTCATACACGGAGAAGATAGACACCATCATCAATGATGTCATACTTTCTCTTTACATCCCTCATAATGCAACCCCGGAGCTTACTCTGGGTGTTCCGGATAGAGCCGACAAAAGTATCATATTTGCCGCTCAGGCGGCTGATATACGTAAGGATAACAGGAAGATTCTTGGAGCATTCGTGCTTAAGGGTGAGCCCTTGGCCTGGGGGCTTTCCAAAAAGGGCTTTTGCGCCATAATCGACAGCGTTGTCACTGTAGGTGTCAGCGAGAATTCTCCCCTGTTCGAGGAAGCTACAGAGAAGGATGGGTATTTTTTTCGCCAATTCCCGTTGGTGGATAACGGTACTCTTGTCGAGAATGAGCCCAAGAACAAGACAATGAGGAAGGCACTTTGCTCACGTGCCGGACAAATCTTTGTCGCGGTAAGTGAATCTGACGAGTCATTTCACGATTTCTCGCAAGCGTTAATAGACCTCGGCGTAGAAAATGCTATCTACCTGGTGGGTAGCCATTCTTCCTTTGGGTGGTTCATTGATGCAAATGGTACAAAGACTCTCTTTGCACCAGATGTGCATAGAGGGACCTATAAGAACGAGAATTACATTATTTGGAGATAGCATCTTCCCATAATATATAAGTTTGGTTCAATGACACAAGCATCCTTAATCATTATACAATACGATGAAGAAATGGACTAAAATTGCAATTACAATAGCCATCGTTCTGATACTAGTCACCATTAATACTATTAGAAAGATGTTCTTTGATTATTCTGATGATGGATATCAAGTGATTACAATTGTATATGTACTAGGGTGTGCTCTACTACCGTGGATTTGGTTGAAAAGAGGTGGAAAAGAGGCGGTTCCGAACGAGACAACAAACGATTCAATGAAAAATCGAATCAATTAAAGATATGCCAAGAATTGAACCCGTTAAAGAGAATAAAAGTTCTCTAATGAACAAGAATGGCTATGATGAGTTTATTCTCGCAGAACTGAGAGAGAAATGCCATCCTAAGAATTTCATGCAGCCATATGACTTTGAAAAGGTGAATATTGCCAATGAGTTGTATTCGATGTTATTAAAGGAGAGTATTCCTTCGGAAGATCTTTATAGTATCAGACGTCGAGCAATTAATGAATTGGGGATATCAATAGATACTACTGTTATCTTCGATGAGTTGTCATCTATTTGCAATCCTGAAAACTTTATGCAACCATATGATGCTGTGAAAGTTAGTATTGCTAACAAACTATATTCAAGGATTTTGGAGAATAAATCTAATGTATTCGAATTAGAAAAAATCAGAAAAGAAGCGATAAAGGATGGAATCATTGAGGAGAAGGATCTGAATGATGGAGAACAGATAAGAATAATTGGTGTATGGAATTATCAAAATGGCAAGCTTATCAGATTAGTACAAAGGGATAATAACACCGTTTTTTATTTAGAGACAGGGAATGATAATGATTGGAATCAGCTATCACTTTTAAAGTTCATAAAAGAAGATATTCAGTTTTTAGCGCAGTTTATTGAGGATAATGCAATTGACCACAAGGTAGATTATCAGATATCTCGAGTGGATTCCTCGCTGCAAGTATTATTGGATGGCAATATAATTTGTAGATATTCTTCTATCATTCTAAATTGGGAACTCGCAAAGTATACAATAGAAGATACGACTGATAAATCTATCCCTAATAATGTGACAGAAGTAGAATCTTTGTTCTATAAAAATAATGAACAAAACCAACATGGAAAAGATGAGATAGAGCATTCTCAGGATGGTAATAAGGAGCTTCAAAGAGTAGCATTGGTATTCGTATTAGTTTTAGTAGTCTGTATGGTGTTAGGGAGAGCGGTTAATAATGAGTCTTCCAATTCGTATAATGATACTATGATTCAGAATACAAATAGTATTCTATCAACAAGAACAACAACACAGTACTCGATTTTATATCCTTTTAATTGGAGAGTGAAAGAAAAGCCAGACTCAATATCCGATGTTTATATTGGAGCTGAAGGTGGGGATATCGGCTTTACAATCCTCTATTTTGACAGTGGCTATAGTATCGATCGTGTTAACAGTGATGGTCTTAAGAGCATGAGAAAAGCTGGCATGAGCGTCGTTTCAAATGACAAGGTATCAATCAATGGATACTCTGGCTATAAAACTGTTTATGATTTCTCCTTTAATGAAACTGACTGTAGACAGATTTCATACACAATCAAAAATGGTAAGACTGTGTATAACATAAAATTTGGAAACAATAGATATATTATTGACCAGAATTTGGAATTGATCGAGAAGATAATCAACTCATTCAATATTAATTAGATCGGCAATCAATTCCGGAATCATAAAGCATGTTGTCCACAGAAACCTCATATATATATGAAGTTGGCGCATTATTCTTTATTCTTTGGGGAAAAGTCATCAAGCCACTACGCATCGTAAGCACTGAAGAAACCTACTTTGAAAATCTAAGGCCATTAAAATGAGTAGAATTGAAAACATATTAAAGTTGATATTAATACTGCTGATCATTGGCGGCATATGCTATTTTGTCACACGCCCAGATCCATTTTATTCTCCTTTCCCCGAGAATGGTCGTGGTATTAAATATTTTCAAGCTAATGGTATCCCTATCGAGTATTCTGATAAGGGCTCATATTATAGATCAGCCTTCTATAGAGATGGAGTACCCGATCCTGATAGCTTGGCTATAGATTATTATCTTACTGGTCAGAAAAAGGCTGAAGGTTATATTATTTCCGAAAACCCTGATGTCTTTAATGGTGACAGGATTACCTACTACAAGAGCGGTCAGATTGAAAGTAAACAGACCTTCAAAGCGGGAGTCCCTTCTAGTAATAAGTATTCTTATGAAGAGGATGGGAGGATATCTAGCATTATTGAATTCAAAAAAGGGAGAAAGAACGGTAATCACACCATATATAACAATGGTAAAAAAAGCCATGTGTTATACTACAAAGATGATATCTTATGGCATGAGACTTACTATTATCCTAATGGACGGATAATGGTTCGGCATACATATAAAGATTCTAATCAAGAAAAAATGGCTGTAGTGGAGTATTATGAATCAGGTCGTATTAAGATGAAAGCAACTGTAGTCAAGGATCCGAGTTCGAATACTTATAAAGCTGTTGGAGATGTGTATAATTATGACGAGAAGGGGCGCTTAATGATAACGAACTATGATCCAAAACCAACGACGGAACAATCTTCCTCATATACATCATCTGACTCAAGGATGACCACTAGAAAGTCAACCTGGGATAGAGGGTATGATTATGGCTATGATGCGGGTTATGAGGATGCATGGAACGCTAATGGCGCCTGGGCCAGTTATAACAGTTCAGGAAAGGGTGGAGAATTCCTTGACGGATACACTAGTGGATATGAGGATGGATATAACGACGGGAAGGACGATAGAAAAAGAAGTCGAAACAAGGATGACGAGGATGATGACGAGATTGAAGAATTATAAATGTTTCTTAGATTGCGAAAAAGTTATAGATGACAGCCTCATTTATCATACTGATCTTTCTTATAACAATAGGGGTATTAACACTATTTCTAACTCTCTTTATCCCCGGACCAAGACAGTATTACTTAAATTTGTTTAGGTCTTCGATTAGGGATCTGTGGGAGATATTGGATGATACTGCCCCGAAAAAGGGACAGAAGCGTTCAATTTGGTTATTCCTGTTTGCTCTTATGCTGGTAATCCCTCTAGTAGTATTTTTTATCGGCTTCTTACTTGTGGTCGGGCCAGCATACAGCATATTCATGGGACTTAAGTATCCGGATGTGGTTGATGATAGAGTCCAATTTGACCGAGATCTTCATAATCCCAAAGATATGCCCAAAAAGACACCGGAAGAGATTGAAGCAGAAATAGAAGCGTTTCGTGAGAAGATAATAGCGAATCGCTTTGACGTGCCTCGTGACGCTCTTCCATTTGAACCTGACACAAAGGAGATTATCTTCTATACGCCGTACGATGCACCTGAGATAGAAAATGCAATCTCAAGCAACTATGAGGAGATTAAGGCTCTATTTGAGAAGAAAGGCTATAGATTGTTTTTCCCTCCTTGCCTTTATCAACAGTATGGAGATGGTAATTTGTCCTCGGTGCTGGATTATTACAATCCTCGAACAGATAAAGAAATAGGTAATCCTCAAGAATTCTTATCTTATCCGGACATAAAAGCGGCATTATCAATCCCTGATAAGGTCGATGCACCAAGCTTCATTCGTTGCAAACGAAATAATAGCGATCCCCTATTGTTCACTTTCTGGAAGATTGAGATAAAGGAAGGGGAAAACATAGTTGATGCCGTTAAGGATTATCTCAATATGGTTGGAGATAACATTTTATATAGTGTAGTCTCTGACCAACAGATTCTTGATAGTCTACAAGGCCTACCGGCGGATGAGCGTTTCGACAAGGATGTTTATCTTATCGGCAAGGAAATCCGCGATCGTATTGAACAACTACGTGCAAAGGGGTTATCTTCCCTCGCCATCAAAAAGCTAATCGGCGATGATTCCGAAAAACCAGGCAAACTACTTATCGACAAACACCACAAGCTCTACCTGACGGATTTTGGGAATAAGGAAATCCGTATGGAACCACTTCAAAAGGCTGTCTTCTTCCTGTTCCTGCGACACCCGGAAGGCATTTATTTCAAGGATCTGGCAGATTACAGAGATGAATTAGGTGCTATTTACAAGGAAATCACGGGGCGTGATGATACGGCCGGCATTGAACGCAGTATCCAGCGGCTTACAGATCCTTTTGACAATTCAATCAATGAGAAATGTGCCCGTATCAAGAATGCCTTTGTTTCAGAATTCCGGGAAGAGGTTGCTCAGTGGTACTTCATTGATGGAAACCGTGGTGAGAAGAAAACCATCAAACTTCCTCGAGAACTGGTAACCTGGGAAATCAAGGACTGATTTCCGCAAACCTGATAATGTCCCAAATAGTGTGTTCGTATAGGTAAAAGAACAAGTCTGTATCTTTAAAAAGCCAAAAAAGAATCTGGTAAGTTCAACATTAAAGAAACAGACTTATGATTGCTTTTACAAAGGAACTATGTATAATCCAGATATGACAGCTTAGCCTCTGAACCGGCAACATACCACACAAAATCTTATTATCCAGGAAGTATTGGACTAGACGCAACGTTGACGGTGTTCAACCCTTCTTTTGCTCTCTCGACATCATCGGCTTCCGGGATATAATCTGTGCTCTTGAGTCCTCGGTTCCCCCCATGGATGTGTGCAAGCAAGCGTAGTTTTACACGTTGCCGGTTACGTATTCTTGAAATCAGGGCAAATATCAGGAGCCCAACGGCTATGATGCCGAAGGAAGCAAGTATGTAAAGAAGTATTCGGATTATTTGTGGCATTAAAATCTTATAAATATCGATTCGACTCTATTGATGTTTGTATTGAGGCAAGTGGCTAGTAAATTGTATCATTTAGCCTGTATGCTCCAGAATCGAACCAGACATCTAACATTTTCTTTGCAGCTTCTACACTTCCTTCATGGGAGGATGTTGCTTTTTCAAAATCCGAATCTGGTATGTTCCAACGGCGACTTCTCCGGTGTGTCCATTTGGACGCCTTGTTTTCAAGATAATCCCAGTCGATTCTATCGCCGTTAGGAGTAAAACAAGTGTCTTTGTTCCAACATGTAATCCATGTCGGAGTATAATAACCTTGCCCATCAAGTCTTATGCTGAACCGTATCTGAATATCATCACATTCTGATGGACAGGAAGCAATCATTTCTTTAGGGATTTGATATTTAGGTAGCACCTTGAGATAGGAAAGCAAGCCGTCTGATAGACGACAAAGAGTGATTGTCGCCTCTATCGTTTCAATAGGGGGGAAACCAGATTCCTCTCCGTACTCCTTTGTAAAACGCTGCATTTTTATCGAAATAAGTTTGTAACCGGAATGAGCAGCAAAGATTGATAAAGAGAAGTCAGAGTGATGCTTATTGACAGGTATATTACTGAATAGTTCTGTGATTTCACTCTCCATGATACAATACTATTAATAACAGATTTAGTATTCGATAAATTGAACTCTTGGATTGGCTAAAGAAAACCAAGCCAAAGCAATCTGAGCCTTATTCAGATCTCCTTCTCCTGACATGTAACCTTTGGGTATAAATATCTTTTTGAGACTCATGCATCCGTGTAGCGCATTACTGCCAATATACTTAAGTGAGGCCGGGATTCTTAATTCCTCTAAGAGTTGACTCTCATATAGAGCACTATCACCCAATCTTTCTAAAGAATCAGGAAGATCTAATCTCTTAAGTGTTGCGTTGGATGACAAGCCCCATTCATCAATGTCTATCAAAGAACTGGGTAGATTAATGGTTTCTAATTGCCAGCAATGAGAGATGCCATTTTTCTTAATATTCTTAACACCTTCACAGAGAGTAATGCTCTTTAATTCGTGACAAAATAAAAAGGTGTCTTCTTCAAGAACTTCAACACTCCCAGGTATTGTTATCTCTCTTATGTGACTTGGCGCAAACGCTTTCTTCCCAATCCTAGTCAAGGCGGGTGTCAATGGAAAGGATTTAATACCGGTTACGGAAAAGGCCTTATCCCCAATATAGGTTAACGCTCCCTCTATGATTACATTTTCAAGGTGCCTGCAATCTTCAAACGTGGAGTCTTCAATTTGTGTAACACCCGCCGGAATATTTATGCTATTAAGGGAATCACAATGCATAAAGGCATTTTTCCCGATGACGCGTATCGTATTAGGTAGAATAACTTCATGAAGATTGGAATCATTCGTGTACATCTTCACTACTGTGTTACTCGTACCAAAGAATGCTTTCTTGTAGGGACTAAAGGCATCTTCACAAATACAAACCGTTCCTGCGAGCACATAATACTTTGAATGTAGTATTTGGTTATCTAAAGGGAAGGAAAGGAGTCTTAATCGATCTGAACTATAGACGGCACCATATTGATCAACCCATGTTTTATCGGCGTCTTCTTCTGTAATCTTTTCTGGATGTTTTGTGAGTATGTCTTGTACAGTAATGGGATAGTCATCTGTCATTGGAATATTATGAGCATGACGTTCCCCCCCGTTTAACGAATACCTGGTCTTTCCTTTTATCCCAAATATCCATTCAGCAACTCCTCCTGGCTTCTCGCCTCTGTTATCCTTGAATGATTCTGAATACGATGATATTCGGACAATAAGATCATCAAAGCATTGGGGGAAAGAGGCAACATCTTCCTTAGTGGCAACAAAATAAGGCCAAAAATCATGATCATACTGCCATTCGCCATCATCGGATATGCCGGCGACATTGACAGCAAGACATTCTTGTCCATCAATACCGGTTATTCTTTTGAGTGTATAAGATAACTTACTTACTCCTATTCTTTTGAAAAAGACGGATAGCAAGTAATCCATATATAATGTTTGAGGTTTAGGCTCTTCGTGGATATAAATAGTCCCTTGTGATTTACTGGGACCTCTTTCATAGTATTCATCCTCTTCTTGCTCTTTTTCTAAAGCATCCATATATTCTTCGAGATCGTCGCATCCAGCTTCATACATTCCATCGTAGAAATCCATATCAATGATTACTATTTATTAAGTGTAAAATAACAATAACGAATGGTTATGGGTAAAGCAATTCAGAGTGACGGACGGGGAAGACGCCACCTTTGACAGACACAACGGTCCGAATCATCTCCAAAATATCATCACCTGCATTGGGGCCCAAACGCAACTCTTTGATAAGTGTATTAATGTTAACTGGAATTTGAAAAAACTCATACTCATTTTCCTTTAATGATTCGTAGATAAGTCGGATTTCATTCTCGGGTTTATAGAATATCCTATTTGCGGCAAAAAACCTCAATGCGTTAATAGGTTCATTAGAAGTTTGTACGACTTGTTCCCGATGATCTATATAGTCAACGTTAAGTATACTGACACGCTCATCTCCGGTATATGATTGAATAAGTTTGCCCACGGTAGTCATTATCGCTACGCCTGACCCTTGATGAGCATACGCAGACCACATTGTCGATATCTCAGTGTCTGACATTATCCAGCAATTGATAAATATCTTTTCCGCTCATGCTCAATCCACGGGTCAAGATTGTTTTTGAGAGCTTCTCTCCAATATTGCTTTTCAATATCTGATACAAGTACCTCTGCCTTGTCTTCCAAATGGTCTACTCGACTAAAGTAGAGTTGTCCATGGTTCAACAAGTACATGAAATTTCTTAATGACATATAATGCCAGATAATTGTATCATCTGGAGCAGCTTTCAGATATTCGTGACGTTCAATCATAAAAGCAATATAGTTCCGTTTCTACACCATCCCCACTAATATCTGCCCATACATCTTCACATACCTCCTCAACCTTTCTCCCTCCAGCATCTTCACATCCTACGCAAGCTCATATAACGAAATGGCCATGCTCTAAATATTTTGCCATTAGTGTAATTGTACAAAATTAGTTATTATTTCTATTGCATGTATTATGACTGGGAAATCAAGGACTGATTTTCGCAAGCCTTGCGGATATTTGGCCTCCAATACATAGCCCCATACCTTTGTATCGCAATCGAATAACCAGTTGCGATATTTCGGTATAACTATGTCAACTGATATTCACAACAATCTTATTGAGATCCTTCGGCTGTCGTGGGATAATCTTGATGCTGACCTTATTGAACCTTTCCTTGCCGAGGATGTCCATTACTCATCCTGGTGGGCCTTGGCGGAGATAAACAACAAGGAGGACTATCTCATTTATCTCCGGGAACGCTTCCAGACATTCAAGGACAAAGGAACTAAACCTCTGGTCAAATTGGGAGTAAATAAGAATGACGGAGAATATGCAGTTGCACTTCAAATGGGTGATGAAGCACCAACACTTATCCGCATCAAAGAAGAGTACGGCAAAATCAAAGAAATGTGGATGCAACCGGCACAGTAGGAAACGCATACAAAAAGAAATGACATTTCAAATCCCCCTCCCAGCCCCCTACAAGCCCGTTTGAAACTTTTTTCCACAATAGCCGTATTATATTTCGCTGTTATCTAATCATCATTTTCATCAATGAAAGTATTCCACCTCAAATTCAACAAGGAAGCCGATGGCGACTGGTACATCGATTTCCCACATTATCCGTTTGACCACCACAACCTCATGATGGTCGCCGGAGCC
Source organism: Bacteroidales bacterium (assembly GCA_017437755.1). GTDB lineage: Bacteria > Bacteroidota > Bacteroidia > Bacteroidales > UBA932 > Cryptobacteroides. The sequence continues at coordinate 62,245 of JAFRXI010000068.1, forward strand.
AACATGCTATGCGAATACGCGGCAGAGAAGGAAGGACATCGGGACTACGCTCTTGTGGATGTGACAACCGGCGACAACCTTATCGACGGTAAGGCTCCGGATATCATTATGACCAGATTCAAGAAAGGCTACGGCGCATCATACCATAATCAAACGCCCGATGGAGAGCCACCCAAAGTGCAAGTAAACGGCAAACCTTTGGAAATCACGGAAGCTTGGATCTGCCCCGTGACGCTTCTTGTGCTGGGGCGGTATCCCAAACAGATAATCATCTACCTCAGGAATGATTAACCGGCTATTGTAAAGTGCGATAACTAAAATGCAAAGGATTCCAGATTACCCGAAAGAGGCACAATCAACAATAACCACTTAATAATCAAATAATTCTATGCTTGTTCTTATACTCTGTCTTTCAGTATCCTGCTTTGTTCTTTTGATAATACTAGGGCGCAAGGATGATAAATACTCTGAACTGGTTGAAGAGTACGGCTGGATTAAAGGCCGTATGGACAATCTAATGATGAGTGGTTCAACTGACAGTGGACAGGTTTCTGACGCATACGAACCACTAACTCTAGAAGGAGTTGAGGCGACGGTCCGTCATGCTGGATACGTTCCTGAAACAACCAACGGATGTGTGCATTTCGTGACATCGGGTAAATATTACATCATCGATACAACAGGGCTTCCTCTATTATTCTTTTCGTGCTATTACAACATCCAAACCAATGAATGGGATATGGACCTGTTTAAAAAGGCGGCTCATCTCATGTCGGACGACCTGATAATGGTAAAGGCCATCATCGAAGACAGCCCCGACAGTACTGTCCTGAGGTTCGTCGTTGCTGCCATGGATCGCAACTATCCCAGTTTCACAGATAATATTATGTCATACCTGAGGATTATCAATGACGGGGACCGTTATTTGATTGAAACCTATAACCGCCTGGTAGAAGAAAAGAAGAACCAGGACCTTTCCATAAACCCATTTGCATCATCTGCAAGGCAAGACACGAAACTATTATCCTGACGGCGCACAAGGCCCGCCTACTGTGAGGCGTGAAAGGCAGAATGGCGGGCCGGCCGTTTTAAAGAGAATGCCTTTAATAATAATATCCAAGATGAAGTACGAGGTTAAAGAAGCGCTGAACGAGATAATGGACATTCCTCCCATTTACCGGAGAGACTACATTGTCCGCTATCTGCGGGAAAATCTAAGCGAGAGGGATGCACGCAGGTATCTGTTTGAGAAAACAAAGGTCCATTTTATCAGAAAGATGATGGATGAAGGTTTCATATCACCTCTGGATATTCTTGAAAAGATTGGAAAGGATCGTGTTTGTCAGTTTTTCCATATTAAAAGTACTCAGTCATGATAGCCGAAACACTGCTCAACTGGGATAAGACGGAATTGGCTGAGGTTCTGGCATCGGAATATGCTGAGCCTGATGATCTGATAGAGGCATTCCCAGCCATTGCCAAGGCGGGTACAATGGAAGAAGATCTTCTTGAAGAGTTTATCGAACGGAATTGGAAAATAATACTCAGTATATTCAATGTGGATGCACTACTAAAGTGGGTTGAGGATAAAGAGTTGAAAGAGAGATGGGAGCAAATGCATAGTCTTAACATAGAGATTGAGCACGAATATGATGAGTATGTTAATGAGGAATTCTGCAAGTCGGTTCTTTATTCTGCGATGCTGTTTAAAGATACGGAACCCGAGAATATAGGGGTTCTCATTACAAGATCCAGAAAATCGTGATAGTGTTTGTCATTGAGAATGCCCTGAAACGGATAGTAAATAATAGATTATACGATACTTCTAATTGAAATTATAGCGGCTCTTGTGGCCATACCTGGCCGGTTGACACTATTTGCGGAGACTAACGTATATATGCACCTATCCGGACAACATTGTCAAAGAAGGATTATTAATAACCAAGACAATTTAATTATGAGTATTTTTGAACTAGTTGAAGTCTATGCAGATGCATGGAGAAAAATGGATGTAGCTATCGTTGAGCCTTTTCTTGCAGATAGCTTTACTTACTCATCAATGTGGGTCTTTGAGACTTTAGACAAGAAGGGGTATTTGGAGTATCTACAGGGAAAATTTGATGCGATTAAAAAATCTGGAAGCATCATTGAAGTCACCACAGGAATGAATGAAATGGGAATACCATCTGTGATATTACGTCAGGATGGATCATTTACTGCATTTATTACAGTTAAAGAATCTGAGGGGAAAATATCCGAAGCGTATATGCTGGCATTCTAAAGTATAACAGCGAATGGGGAGCCGTTGGAACTGATCTAAAACATGATATGTACAGAACTCATATGAGACTTATTGTCAATTTAACACAGTTATGAAAGTCTTTTCCAGAAGTGGAATCATCATATCCATTATTTTCATTATCGTCATCTTATTTTCATGGCGGTGTCTTCAACTATGCGGAGTTATTCGATGCATACCAAAAGAAGCATTGGAACTGTATGAAGAATGCGTTCACGGAGACAGACCTATTGGTCTGGCAGACCTCCATCTGAAGTGCCTTTTCTGTAGAAAACCTGTTAAGGGAATCTACTATGGCATAGCAGACAGACGCCTCGTGGAGTATGACAAAGATGGAAACCTGCTATGGGAATGGCGTGGTTGCACTAGTGACGGAACATGCTGGCAATGCATAAAATGCGGAAAAAGATTTGACAAGCATGGTAAATCAATTTGGCGCTAAACAATTAAGAATACTCAATAGAAAACATCCTGAACCAACCCCCTTACATGAAACACCATATCGCTTTCGCCATCCTGATCACCTGCCTTGCTGCCGGCTCCTGTCACAACAGGAGGGGGGCCACAAGAGTTGCCCAGGATCAGTTAAAGAAGGAGGAACTCCAGAGCGTTGACACAATCCCCGACTGGATATACGTCACCCGTCATTGGAGGGATCTCAAAGACTCGGCATACCTGTTTGAAGTGCCTGAACAGCAGGTCATTGCCAGATGGAAAAGGGAGTTTGAAGAGTTGAACTCCCCTGATTCCGTGTGGCGTACGGAACTGGAGTATTACTCAAATGAAGACCGCTGGATGACAGTCAATGATTTTATTGAGCTGTTTTATCAATCGGCCAGGCGGGAGGATAACATGATATTATGGCGTCTTCTGCAATACGCTCCGGGAATCGATTCCCTTGCAGCCGGATCCGGTTTTGACAGAGTGCTTTTCATCAGACATACCTATGAATCCCTGCTGGACTACGAAAAAGCCTGTCAATGGGACATGACCTATTGGGCGTGGCTTCTTATAGACTTTGATTCTTTTTACATCCGGACTCTCTACAACGATATCCGCCGACACTGCGACAAGCGCCTTGCTTCAGCCATAAAGAAAGAGGAAACAATGGCAAGGATCCATCATGACCGGACCTGGGATGCATTCCAGAAGATCATCGGGACCCAAGGATTCAACGGCTCCTCCTTTCCATATCGATGCGGAGTATTTGGTGATGTGGAATACCGCATGGAGATTGAGGCACAAGAGTCTTTCCTTCACGCTCTTTATGACGATTCCTTCAATTATGGCAGTACCGGCAAATCCCTGTCGGAGAATGACATCATTGAAGAATACTCTTATTTCTCACAGAATCTTGACGAGGACGAGTTGTCATATCCCATAGCCGAAAGGAGAGCCCTGCTGGACAAAGACAAGAAATCCTTCATCGACTGGATGGATGCCCGTAAGACAGTTTCCTCACTCTTGACCGGAAGGATGAAAGAACTATACGGGAATGCGACCAATAGGATCCTCAGGCAAAAGCTTATCTTGCTGAAGAACCGCTACAACTGTAATGATGGATTCTGCCCGGATTATACTATTCTGCTGGACATGGACTGCTCCGATGAAGAACTGTTCTCCTTCACTTTTGAAAACTCTTGAACATGAATAAGATCTTTCCGGCCGCCATACTAGTTGGAGCCGCCATTCTCCTACCCTTGTCATCGTGCAACAGGAAGAAACACAAGGGCATCGAGCCTCCGCGCCAAACGCCTTCATTCACGGTTCGGATCGGGAATGACTCCATCCATGTCGACGGAGCCACTTTCTATTCGGCTCCCTTTGTCCTTCCACTTGTGTTAAAACCATACAATGGTCCAGAATCTGATTTCGAGAGGGGTGCATCCGGGCAAAATGAAGTGTTGGCGAATCCCCGGTGGGTGTGTTTGAAATTTGCGTATAAGGTCAACTCGTTTGATATTCACGTTGTACTCCATTTCTCCGACAATATTGACAGCCAGGGCATAGCGGAGTGGACGTTTACAAAAGGACAGAATTCAATTTGCATTGATACCGACTATTCCTGGAACTGGAGGGAGGAAGTCGATGATCAGGGAGAGATATTCTCTATTTCCCCAAGTCCGGAAATGGTTCAGGGACAGGACAGCATTATTCATGATACGCCGTTCTGCTTCAAGGATATTGATTTCGACGGAAAGGCCGAGTTATGTTTCAGGACTCCGGGCTGGAACAGATACTATTTCAATGCTTTCAAGATTGTTTCTTCCACAAGTGCGAAACTTATGACGGGACACCCGTATAATAATCTTGTCTATTCAGATGAAGAAGCGTGTTCAGCCGTGTTCGACTATGCCCGAAAGACTATACATTTAGTTGAAGTTTACGGATCCAGCGTCTATGACCATTGGTATAAGAAACGGGCCGTGGTCCATGACGTCTTGAATCCAATGCAGCATACTACCGGTGTTGAAAGCAATTACTCCGGCGGATGCAGGGATGATGACTATTTTGAAAACGGGAAATGGGTCAAAGCCCACAAAGAATACATCCCTGACATTATGGATGGCTATGCTTATACTGTAATAGTGGCAGATTATGTGGCATTAAAAGGAGCGAACCTCTCCCTGCAGACGCTAAAACTGCACGACTTGGACAACGAAGTCTGGAAAGATTTATATAACAATAGCTTACAAGATCCATGAAACGAATGAAAATACTATTATTCTTACTTGCAAGTATTATCCTCATTATCCTGGTAAAGATAATCTGGGTGGCAGTCATGACAAAGGATATCGGCTCCTTCGAATCAGAACGGGCAGACATCCTCCAGAGGCGCAACTACCTTCTGGAAAAAGTCATCACGACCCCCCAAGGGCTGATTGACTCCATGCCAACCATAGTAGGAGACCAGTTTCAGGGTGAATGGGCCATATATACGACATCGATGCTCTCAGCCGCCCTGGTAAACACGGCCATCATTTTCCCTGAAACCCGTGAAGAAGCCGTGGTAAAGATTGACAGCCTCATCAAAATAGTGATGTCGCCGGAACTCAAAAGATATGATAGTAATCGCTGGGGAGAGGACCCGCTTGACTCACTTGATGGATACGAGAGTCATGTTTCCTATCTCAGTCATCTTGCCTGGATGATTGCCGGATACAAGCAGATTGGCGGGGATGAAAGATATGATGAACTATACGATTCCCTATGTGAAACTATGAACCGCCGGCTGCTGGCCAGCAAAGGACTGAACCTCCAAACCTATCCAGGCGAATATGTCTACATTCCTGACATGTTGGTCGCACTCGTCGCTTTGAAACTTTATTCGCAACAACACTGCGGCGAATACGATGCCACGGTTCAGAAATGGCTGGACAACATTAAGGAGAATCATCTTTCTTACGTCACCGGACTTATAGCATCCATTGTGATGTACGATTATGACGGCCCGAGCTGCGAGGCTCTCAAAGGCTCATACTCTGCCTTAAGCTGTTACTATCTGACATTCGTGGATGAAGAATTCGCCAGAGACCAATACGATAATTTCAAGTCCTTTTTCCTCAAAAAACGGCCTATTATCGGATTCAAAGAGTATCCACACAAATCCCCAATCTTTGCGTTTGACATTGATGCCGGCCCCATCATCTTCGGCCTTTCTCCTTCCGGTACAGCATTCGGAATTGGTCCGGCTACTTACTTTGGAGATAATGCCTTACGCAAGAAGTTCCTTCGCACAGCAGAACTAGCTGGAACAACCGTTTCATCTTACGGCAAGAGCCACTACCTCCTTGCCGACCTGGCACTTGTCGGCGAAGCCATCACCCTTGCCATGCGCACGGCCGTTCCATGGAATTAGTTCAATATGCATATTTTACCCTAAACACATTCAAATATGAGATGGATTATTAATGACGTACTGATCTATATTGTTATACCCGCAGCACTGACGGCTGTATTAGTCTATCTTCCCTGGGGATTCGGCAGAGTTCTCCCCCTACCATTTTGATAAGCCTGCTCAAGTCAGGAAATACCTGGATAAAACAGATATTGACATTATTTTTCCTGAATTTACTGTAGAGAAACAACTTAAGGAAACTGACAGAAAAAAGGTGAAGCTATTGTTCAATGAACCTCTATCAAATGATTTCATTTTATCTTTGGATGCCCTATGTTGTTTCAATGTTGATGGCTGGGAACACAGAAAAGAGTATCCACAAGACTGGGATGGTATCAGTCCGCCACTTGATATTTACGAATACTCTTATGCTGATCCGTATTTTCACCGTTTAGCGGAAAGAATCAGAATCATTCCTACGCTTAATACAGCTGAGATATACCTATAAAGCCCGCCTACTGTGAGGCGGTGAAAGGCAGAATGGCGGACCGGCCGTCTTCAACAACAAACAGGATCATTGAGAACACAGGTAATTCATTCCCCATCAAAACCGTAAATGTTCACTAATGAAGTAATTGTAGGAAACAACCATGCATATCGATTACATTTCCATAGACTGGAGCAAAATTCAAGATGATTCCTATCTGACACGTATTCCGTCTATCTGCCTGTTGCAGAAACTACGGTTCCGTAAACCTGTAACCTTCTTTGTGGGAGAGAATGGCTCTGGTAAGTCAACGCTGCTGGAAGCCATTGCTATCGCATACGGTTTCAATCCTGAAGGCGGCACGCTGAACTACCGGTTCTCAACCCACGACGACTATTCTGAACTCTGCAATGCCATCACCATAGGCAGGGGTATTCATGCCTCAAACTATGGATTCTTCCTTCGGGCCGAGAGTTTTTATAATGTCTCGACAAAGGCTATCGAGTACGAGGAGGGCTGGGGACCGATGTATGGCGACAAGACCCTTCACGAACAATCCCACGGCGAAAGCTTCTTGAACTTCATAAAGACATTCGATTTTGAGGGCATCTTCCTGATGGACGAACCCGAGGCTGCCCTATCTCCTAACCGTCAGTTAGAGCTTTTCTCCCGGATCGCAAAGATGGCAAAGGATGGGGCGCAGTACATAATCGTCACTCATTCCCCTATTTTGTTGGCAATCCCCGATGCCGACATAATCGGATTTGATGACTCCGGTATGCATTATCTTGAATATGAACAAACTGATAGTTACAAGATTACGGAAGCATTCATTAACCGCCGGGACGTCATGGTGAATTCTTTGGTCGAATAATGACATGGTGCAGGAGAAAGAGGAAGCGTTTGCCTGCAGCGATCTCAACGGATATTGCTGTCACGAAAGGGACAGAAACGATGTCCCATGCTTTTCTCGGCAAGCATACTAGGATTCGTGAAGCGGCGAAGGCGAAGGGTGGCTAAGGAGTCCGGGAGAGGAATGACAGGGATTGCCGGACCAAGCCGGAAATGACGATTGGGATGGTTATTCTGAACTGAGGTCGGAACAATCGGAGTTGGGCACCGCCGCCGGAATATACCCCCTCCGGCGGCTGGGCGCTGCGGGGAGCTCGAGCCGGACGGCTCTCCTCGCGCCCTGCCTACTGTCTCGTACACCAGACGCCATTCTCGTGTACAAACGCCCTGACAAACACCCTCTCGTACATCGGAAGGGCGTTTCCTGTACAAACCCTCTCTATTCTTCGGGCAGAGGAACATAGATACACGATGGTACGGAGAGACTTGTGCACGGACGGGCTCGTTTAGCCCGCATTTCGGTTCCGACCGTGACACCGCTGACACGAACGGGCTCGATTTGCCGCGTTTCCAGGCCCGCCCGTGCGGATCAACGCCTCCAGACAGCCAAAGCGGCGGAGGCAAACGCAAAGGCGGAGGCAAAGGCGAAGGCGGAGCCGACAACGAAGGCAGACGCTGAGGCGGAGGCAAAGGCGGAGGGAGCCTCCGCAGGCCGAGGCGTGATTCCCGGCCCGACCGGGAATCACGCCAAGAGTCGAGGACCAGCGACTGGAGCCTTTGACCTCCGCCGTGGCCGCAAAAGCCCTCTGAACGGGATGCAAAAGCCCTCTGACCGGGACGCATGACGTTGGAGCACACTACCACCGTGCCTTCCGTCCCTGCCAGATGGACGGGGCGCACAAAATACCCGTCAAAACGTGTTCCCCTTCCATGTTTTGGGACGGGGAACACGGTAGTGGGAATAATAGCCCCCCGGACGCGGAAATAACAACCCCCGGTAGTGGAAATAACAACCCCCGGTAGTGGAAATAACAGCCCCCCGGTAGCGGAAATAACTGCCCCGGACCAAGCCGGAATGTCAGTGCCATGAAACTGTAGTGACAGGGCTATCCCCTGGCGGCGGAGAGCACCACCTCCGAAAGGGTCGGGTGTGAGTGGATCACCGCCCCCAGGTCGCCGATGGTCCCGTGCGAATTCATAAGGGCACAGACCTCATGGACCAGGTCGGCGGCATGGGCACCCATTATATGGCAGCCAAGTATCTCCCCGGCCGGGAACTCCTCTGAACCGCTGGAAACCAGTATCTTGCACAGTCCTTCCGGCTCGCCCATGGCGAGTGCCTTCCCGTTGGCCCTGAAGAAGGATTTGTGCGCCTTGAAAGCGATTCCCCTTTCCTTGCACTCCTCCTCTGAGAACCCCACCACAGCCACTTCCGGGACCGTGAAGACGGCCGCGGGCACAAGGTCCAGCCGGATCCTGTCAACCGGACCGTCGGACGGCTGTCCGGCGAGTATATGGTTAAGCGCCCTGAGGCCCTGGAACGTGGCCGCATGCGCAAGCATCCACCCACCGGTAATGTCGCCGATTGCATATATGGAAGGAACACTGGTCTGCATGTAGCTGTTCACCTTCACGGCACGGTCGGTCTCAATTCCCACGGAGGCAAAATCCAACGAGCCGAGTGCCGGGCGCCGGCCTACCGCCATAAGCACCTTGTCGGCGCACAACGTCAGCGTTTCGTCCTTCCGGACATACGACACGGAAAGCCCATCCGCAGTGGATGAAACACCCTCGACTTTAGCTGAAGTGATTATTTCAATGCCCCTCTTTGACAGGCTCTGCTTCAATCTCTTGGCAATGTCTTTATCAAAGCGCGGAATAATCTCTGGGAAGTACTCCAGAACGGTTACCTGGCTTCCGAAAGACTTGAACACCGATGCGAATTCCAGGCCGATAACCCCGCCACCTATGACACACAGGCGCCTGGGTACCTCAGTCATGGAAAGGATGCCCGATGAATCCACAACGCCCTCCAGGTCCGCCCCGGGAACCGGCAACCAGGCGGGGACCGAACCGGTGGCGACAATGATGAAGTCGGCTTCCAGACTGGTCTCGCCACCGTCCCGGAGAGACACCTTCACCTCATGCGGCCCCGCAAGCGAAGCCTTTCCGTAGACTAGGTTGACCTTACGGCTTTTAAGGAGGAACTCCACACCTGAGCGGAGGGTGGTTACGGTCTGGTCCTTCCTTTCAATCACCTTGCGGTAATTGAATCCGAACGCCAGTGCCTCAATGCCATAAGAGGATGCAGATGCCAGTGTTTCCAGCACCTCGGCATTGCGGCACAGCGCCTTTGTGGGGATGCAGCCCTCATTCAGGCACGTCCCCCCAACGGGACCGTCGGAAACCAGAGTGACCTCCACTCCCCTTCCGGCAGCTTCCAGCGCAGTTTCATATCCGCCCGGCCCGGCACCAATAATCGTAATTCTCATATACGTAAATATTTAATAACATGAATCTGTTTGGAAACAGTCATCGCCCTCGCTGCTTTAGAGGGAGGGGGCCGAAACCGCAGGTTTTGGGAAGGATAGGCCGAAAGCCGTAGACTGAAAACAGATACATGTATTACGACATGACATATCTCAAAATAGGGTTTCGGGCTGCGGCGGTTTCGTCAGGACGGGAAACCGGAGTGGAGTGAGGGGCATCATGGAGCATGGCGGGATCGGAGGCAGCCTCGGCGGCAATCTTCCGCATCACTTCAATGAACCTGTCCAGGGTCTCCTTGGATTCGGTCTCGGTCGGCTCAATCATCAGCGCCTGGTGGAACAGCAGCGGGAAATAGATGGTAGGGGCATGGAAACCGTAGTCCAGCAGGCGCTTGGCCACGTCCAGGGTGGTGGCGCCGGGTACACCCTCGCGGGCGCCGTCGTCCAGAAGGCCGTCAAACACGAATTCGTGCTTGCATGGACCGTCAATCGGAAGCTTGTACACATCCTTCAGGCATTCCTTGACGTAATTGGCCGCAAGGACCGAATATTCGCCCACTTTGGCAAGGTTCTGCCTGCCAAGCATCAGGATATATGCATAGGCCCTGAGGATCACCCCGAAGTTGCCATGGAAGCCCGATACCCTGATTTCACCAAGGCAGTCCTCGAGTTTCTTTGCGACGCCTACCGGACCGCTGCCAGGGCCGCCGCCGCCGTGGGGCGTGGAGAATGTCTTGTGAAGGTTCAGGTGCATTATGTCGAATCCCATGTCGCCGGGACGGACAACGCCCATCAGCGGGTTCATGTTGGCTCCGTCGTAATACATGAGGCCGCCGCACTTGTGCACAAGCGAGGCTATCTCACCGATCCTGTTTTCAAACAGGCCGAGTGTATTTGGATTGGTCATCATCATGCCGGCCACGGTGTCGTCCAGGAGTTCCTTAAGGGCATCCACGTCCACCCGTCCGTCCGGAAGTGACTTGACCTCAACCACTTCCAGTCCGCATACTGCGGCGGATGCGGGATTGGTGCCATGGGCGCTGTCGGGTACGATAACCTTCCTGCGTCCATAGTCGCCCCGCTGCATGTGATACTGGCGCATTATCATCAGGCCGGTGAGTTCTCCATGTGCTCCGGCGCAGGGATCGAACGTAAAGGTGTACATTCCCGTAATCTCCGCCAGGGCCCGGTTGAGCCCCTTGTACACCTCAAGGGCACCCTTGGTGAGTCCTGCATGCATCAGCGGATGAAGGCCCGCGAAAGACGGCATGGCGGCGATTTCCTCATTTATCTTGGGATTGTACTTCATGGTACATGAACCCAGCGGATAGAAGCCGGTATCCACGCCGAAGTTCATCTGCGACAGGTTGGTATAATGACGTACCACATCAGGTTCGCTGACCTCGGGAAGCTCGGGCGCCGATTGCCGGCAAAGCCCCTCAGGAAGACCTTCAGCAGCAGGGAAACGATTGACTGGCAATGAGTAACCCGTACGACCTTTCCTTGAAAGTTCAAAAATGAGTTCGTTGTAGTATTTCATCGCCTAGGCCTCCCTGACTATCTTTACCAGTGCATCCACTTCTTCGCGGGTGCGCTTTTCAGTGACACAGAAATTCACGTAGCCTTCCGGAGTCTCAAGCGCGGCAAAGTATCCGGCCTGCTCCAGGTTGCGCTGCATAAGACCGGGGAACTCCCTGGGCTTGAGGACGAATTCCTTGAGGAAGGGCTTTCCCGGGAAGGGATCCTCGAACTTGCCGGTGGAGAGAAGTTGCTCCTTCAGGTAATGGGCTCCGTCATAGCTGAGCTTGTTGACCTCCCTGAGCCCCCCGGGCCCCATCAGGGACATATACACGGTCACCCAAAGGGCCATCAGCGACTCGTTGGAGCAGATGTTGGAAGTGGCCTTTTCACGCCTGATATGCTGCTCGCGGGCCTGCAGGGTAAGGACAAAGGCCCGGCGGCCTTCCTTATCAACCGTCTGCCCCACGATGCGGCCGGGCATCTTGCGCATATAATCCTTCCTGACGGCCATAAAGCCAAGGTAAGGTCCTCCGTAGCAGAGCGGAATACCCAGCGGCTGTCCGTCACCCACCGCGATGTCGGCCCCCCATTCGCCCGGGGTCTTCAGCACGGCAAGTGCCGATGGATCACAGTATTCAACCATCAGCGCACCCGAGGCGTGGATGGTTTCCGCATAGCCGGAATGGTCCTCGATGAGGCCGAAGCGGTTTATCTGGGGCATGATGACGCCGGCCACGTCTCCCTTGGAGAGCTCGGCCCTCAGGCAGTTCGGACAGGTCCTTCCGCCCATTACCGGAACATGGCCGATCTCCACCCCGTGGAACCGGGCATAGGTTTCCACCACTGCGATCACGTGCGGTAGAAGACCTTCCGACAGAAGCACGCGTGTCTTTTTCCGGGTGCAGGCGATGCACATCATCATGGCCTCGGCTGCAGCAGTGGGACCGTCGTAGAGCGATGCGTTGGACACGTCCATCCCCGTTAGGGAACAGACCATGCTCTGGTACTCGAAGATGTACCGCAGGGTTCCCTGCGAAATCTCGCACTGGTAAGGTGTGTAAGCTGTGAGGAACTCTGAACGGGATGTGATGTAAGGTATAACCGACGGGGTGTAATGGTCATAGGCGCCATATCCCACGAATACTTTCATCTTGGGATCCATGGAACCCAGCGACGTGAAAAAGTCCCTTACCTCCTGTTCGGAGAGGGCATCGGGAAGCTTGCAGGCATGTTTCCGGAAATACCTTGCCGGAACGTCGGCATAGAGCTGGTCGATGTCCTTGACTCCGATCCGCTCCAGCATCGCCTGCACATCTTCCTCCGTATGGGGGAAATATGCTGACTGGGCCATGTCCTTATTCGGTAGCTGCCTTATATGCCTCAGCGTCCATCAGGTCGTCCAGTTCCGAAGGGTCTGACATCTCCACCTTGATGATCCATGCTGCAAAAGCGTCGGCGTTGACCGCCTCCGGGGCATCCTCGAGTCCGGTATTCACTTCCACCACTTTTCCAGAAACCGGAGAATAGAGGTCGCTGGAGGCCTTCACGCTCTCCAGGGCGCCGAATTCCTCTCCCTTCACTACCTCGTCACCCTCTTCAGGCATGTCCACGTAAGTGATGTCTCCCATTTCCTTCTGGGCAAAATCGGTTACGCCTATTACTGCGATTCCATCTTCCACCCTCACCCATTCATGCGACTCGGAATACCTGAGTCCTGCTTCTACTTTAGCCATAACTAATTGATTATTTGTTTGTTATTTCTTATAATTTGGTACATAGAATCTCTTCTTTACAACCCTGCCCGGGAAAACCTTCTTCCGGATCCGTATTGAAAGCGGCGTGCCCAGGGCTGAGTACGCACTGTCCACCAGGGCAAAGCATACGCTCCTGTCGAGAGTGATTGAATGGTAGCCCGTGGTGACCACACCGACCTCGGTGCCGTCTTCCAGTTCCACAGGATATCCGGCCCTGGGGACGGCCCTGTCGTCTATTTCTATTCCAACAAGCTTCCTGGCCGTGCCTTCCGCCTTCTGCCTCACAAGTGCATCCTTTCCGATGAATTCCTCCTTGTCCAGCTTGCAGAACATGCCGAGTCCGGCCATGACCGGAGAAATCTCCGGCGAGAGTTCATCGCCGTAAAGGGGAAGGCCCGCCTCGAAGCGGAGGGTGTCGCGGCAGCCAAGGCCGCAGGGTACCACACCGGCATCCATCAGACGGTCCCAGTACTCCACGGTATCCTCAAGCGAGGCGTAAATCTCAAAACCGTCCTCCCCGGTATAACCGGTACGGCTTACGATCACCCTCCTGCCTTCATGGCAGATGTCGGTGAAAGTATAGAACGACAGGAGCGCGGCCTCGGTGATTCCAAGGACTTCCACCATGGATTTCTCCGATTCCGGACCCTGTACGGCGATCTGTCCCCATCGGGGGGATTCGTTGCGGATCACGCAGTCAAAAGGCTTGCCGGTCCTGGGATTCAGCTTTGCAGCCGAAAGTATCCATTCATGGTCCTTGGCGATATTCGCGGCGTTCACCACCAGCAGGAAATGTCCTGGCTCGGATTCGCGGTAGACCAGCAAGTCGTCGACCGTCCCGCCGTCGGGATAGCACATCATGCCATAAAGGACCTTACCGGGAGCGAAGCCCCTGATTTCGTTTGTGAAGATATGGTTCACGAATTCCTCGGCCTCGTCCCCTTCCACAAAGATCTCGCCCATGTGTGAGACGTCGAACATTCCCACCTTGCCACGTACCGCATTATGCTCATCGATGATGGATGTGTAACGGATGGGCATGTCAAAACCGGCGAAAGGGCTCATCAGCGCCCCGAGTGAGACGTGCCTTGAATGAAGGCAGGTCTTCTGGATATTGTTATTGGTTTCTGTCATATATAGTGTTGAATATCAAATGTTTCACAGCCAAGATAAGAGGAGAGGGCCTCCTTGAAGGCCTCCAGTTCCATGGGATTTCCCGCCTCCTCCAGAAGGGGCTTCAGGTTGGCTACCCTCTGCCTTACGGACGCTACCCCGTGGGAGGAAAGTTTCTCCCCGGATGGGGTAAGGACCCTCCCGAGGATCTCCATGTCGGAATCAAACAGCATGGTACCATGTACGATGCTGGCGCCGGGGGCCTGGAAAAATGCGTTTCCCGACACCTTCCTTCCTCCTACCAGGATGTCGTTACGGCCGGAGACCTCCGCATCAAGCGAGAGTCCCCGGAGGAAGCGGGCCATCCTTCCCAGGACGGACATGAATATATCAGCGACCTCCCCCCTCTTCAGGATAAATGAAACCATCACGTTTCCCGAATCGGAATAAACCGCTCCGCCTCCGCTTTTGCGGCGGACGACTTCTATTCCCTTCTCCCTGCAGAGGTCCAGGTTCACTTCGCTTCCAATGACCTGATTCCTCCCGCAGATGACCGTCGGCGGCGATTGCCAGACAAAGAACAAGCCACCTTCCTTCACTTCTTCCGGAAGTTCCGGATAATGCGATGCGATGCGTTCCTCAACCTCAAGGAAAAATGAAAGTGAAGGCCTGTTTCCGGCCAATATACAGCAAGATATGTCCAAACCACCGTATATCGCCCTGTACATCATCTGATCCTCCAGTCGCCATAAGGGTCGATCTTCCCCACAGCGTCGTTCCGGTATTTTTCAGGCAGGTTGACAAAGAAAGCCATCCCTGCTATCTTTTCCAGTTCCTCAACCGTCATGGCATAGGACGACAGGCTTTTCCGCCCGGATGCATTGGGAAAATAAAAGCCGATGGCCGCATATCCCGATCCCTTCTTACGCTTGGCCAGAAGGGCCTTGAAGAAGCCGTCGGGAACCTGCACCTTGTTTTCTCCCACAGTACCGTACCTTCCACGTCCCACCACCGGACCGCAAACCACCCAGACCCTTCCGTAATAACGCGCCTCGTAACGCACCTGCTTCTCCAAGTCATTCCAGGAGCCGGCGTTGAGGTTGTGGTTCTGGGGGCAGACATTGCTCAGGTAAAAGCACTCGTCCATAGCCTGGGAACTCCATTTCATGTCGCCCGAAGGGGCCATGTGCCCCCTGTCCCAGCCTGAGCCCCGGTAATCCTCGTCGTATGCCTGACGGCCCCTTATCGCGGGATCGGCAGTGAATTTCTCATTTCTCTCCAAATCTCCATACAGCTCTGAATCAAGCAGTTCGTAAGCCACCCAGTTGGGAATCCTGAGCTTGGAGTTATACGAAAGGGTATATCCCATATGCTCGATAAGGGTGCTGTTGCTGTCGTCATAGAGATATGGGATCTCATATTTGAGAAGGGTTTCCGGCGACGGTGAATAGTCCTGTTCGCGGGGGTTGCCCTTGTCCAAGAGACTGCCGGACAAGGCTCCAAGGGCATTTCCCGACGTATCTTCTCCCTTTGGCGAGCGGACAAAACCGCAGCTGCATGGGAGCGCAACTGCAAGGACGAATGCAAGGATCCTTCTCATAGCGCGAGGCGGAATCCGAACGTTGACTTAAGGTTGACGGGATACATGTCCGAACGGTTGGAGACCCTGCAGGCGTCGTACCTTGCCGGAGCGCTGCCGCCACGGAGTATCTTCAACTCGCCTGAAGCGGGGCCCACCGGATCGGTTACGCTTTCCGCGGAATATGCCGAATACCAGTCCTGGCACCATTCCCAAGCATTTCCGCTCATGTCATACAGTCCGAGTGAATTGGGGCTCTTGGTGCCTACAGCCAGGACCTTTCCGTCGGAATTGCTGGAGTACACGGCAACGTTCATGCAATACTCCGACCCGGCGTAGACATTGTTGCCTCCATTCCTGGCACCCCTGGCAGCATATTCCCATTCGGCCTCTGTTGGAAGACGGAACTTCCTTCCGGTCAATGCGTTAAGTTTACGTATAAAGGCCTGTGCATCATACCAGGAGATATTCACGGCCGGGGTGGAGTCATCCTCGCACTTTGCGGGCAGCCATCCCATGACCGCATTCCAAAGGGAGCAGGTAACTTCATACTGGCCCATCTTGAAAGCACTCAGAGTCACTTCATGAACGGGTTTTTCATCTTCCTCGGCCCACTTGGCCTGTTCGGCGGTGGCGCCCATCTTCATGGTGCCGGCCGGTACCGGAAGCATCTTGAAACGGACGTTCCCCACGGCGATGGTTTCAGCCTTGCCGTCGGAAGGCTCCCTTTCCACTTCATTGGAGGACAGGACGGCTTCCAGAGACTTGTCGTGCCCGGCACCGGTCGACATGGCCAACCTAAGGCCTACGGCCGGGGATTTTGAAGTCTGGGCCATCTCCTGCCTGGATGAAACGTATTTTTCTCCTACCTTTGAAGCAGCCGATCCGCCCCTTATGACCTTGTTTGCGGAGACCTCGGGGCCGGTGGGATTCACGGAAAGCGCCGTCACGGTAAAATCGGCATAGGAATCCTCGACCCACTCCCACAGGTTGCCGCTCATGTCAAATATGCCAAGCTCGTTTTCCCTGGTCTTTCCGTCGTTGCTGCCGCTGCAGCGGTAGCGCAGGCTCTTGTTGCCTCCCCTGGCCGCGAATTCCCATTCCGCCTCGGTGGGAAGCCTGAACCGGACCCCGGTTTTGCGGGAAAGCCCGTCCACGAATTTCCTGCAGTCCTTCCAGGTAACCCTCGACACGGATGCCTTGGGATTGGGCTCCGGCGATGGATTGGAGCCCATCACCTCCTGCCACAGCGCCTGTGAAACCTCGAACTTGCCGATTGCAAACCCGTCCACTATGACCGGATGCATGGCGGGATCGTTACCGCCTCCCTGCTCCGGGGTCTTGCCCATCGTGAAGAATCCGCCCTCGACGGGCACCATGCTGAAGCGGACGTCGCCCACAGTGAAGGAATACTCGCCCGAAGCGGTCAGGAACTGCGACAGGGACTCCTGGGTATTCTCCTGGACGGAACCGCCGCAGGAAAGGGCAAGGCCGCATGCAACGGCAATGGAAAGGTACTTGAAAACAGTCTTCATATAATATTCAACTTATTGTCTATGAACTCTATAAGCTTACCGTCAAGGGCGGCGTTCATCGTCACGTCACAGCTAAGGCACGCCCCCGGAGGAAGCCCTCCGCAGACGTCGATCCCTATCACTCCGGCATCGGCGGACAGGGAGGAAACGATGATTGCCTCAACGTCGGAAAGGGAATAAGCGCCCTGAGACCACCCGGTCCGGTAATACTCTTCCGACATGATGTCCTTGTCAACAGAAATGTACACAGGGCCTTGCAGCGGGGGGAACACCTCCTCCGGGATACTTCCGGGAGGGAGCGGACGGGAGTCCGCGAGTTCCATGTTTCCGCCGGAGTCACGCCGGTAAAGCCTGGCCATGGAATCCGGTCCCATGAGCCGGACTTCCGTCAGGAAGTGGTTCGTCTCCATCTCATGGGCCAGCCAGTTACCGCAGCTGATCAATTCTTCCCCGAAGGCACCGTCCTGCATGTCGGTATGGTTATCCAGCATCAGCAGTGAAAACGGGGACCGGACAGTATCCATGAAAAGGGCCGACATATAGTGGTATTCTCCGGTATCGATATAGTGGATGCGATAGGGCGAACCCTTGGTGACGGTAACGGGAAAAGGCGAGATTGAATCACGGATAGCCTCCATGGACGAGGGGTCCAGGTAGCATCGGGTACCTTCCATCTCCCGGAAATCGAGCACGCAAACCGGGCGTCCGCCGCACGGAAGGCACCCCTGGGATAAAATGCCCTTGGAGGCTTCCGTAAATCCGGTTATGAGGATACCGCTTTTCACAATCTCAAATATAGCAATTTTATCCATATACCACCTATACTTTTACCAACAAAAAACGGCGCCGAAGCGCCGAAATTAGACTTAACAAAAATGTTATAGTATATAACTTATTTGTTTTATAAGCTGTATATCAGACTATTCAATATATCTACCGTTTTTAAGCCAATGATAGAGGCCATACACGGCCGAAAGGGTATAAGCAACATACAGGACGGTCATCCACACCATTCCAGAGCGGGCGCAAAGCAGCGTCGACAGGATATCGGCTATGATCCAAAGTATCCACTGGCCGGGATAGGACTTGACCAGCCACACCGTCGCAATCGCGCTGAGTACGGTAACCGATGCGTCGTTCAGCGACAGGGGGTCACCAAGTTTTTCAAGGAGCAGGACCAGAGCGGCAGTGAGGATGACGAAGGCCATGATGCTCCAGAGGAGACCTTTCCAGCCAAGCCGGGAAAGATGTATGGCCTTCTCCCCGTCCGCGGAGATCTTCCCGGAGTCCTTCCTCCACTGCCACAGCCCCCAGACCGACATGAATACATAATAGATATTGAGTCCCATCGAAGCCCAGAGCTGCTGGATTCCGAAAGAGACGCTGCAGGCCACTCCAGTCACGATGCCCACTACCCACATCCAGTTCTTCTGGAGGATCTCGGCCACCACGTAAGCCACTCCGGTAATAAGGGCGAAAATCTCAACCGCCTTTATGAAAGCTTCCATACCTTAACGAAAACAGCCTCCTGGAAGGAAGCTGTCAGATGGTCTGATTTCCGGATGGGAATCAATAGGTAACCTTGGGCTCAAGGGTCTTGGCCTCATCGATGAACTTCTGAAGTTCGGCAGCCACGGGGACCCTCCTGACAAGGTGCTTTTCCTCGTTGACCTCAAGCATCTTGGCGGCGAGGTTCTCGGCATTGCGGTGCTGGAGTTCCTTTACGGTGTCGACACCGGCTGCCTCGAGCAGTTCGGAGAACTGGGGGCCTACGCCCTTGATACGGAAGAGGTCGGCATGGTTTACCCATGTAAGGACGCGACCATGGTCGATTCCTGTGGCTTCCTCAATCGCCTTGCGGCCTGCAGCGCAGGCACCTTTCTCAAGAAGCTGGTCTACGGTTTCAATGCCGGCGGCAATGAGTTTCTCGGCATAAACAGGGCCAATACCCTGAATGTCAATGATTTTGTAAGTCATATTGCTTTGTGTTTAAGAAATGGTTGCTTAAAAACTACATCATCAAAGTTAAACATTTATAAATGTTTTAACAAATTTTTTTCATACATTTGCAAATAATAGAGCCTGGAAGTACTTATAACGGCATTTTTAATGGAAAATTACCCTCTGGATCCCAACAAAGTCTACTACTCGGAAGATTATCTCTCGCTTGATACCGGGGAGGGTATCAGCACCATGAGGATCGGCGAGTGGCTGAATGCGGATCCCGTGCGGATCCACAGGATGATCGTCCGGGAGAAAAACCTGCATGTGGACCAGGTGGAAGTATTCAATCCTCTCGTCAGCAAACTCAGGAGGGCCGACCCGCTCTATTACAAGAAGATAATGGGACTCAAGGTCATGATAGACTTCCCCGGTTACGGGTCTGACGTGGAGGCCAAGATCCCGTTCGATACCGACCCCATCGGATTCTATAAATGGTGGCGGAAGAACAAGCATGAAAACCTGGTATGGCTCTCGGCCGGCAACCAGTTCCGCCTTTTCCAGAAGGTCTCACTCATGGAGCCCAAGATAATGCTCAAGAAAGACCTTGACTTTGTAAAGAACTTTTAACCAATATATTCCGCCATGGCACTTGAAGAAATACTTCGAGTCCCTACAGCGCCTTCAGATGCCGAGCGCGCCAACGATGTCTGGGACGGGGACTTCTGCTGCAATTATTCGGCCGACGGAACAAAGCTTCTTGACACGGAGAACTTTCCCGAAGTGGTCACTGTCCGTCCCGGCACAAAGGTTATATGCGACGGGGCTTTTGCATTCGATCCATACATGGCCGAGGACTGCCGCCTCGGAGAAGATGTCCCATACGACGACCGGATTTCATTCCTCGAGAAAATCCGCCTGCCGCATGGCCTCACCCATATCGGGGACAGGGCTTTCATGGAGTGCGGGGGGATTGATTCCATCAGGCTTCCCAAGGGTCTCCAATATATTGGCAAACAAGCATTCAAGGACTGCTGCCGACTTCAGTACGTCAGGTGCCCTGCAAGCCTAAGGGTTATTTCCGAGAGTGCCTTTGAAGGCTGTATCTCCATGTATGGTGCCCACCTTGACATCGGCCTGAAAGTGCTTGGGAACAGGGCTTTTGCCGATTGTGAAGATTTGGTTGAAATAAACCTGCCCCACGGCCTGGAAATCATTGGCAAAGACATATTCAAGGGTTGCCTCAACCTGGAGGTTATAAGGATCAGGGGCGTGGCATGGCCGCGGTTCCGCAGAATGCTTCCCAAGCACCTCCACGACATTATCGACGTATCATGATACCTGTTATAGGACAGAAATTTACAGTTACCGAAAGGAGCAGCCTGCTGCCTTTCCTGCTTTCGGTTTTCCCAAACCAGAGCCGGACATCCGTAAAGGCGATGCTTTCCAGGGGAAGGATCAACGTAGACGGGGAAACGGTAACGGCTTTTGACCATCCCCTGATGGAAGGAAGTGTGGTTACAATCCTTCCCAAGGCCATCCCGATGGCGATCGGGATGAAGGAGGAAGCCGACGACGCCCTGAAAAAGGCCGGAGTGGAAGTCATATTTGAGGATGAGCATATCATAATCGTGGACAAGCCATCCGGCATGCTTACGGTTTCCGCCCCGGGAAAGAAGGCAAAGGGTGACACCCTGTATTCCCTCCTGAATTCATACGTCAAGACTTCGGCAAGGGCCCAGCGTAAGATCGACAGGCTCAAAGGCCAAAGGCCGGACCACTCCCTGGTCAAGATCTGGATCATACACCGGCTCGACCGTGAAACCTCCGGACTCCTGGTCTTCGCCAAGGACGAAAGGACCAAGGATATAATGCAGAGCCGGTGGAAGGACCTGGTGGAGGAAAGGATGTACACAGCCTTCCTGGAGGGGGAACTGCCCAAGGAGAAAGGCTCCATCCAGAGTTATCTTTCGGAAAATCCCAAAAGCCTGAAAATGAGGTCATCGGAGATTGAAACCCCTGACAGCAAGCTGGCAATCAGCCATTTCCGGGTGGTGGGCATTGTCACCGCAAGGGGAAAGGTACAGTGGTCCAAGGTGGAATTCCGGCTCCAGACCGGGAGGAAGAACCAGATCAGGGTACATGCCGAGGACCTCGGGCATCCCATAGCTGGCGACGAAAGGTACGGGGCCGTGACCGACCCGGCCGGCAGGCTGGCCCTCCATGCATCCACTCTGATATTCACGCATCCCTATACCGGCAAGATAATGAGTTTCCGCTCGGAACTGCCGCCCGAATTCAACAGACTCGAACAAAAGACCCATGGCTATGGAACAGATCAGGACCAGCATACCGGCATCCGGTGACGGCATTACACTCAGCCTTCTTGCAACCGTTCCGGCCGAGGCGCCCAAGGCCGTGGTACAGTTCGTCCACGGCATGGCGGAGCATAAGGAAAGGTATCTCCCAGTAATGGAATTCCTTTCCGGTAAAGGCTTCGCATGCGTGATAAACGACCTCAGGGGACATGGCCAATCCGTTGCCTCCCCTGACGGACTGGGCTCTTTCTCAAAGGGCGGATTCAAGGCGGCAACGCTTGACGAGTTTGCGGTAACCACCTGGTGCAAGGAGAATTACCCCGGCATCCCCGTCTTCCTCTTCGGACACAGCATGGGTTCGTTGCTGGTCAGGGAGTACTGCAAGGAGCACGATTCCGATATCTCCGGCCTCGTCGTTTGCGGAAGTCCCAGCGCCAATTCCGCCGCCGGCATTGGAAAGGTCATCGCACGCCTGATATGGATGTTCAACGGTTGGAAATACCGCTCGCCGATGCTCGCATCCATGGCCCTGGGAGGTTATTCCAGGAAATTCAGCAAGGAAGGGTCCAGGAATGCATGGATATGCTCCGACAAGGCCGTCGTGGACGCTTACGACGCCGACCCTCTCTGCGGCTTCAACTTCACCGTAAACGGATACTATAATCTCTTCGGGCTCCTCAAGGACACTTATTCGGAGAAAGGCTGGCAGGTCAGGAACCCTTCCCTGCCCGTCCTTTTCATTGCCGGAGCCAAGGACCCATGCATCGACGGGATAAGGAAATTCTCACGGGCCGTGGATTTCATGCGCGGAAGGGGTTATACCGACGTATCCGCCAAGGTATATCCCGACATGCGCCACGAAATCCTCAACGAAAAGGGAAAACAGGCCGTATGGGACGATGTAGCCTCGGCCCTGGGATCATGGCTTTCAAAAATACGCTGACAATACGGTAAAGCGGCAAAGGCGGTGATTACATTCGAGTAATCACCGCCTTTGCTGTGGTGTCGGCAGGAGTCGAACCGGCGACACATGGATTTTCAGTCCATTGCTCTACCACCTGAGCTACGACACCGTTTTTCCCAAACGGGAATGCAAAGTTATTAAACTTTTGGTAGATTACAAATTTTTGTGATAATTTTTGTAAATTTGTTCTTTATGACCGCCCTGACATTCATATCGGTTATCGTCCCCCTCCGGCTCGCCTGGGAACCCTGCTACCACACCTCGGACCAAAGCATTTCCGTTGGTGACAGGGTAAGGGTATCCTTCTCCGGGCGGGAATACGTAGGTGTCGTCAGCGGCGTCGGAGTCACTCCGGACACCCCGGCTTCCAGAATCAAGGGCATACTGGGAAAGGCTGAGGACCTGGATCCGGTCGTCCCCGTTGAAATTGGGTTCTGGCGCAGCATCGCCTCATATTACCTTTGCACGGTGGGTGAAGTTTACAAGGCCGCCTACCCCTCGGCGATGGTTTCCAGGGAGGAACTTGAATCCAGGAAGGAATCGCGCCTGGAAGAAAGGATCCGGAAACGGGAGGATGCCCTGAATAGGGCCAGGAAAGAGTCGGTCAAGGAAAGGCTAACCGCAGAGATCCGGGACCTCAAGGCCATCCGGACAGGACCGGGCCTCCATTCCGGAATACCACGGCTGGATATCTCAAAGCCGCTTCAGAGGGCTTATGTTCAGGTCCAGTCGGCATTTACCGAAGCCAGGACTGCCCTCCTCCTGGGGCCTGACAGGCTTATGATATATCTGAAAGCCGCCTCGGACGTGCTCTCAAGCGGGCGCAGCGTACTGATGCTCATCCCCGAGATCAACCTCGGGCGTCAATGGGAGAACAGGATAAGGGAATTTTTCCCGGAGCTTCTCATCTATCACTCCGGAGAGAGTCCTGTCAGCAGGGGTGAAGTGGCCGCAAGGGTCAGAAGCGGGGCTCCGGTGCTGGTGATGGGTACCAGGTCGTCCATCTTCCTACCCTTCAGGAACCTCGGCCTCGTGGTAGTGGAACAGGAACAGGACCCCTCGTTCAAACAGGACAATCCGTCGCCCAGGTACAATTCCAGGGACGCCTCCATGCTCCTTGCAAAAACGCACGGTGCAAAGGTGATACTGGGGTCTGCCTCCCCGTCGCTTGAATCGGTATATAATTCAATATCAGGTAAATACCGTGAGGTCCGGACCACTTGGGAGAATCATCCGGAACTGCCTGTGACGGTTGTGGACATAACGTCTGAACGGCGCAAGAGAGGCATGGTGGGAGCCTTGTCGGTCAAGTTGATGGAGAGCATGGCCGGCGTTCTGGAAGCAGGCCGGCAGGTCCTGCTGCTCTGTCCTCGGAGAACTATCCTCCAGGACGCCATCGGGGAGCAGATCCGGAACCTTTTCCCGGGGAGGAGCGTCGTCATCCTTGAAGGAGGAGTCACGCAGGCCAGGCAAAAGAGGATAATATCCGAATTCACCGCCGGGGAAACCGATATCCTGATAGGAACCCATATGATGGCCAAGGGCCTGGACAGCAGGAATCTCGGCCTCATAGCACTGCTGGGGGCCGACAGCCTTTCCGCACAGGAAGATTTCAGGGCCGACGAAAGGGCTTTCCAGACAATCGGCCAGCTGAGGGAACGCGAATGGGCCCAGGGATGCTCCCTCATCGTCCAGACCGCCAGGGAAGGCCATCCCGTATTCAGCATGGACGGGGACATAGTACAAAGGCTGCTCCAGGAAAGGAAGGCCGCCTCGCTCCCCCCATACACCCGGCAGGTGGACATAATAATGAAGGACACGTTCCCTGAAAGGCTTGCCAGACTCTCCAGGGAACTTCGCAGTTCCCTGCCCGTCCTTCCCGGGGCGGTCGTCACCGGGCCATACCGGCCCTCGGCGGCAAATGCGGCGTCGGACATGATGGTGATAGGGGTATTCCTGCCCAAAGACCGGAACCTCGCATCTTCAAAAAAGGCGCTGATGAAAGCGGCGGACACCTTCGGCATTGCCAGGAAATGGTCCTCGCACCTGTCCTTGGACGTAGATCCTTAATATTTTTTACTATCTTTGTAAGATTATATATAACACATACTGACAATGGGAAAGATAATCGCCATAGCAAACCAGAAGGGCGGGGTTGGAAAGACCACAACCGCAATCAATCTGGCAGCCTCTTTGGCGGTGTTGGAAAAAAAGGTCCTCATCATTGATGCAGACCCTCAGGCCAACACCACCTCGGGACTCAATTTTTCCCCGGAAAACGACCAGAAAAGAACTCTGTACGAGGTACTTATAGGAAGCATACACGTTACCGACGCCCTGGTTCAGACCGAGCTGCAGAACCTCCATCTCATTCCCTCGCACATCAACCTCGTGGGGGCCGAGATAGAGATGCTCGACGCTCCTGACAGGGAGTCCGTCCTGAAGAACGTCCTTCGTCCGGTCAGGGATTCCTACGATTTCATAATCATCGACTGCTCCCCTTCCCTGGGCCTTATCACGGTCAACTGCCTGACTGCGGCCGACTCTGTAATAATCCCCGTCCAGCCGGAGTTCTTTGCGCTGGAAGGGCTGGGAAAGCTACTGCAGACCATACGCCTCGTGCAGGGCGGAGTCAATCCGGATCTCAGCATAGAAGGTTTTGTGGTGACAATGTTCGACGGAAGGACAAAGGTGCATACCCAGGTCGTCCACGAGCTCAGGGAGCATTTCAAGGACATGGTATTCGATACCATCATCCAGAGGAGCATCCGCCTGAGCGAAGCCCCGTCACACGGGAAACCCATCATCCTGCACGATGTAATGTGCAATGGTACAACCAATTATCTGAATCTCGCCAGGGAGGTCCTGGAAAAGAACCGTAACAAGTCATGACAGCAGGAAAACCCTCAAGGGGGCTCGGAAGGGGCCTCAGCGCAATACTTGGTGAAAGCACCGACATCTCAGGTCTCCGCAAGCCGGTGGGCTACGTGAACAAGGAGATCGCCGGCAGCCGTACCGGCCAGAACTCTTCCGACATATTCCGGATCCCGCTGGACAGGATAGAGCCGAATCCCTTCCAGCCAAGGACCACCTTCGACCGTGAAGCCCTGGAGGAGCTTGCCGGTTCCATCAGCACCTTCGGTCTCATCCAGCCCGTGACCGTCAGGAGAATCGACGGCGACCGTTACCAGATCATCAGCGGAGAGCGCCGTTTCAGGGCGTGCCGCATGGCCGGACTGGAGATGATTCCCGCCTACATCAGGGAGGCCGACAACCAGGGAATGCTGGAAATGGCCATTGTGGAGAATATCCAGAGGGAGAACCTCGACCCGATAGAAGTGGCCATGAGCTACAGGCGCCTCATCGAGGAATGCGGTCTCACTCAGGAGCAGATGGCTTCCAGGGTTGGACGCAAAAGGGCGTCCGTCACCAATTACCTGCGGCTCCTGAAGCTTCCGGCCAAGGTCCAGCACGACCTGAAGGTGGGCCTGATAAGCGTGGGGCACGCCAAGGTCCTCCTGGGCGTAGAAGACCCTTCGGTACAGGAGGCCCTGTGCGATGCGGTGGTGAGGAACTCCCTGTCGGTGAGGCAGTTGGAAGAAAAGCTGGCAAGATTGTATTCCGCTCCTGCGCCTGCAGTGCAGCAGCCGCTTCCGGATGCCTATTACAAGGTACTGGAGCACATCGGGCGCTTCTTCGGTGACAACATATCGCTCAAGCGCTCCCCCACCGGGAAAGGCACCATCACCATCAGGTTCTCTTCCGATGAGGAAGTAGAGAAGTTCCTGAAAGCCCTCGACGAAAGATGAAATTCAGGATGCTGCGACATATTGCAGCGGCCCTCGCCCTTATATCGGCTGCCGCCCAGGTCGCTTCCGCCCAGTTCAAGGAGGAAGCGTTCACCCAGAGCTATGCCGACCCCAACGACACCACGGCGAGGGATACCACGGACAAGCTGTTCTCTTTCAAGGAGTTCTTCGGAGGGGTTTCGCACAAGCGCGACGTAAGGATAGGCACCCTCTTCGCAGGTTCCATGCTCTTCATCGGATCCGAGCAGATATACAACAGGGACTATTGGAAGCTACCGGTCGTTTACGGCGGGATAGGTGCCGGGGTAGGACTGGGGACATACTACCGCCTCCGTTACAACAAGACCGGCGAACTGAAGGACCGGCAGATGAGTACCTGGATGTTTGCCGGGGCAGGCCTTGTATATTGGGGCACCCTTATGGACGGGATGATACGCTACAAGAGGGACGTGTATCCCAATCCGGGCAAAGCCACAATCTATTCCATCCTCCTGCCCGGACTCGGGCAGGTATACAACGGCGAGGCCTGGAAGGTCCCGCTCTACTGGGGATTCATGGCCGGAGCCACCCATTTCCTGCTGCTGAACAACACCAACTACAAGAGATACAAGAGGATACACAACGAGGCTACCGGCGAGGACGCCGCGTCCTACAATACCCCGATTTCCGGGGAAACCGCCAAATATTACAGGGATGTATTCCGACGGTACCGCGACTATTCCATAGTTGCCCTGATGGGCTTCTACCTGCTTCAGGTGATAGACGCCAATGTTTTTGCCTATATGCAGGACTTCGAGGTGAATGACGACCTTTCCATCCAAATCCGGCCTACGGTTATCACACCCGATGTCCAATATGCGGCAGTACCCGCCCCCGGGACCTCTGCCTTTGGACTTTCCATAGGCCTAAAGTTTTGAGAATCATGAGAATAATTAAGATACTGCCAACTTTAGCCCTTACCCTTGCGGTATGCTTCCTCTCCGAGGGGCAGAACTATCCCTACAAGACCCGCAAGCAGCTCCTCAAGGAAAACGAGGAGCTCAAGGACAAGATCAGCAAGCTGGAGAATGAAATCCAGTGGTACAAGAATGACATCAACGAGAAGGACAGCCTCAGGAATGAACTCCTGGAGATCTACGAGGAAGGCGAGAACAAGCTGGCGGCCGGCCTCGCCCCCGAGGATTACAACGGGGAGGTGACCGACAGCCTGCTGAGCTTATGGTATCTCCACCGTCAGTCCGACTCCAACAAGGAGGGTTCGCAGTACAACATGGACAGCGTCCATTTCACAACAAACGTTCCGGACAAGGTGCTGATAGAGAGGCTGGAAAAGATGAATTCGTTCATCACCCTGCCCTATAACGAGACCGTGAAGAACTACATGATCCTGTATTCCGAGAAGATGCCCAGGAAGATGTCCCAGATGCTCGGCCTCGCCAAGTTCTATATGCCCGTATTCGAGGAGACCTTCGTGAAGTACGGACTCCCGGTAGAGCTTAAGTACCTGGCCATCATAGAATCGGCCCTGAATCCCAATGCCGTGTCGAGGGTGGGTGCCACGGGCATGTGGCAGTTCATGTACAACACAGCCAAGAGCTACGGCCTGGAAATAAATTCCTACGTGGACGAAAGGCGCGACCCCTATGTGTCGGTGGACGCGGCAGCCAGGTACCTCCGCGACGCCTACCGGATCTTCGGGGACTGGAGCCTGGCCATCTCTTCCTACAACTGCGGATCCGGAAACGTCAACAAGGCCATCAAGAAGTGCGGCGGCAACAAGGATTTCTGGTCGGTCTACCAGTATCTCCCCAGGGAAACCAGGGGGTATGTTCCGGCCATGGTCGGCGCCATGTACGCAATCAACTACGCCAAGGAGTACGGGATTGAACCCACGCCTGCCATGATGCCCGCCCACCTGGATACCTTCCATATCCACAAAAACCTTCATTTCCAACAGATTACGGAGGTTATCGGCATTCCCATCGGAGACCTCCGGAACATGAATCCGCAGTACTACAAAGACATAGTCCCGGGCAACCAGGGCGAGTACATCCTCCGTCTTCCGTTCAACTACTGCGCCGATTTCGTGGACTGCCAGGACACCCTGTACAAGCACAGGGCCAAGGAGATTTTCAGCGGAGTGGATGTCGACAAATACGGCAACGGGAACGAAGGACCTTCGGTAAGGACCGGTTCCCACTCGTCAGGGTCCTATTCCTGGGTATACTATAAGGTTAAGAGCGGTGACAGCCTCGGGAAGATCGCTTCCAGATACCACACGACGGTATCGCAGCTGAAGAGCTGGAACGGGATCAAGGGCACAACCATCAGGGCCGGCCAGTCGCTGAAAGTCGGCAAGAAGCACTCGGGCGGTACCGTAAGTTCCTCACCAAGAACTACTTCCTCTTCTTCTTCACCCGTATCATACACCTATTATACCGTCAAATCCGGTGACACCCTGTACAGCATTTCGCGTAAGTATCCCGGAGTCACGGCCAACGATATAATGAAATTCAACGGCATCGGGGAGAAGATCAATGTGGGGATGAAGCTGAAGATTCCCAAGAAGTAACCTACCTAAATCTCGAGCGAGAATTGCAGGCGGACTCCGGCACCGGTGCGGGAGTCCGTCTTTTCATAATACGGTCGGAACCATACTCCCAGGCTGTGTCCCTTCCATTTACGGCTATAACCTGCCAGGATGAAAAAGGCCACTCCCCTGCCATGGAAAACCATTACCGAAAAGTTTCCAGGGGCATCTCTTTCATAACAATAAATCCTTGATTGCCAAGAGCTTGTATAACATCCGCTCAATCGGGCAAACACCTTCAGGGACGAATTGTCATATCCGGCCTCAAGATAGGTTAACCCTCCCCATCCCCCTCCGTACACGGCATGTGCACGCAGGCGGGCCTTCCAGTTGGAGACGGAGTAATCCTGGTCCAGCCTGGCCTCCGTCCTTTTGCCGTCGCTTCCGGGAGCAAGCCTGTGACGGAGCCTGAGTTCCAGGGAATATCTTTCACCTATCGGGAAGCGGCTTGTCCAGACGATTTTAAGGTCCTTCCTGCGCGGATCCTTCCCGGGGACGGGAAGAAGTCCCAATTCCCCGGTAAGCACCGATTTCACGCCTTTCCATGTT
Source organism: Bacteroidales bacterium (assembly GCA_017437755.1). Classification (GTDB taxonomy): domain Bacteria; phylum Bacteroidota; class Bacteroidia; order Bacteroidales; family UBA932; genus Cryptobacteroides. The sequence goes on from JAFRXI010000068.1 coordinate 91,883, forward strand.
GAATACTCTACGCATCCCGCGAGGGAATAGTTACCGTTCTTCTTCCCGGAATACGCAGTAGGGACGGCCCCGACCCTGACAGCAGCCCGCCATCCTTCCCCAAAGGGGATGATACTCCCCGCAATGAAGGAAAAGGCGCCCTTGACCGGTCTTGCAGCAGCCTCGGCAAAGAATACCGGCCTGCCGGGAGTCCATTTGAACGAGCCGGAAAGACCCATGGCCTCCTTACCGGCAGTACCTCCGACCGCAGTCAGGGAAAGATGATGCCGGCTGCCGTACCAAGATGCATTCACCCCTCCGTCGACGCCTACCTTTCCTTTCCGGCCCTCCATCACTCCCCTAAGCCCCGGAAAGCCCCCGAAGGCCGACACGGTTACCCTCTGCCCCAGCCTGAAAGTGGCCGCCACTCCCCTGTGGACCTCAGCCGAAGACCAGGACCAGGACGGCGTCAATCCGGACGGACGCCTTGAAAATGAATCACTTCCTGACAAAGCAGTCATGAATGACCCGCTCCACGCCAGGAGGCCTTCCCCGAAGCGGGCGTTGTAATCGCCCACGATCAGGCTTTCCAGCGCCCTCCTTCCATAGAGGCAGAAATGGAACGAATATCCCGAAGGGGGAAACAGCCTGTCCCCGAATCCGCTCCTGCATGACACGGCTGCGGATAGCCTTTCCTCAAGGAGATAGCGGCACTTCAACGAATACGACATCCCCTTACCTCTGGAAACACCCGCCCTGGCGGCGAATGAACAGCGGCTCCTGAGGGTATCCGGAAGGGCCCCCGGCGCTGACTTGGAGGCAAACGACAGGAACGGGGCCAGAGCCCTCGCCCTCTTCGCGCCAAAACCGTCCACCAGGGACAGTTCCGACACGGACAATATGTCACCGTAACGGGAACGGTAGTCCAGGACCGAGGCGGCCTCGTATGGCGAAAACAGTCCGGAAGAGATCATTGTCCCCCTTGACGCGCCGTTGATCCGGATGGGCGAAATCCGGTATTGCGAGAACCCTTCCACAGTCTCCTCGTCCAGTTCTTCCACGTCGCTGACTCCGGCCGCCTCCATCAGGCTCCTGTCCATATCCTGCGCCCTCATGGCCATTGTCCCTGCCACGATAACTGCCGTAACGGCAATGATGCCCCTTAACTCTCCCATGGCCAAAATATAGCCCTGAACAGCGTAAGAGGCATGGTCATAATGCAAGTTTTTGTGGTTTCAGTATGATTATTTACGTTTTTTATGTATTTTTGGATAATAAATGTCACTAAAACCATGGAAAAGATTTCAGTCCACGACAAGACCTTCAAGCCTTACATCCCAAACAGCATCATTGAAGAAGCCATAAAGCAGGTCGCCGACAAGCTCAACCGTGACTTTTTTGGCTGCGAGGATGTCCCCATCCTCCTGTGCATCCTGAACGGAGCCATAATGTTCACCTCCGAACTCATGAAGCACCTCCGTTTCAACTGCCAGCTGGTGTGCACTAAACTGTCGTCCTACCGCGGGACTGAAACCACCGGCGAGGTGAAGATGGACATGAACCTCACGGCCGACGTCAAGGGCCGCCGCGTTATCATCGTCGAGGATATCATAGATTCAGGAACCACGATCGTAGCCATACAGAAAATACTGAGGGAAAGAGGAGCCCTGAAGACCTACATCTGCACCATGCTTTTCAAGGAAGAGGCATACAAGGCCGATGAAAAGATCGACTACTGCGCCATGAAAATCAAGGACCGCTTCATTCTGGGATTCGGCCTCGACTACGACGAACTGGGGCGCAACCTCCCCGATATCTGGATGCTGGACTCACAGGACTGACATGAAATATTTTATCCTATTCGGGCCTCCGGGAGCCGGAAAAGGCACCCAGGCCGCAGCCATCGCGGAGAGATTCAACCTCCGCCACGTTTCCACCGGCGAACTCCTGAGAAACGAGATTGCCTCGGGAAGTGAACTGGGAGTGATGGCAAAAAAACTGATCGATGCCGGATCCCTGGTTCCCGACGAAGTCGTGGAGGGAATGATCGAGGCGCTTTTCAATGCCGTCACCGGTATAGACGGTTTCCTTCTGGATGGATTCCCCCGTACCACAGCCCAGGCTGAGGTCCTGGATGACATGCTGGCAAAACGCGGAGAATCAGTTACTTCCGTAATCTCCTTAATGATTCCTGATGAATTGGTCAGGGAACGTATCCGTCACAGGGCAACCATCGAGGGCCGCACCGACGACGCCTCCGACGAGACCATATCCAACAGGATAGCCACTTACCATAAAAAAACAGAACCCCTTGTAGCGTACTACAAGGAGAGGGACAAATACATGGTAATCGACGGTGTCGGCACCATTGAAGAAGTCAGGGAGAGGGTGCTCAGCGCACTTGAACCGTTCAGCAAAGACCGGCCGGAGTAAATCGGGCGGTCACTGAAGCCGCGGCTGCCGCAGCATCTGCAAAATCATCGCCTGACGAGGCGTAAATAATCGACCTTGAAGAATTTATAAGCAGGCCTCCAAGCTTGTTGGAACCGTTTTGAATCACTTCCGGGGCCGAACCGCCCTGGGCACCCACGCCCGGCACCAGGAAGAAATTGTCCGGGCAGAATCCCCTTACACCCTTGAGTTCTTGGGCACGGGTGGCACCCACCACGAACATCATGTTGTCGGGAGATGATATTTCCATCATCCTTTCCATAACCTTCCTGTACAGGGGCTTTCCGTCTCCGCCCAGTTCAAAATCCGCGGCCGAGGGATTGGATGAAAGGGCCACCACAATCGCGTACTTTCCCGGATAGCTGAGGAAAGGGGCAACCGCATCCGTCCCCATATACGGAGAGAGCGTCACCGCATCAAAATCCATGGCCTTGAAATAGGCCTCGGCATACATTGAAGCCGTATTTCCGATATCTCCCCTCTTGGCGTCGGCGATCAGGAACTTTCCGGGATGGCTGGTACGGATATAGTCCACGGTCGCTTCCAGAGCCCTCATCCCTTCCAGGCCACGGCTTTCGTAAAACGCCAGGTTGGGCTTGAAAGCGATGCAGAAAGGCGCGGTTGCATCGATAATCTCACGGTTGAAGGATGCCACCGCGTCATACACCCCAAGCGATCTGAACCGCCCGGGGAGCAAGGCATAGTTGGTATCAAGCCCCACGCAAAGCATGCTGCCGGTTTCCATCATGGACCTGAACAGATCCTCCCTTGTCATGACGCTGTCTCCAATTTTGATTTTGCGTATTCCGCCGTGAGGGTGAAAGTCTTCTTCCCCGACGACGGAGCCTCGAACATCGCATCGGTCATTATCTTCTCGAAGATACCGCGCAATCCCCTGGCACCCAACCGGTTCTTGATTGTTGTTTCAACAATCAAATCAAGGACCTCGGGCTTAACCTCAAGCTTTATTCCGTCAATGGCAAACATCTTGGAATACTGCTTGAGAACGGCATTGCGGGGTTCGGTAAGGATCCTCCGCAAGGCATCGGCGTCAAGGCTGTCCAGATAAGTCACCACCGGTACGCGGCCTACGATCTCAGGGATGAGCCCATAGGCCCTCAGGTCCTGCGCTTCCACATACTGGAGCAGGTTATCCTTGTCTATCCTCTGCTTCTGCTCCATGCCGTAGCCTATCACCTTGGTATTGAGCCTCATGCCGATCTTCCGCTCGATCCCTTCAAATGCACCGCCGCAGATGAACAGGATATTCTGCGTGTTGACATGGATGAATTCCTGGTCGGGATGCTTCCTGCCGCCCTGCGGGGGGACATTCACCACGCTCCCCTCCAGGAGTTTCAGAAGAGCCTGCTGCACGCCCTCGCCGGAAACGTCCCTGGTTATGGAAGGATTGTCGCTCTTCCGGGCGATCTTGTCAATCTCGTCGATGAAGACGATTCCACGCTCGGCCTTCTGAAGGTCATAGTCGGCCTCCTGGAGGAGACGCGAGAGTATGCTTTCAACATCCTCCCCCACATATCCGGCCTCGGTGAGCACGGTGGCGTCAACTATGGTGAAAGGAACGTCCAGCAGTCGTGCTATAGTCCTGGCCATGAGGGTTTTGCCGGTACCGGTAGGGCCCACCATCAGGATGTTGGACTTCTCCAGTTCAACATCGTCCTCCTTCCTCTCCACGAGGTTGTGGTTGATTCTCTTGTAATGGTTGTAAACGGCCACTGAAAGGACCTTCTTTGCCCTTTCCTGGCCAATCACATACTCGTCCAGGAAAGCCTTTATCTCCTTGGGCTTGAGTATCTTGTTGAGCTTTTCCGGAGCCTTTCCGGATTTATTCGGAGAAGGTTCCACCTCCTTGAGGTAATCGCTGGCAAGATGCACACAGTCGCTGCAGATAAAACCCTCCATGCCCTGCAGCAGGAAAGGGACCTCGTCCTCCGA
>JAFRXI010000069.1 GCA_017437755.1 Bacteroidales bacterium
ATAACCCTCCCACCAGTTGAACAGCGTGACCAAGGCCAGCTGGATAAGCAGAATTCCGACAAACAGGCCGATTCCGCGTCCCAATGGCATGGAGCTGTGTCCGGTGGCAATATCCACCAGCCGCTTGCTGGCCCATACAAACGCGAGGGACACGGCAATGCGCCCCAGCCCGATCAGGGTAGTGACAAGCATCCACCAGCGGACGGGGCGGGAATATGCCGCAAGGGCGCGGACTACTCCTCTATGATGCCCTGTTCTTTCCATTGCTCCAGCAGCTTGGCGGAATCGGCCTGGGCAAGCTCCTGGGAAACGTCGTATTTCTCAAGCAGGAGCCCAGCCAGCGTTTCCTCGCCGAACTCCTTGCCCTGAACCTGTTCCCAGAGCCAGGCGGCGGATTCGTTCAATGAAATAATCTTGTTGAAATTCACCTGAGAGAGGCCTTCGCCCACCACAATGTGTTCCCCGCAAAGCGTACGCAGGGTAAATCCTTCCTTAATTTTCATAAACGTTATCGTATTACAATATCTGACAAAACCCAGTTATTCAAGATTTGCTGGGATCGGACAAACGAAAAGACATGAGTCCAGTTGTATTTATCCTGAATGAGGTCTGACAATTCATCCATGGTGAAATATCGCCCACAAACTTGCATATAGAGCCATGCCGCCGTAGGTGACATATTTATCCTTTTAAAACGACTGAAAAGATTCGCATTTCTGGGGAGGGAGAGATAATATTTGCCCAAGCGCGAATGGAGCGAACATCCCTCCTTCAAACACATATTGGAATATCGTAATCTCTTCACCTCCGATTTAGCCATATCAATGGCATCCTGATAATTTGTCGTCGAACAGACAACGTGAGAAGAATTGGTATGGAGGTCATGGTAGAGAATAGTATACGAAGACGTCTCTCGATTCCACATAATCAGGAGTTCCCGGCAGGCACCGGCATCAAACTGGGAAAAAATTTCACCGTTCATAGCTATTGGAGTTTATAAGGAAGACGACGATATACCGCAAGAAGAATACGGCGGAGAGGATAGAGTGCACGCCAGACGCGGGCTTTGCCAGGCCGAACCGTACGCTTGCCGTCGCGTACAATACCAACAACAACACCCAATACATCAGCCTTGGTACAACGCTCTGTTATGGTCAAGTTTCCGTCCCCCATCAGAGTGAGACGATTCTGATTAATGTCAATAATCCGGTGCAGGACATAACGCTGCGGCAAATGGGCCAACACGATATCCCCTACATCAACACTGTCGGGAAGTCGCAAGTTCACCAGGTCACGTCCCTCCCGGATGAAGGGAAGCATGCTACTGCCCCGAGGAGCAAGAGTAACTTCCTTACCCTCCTCCAGCAAGGCGGCAACCTCTTCCAGCATAATCTGATTGGAAATTATGAGCTCGCGGCTATCCATGGACGGTCTTATGGCAAAGGACGGCCGCCGCCGCATCCGGCAGGCAGCGGAGGGTATAACAAGGGACGGCGGTGGCCAGGGCCTCCAGGGTCCGGTGCCAGCCGTCGGAAAGTTCCCTGAAGGGGCGGAAGGCCGATGCCGATGCCATCACCGAAGCATAAGCCTCCAAGGGGTTCAGCCTCCGGATGGCGTTCTGAGGGGCCTGCTCGAT
>JAFRXI010000070.1 GCA_017437755.1 Bacteroidales bacterium
AGGTGAGTACCGCCTTCTATCGTATTGATATTGTTGACGTATGAATAAATCTTCTCGGAAAAGCCGTCGTTGTAGCTGAGCGCGATGTCGATGGGGATGGTCTTGTCGGAAGTGACGCAGATGGGCTCGGGAATGAGCTGCGCGGCTCCGGCATCCAGATACTCGATGAACTGCTTCAGTCCCTCTGTGGAGTGGAACACGTCGGACCGGTAGACCTGGCGGCCGGTGGCCTTGCTCTCGCCGCTCTCGTCGGTGACGAATTCGTCAACCTTCTCGCGGAGGTCGGTAAGGGTGATCCTGATCCCCTTGTTGAGGAAGGCAAGCTCGCGGAGACGGTTGGCCAGGGTGCTGTATTTGTAAACTATCGTCTGCTGGAAGATAGTGGCATCGGGATGGAAGGTGATTATGGAGCCGTGGTCGCTGGACTCCCCTACCACCTGTACCTCGGTGATGGGCTTACCCTTGGAATACTTCTGGACGAATATCTTCCCCTCGCGGTGGATTTCCGCAACGAGGAGGTCGCTCAGCGCGTTGACGCAGGACACGCCCACACCGTGCAGACCGCCGGAAACCTTGTAGCTGTTCTTGTCGAACTTTCCGCCCGCGTGGAGCACGGTGAGCACGACCTCAAGCGCACTGCGATGTTCCTTCTCGTGCATGCCGGTAGGGATACCGCGGCCGTTATCCTTGACCCTTACGGAGTTATCCTCCAGGATGGTGACGTCGATGTCGGTACAGAACCCGGCCATCGCCTCGTCGATACAGTTGTCAACGACCTCATACACCAAGTGATGGAGACCCCTTTCACCGATGTCTCCGATGTACATTGAAGGACGTTTGCGGACTGCCTCGAGACCTTCGAGGACCTGGATACTGTTAGCGGAATACTGCTGCTCCGCCTGCATTATCTCTTCATTCTCTGCCATATCTTATGTATGTTATTTCAAGTAATGTTATAAACATACAAAGATAGGGAATTTTCTTTAAATTATCAAGCAGAATGCGTTGCTTTGGCGACTTCACCGCAAAGGATGTCCAGTCGGTGTCGGGCATGTCGGGAAGAGTCCATAAAGTCGCACTAGCATCAGGCAGGGCAACCCTGACCGGGAGTCCCTGTTATGGAGCCGTATGCACCCGCGCATGTAGCGGGAGGGGCCCGAAGCCGCAGGCTTTGGGAGGGTCCGAGGCCGCAGGCCGAGAGCGGAATAACAGGGATTCCCGGTCAGGGCCGGGAATGACGGGCTCAGGCCGGGAATGCAATCAGGGAATGACAACTGGCACAGAAGGGGCAGATCAGAACGTCAGGTAGATTCCGCCAGTCCCGTAAACTCCGTCTTCGCTGTAGAATGGTATCCGCTGGATGGTGGAGCCGAGCAGGTTTCCCGCCCTGAGCCAGAATCCAACCTTGCGGGTGAGCATGTAATCGGCAACCAGCCCGACGTCGGCATAACCCGGAATCCTGACAGTTGCAGTCTCGGTGGGACGGGCCCTGCGGGCTGTGGCGAATTCGCAGGAGATTCCAGCTCCGATGCGGTCCTTCCAGCGGTAGAGGAAGCTTGCATTTCCGCTGAAAGCAGCGGGTGCGAAGACCGGGGAAACCCTTCTGGCCAGGTCGGTAGCCTTGTACGACAGTTTTCCGTCGGCCTCAAAGCTGCGCGAACGCCATGAATACCTGAGGTTTACGAAGGCCAGGTTGTAATCGGAATAACCGATTGCCGGAGCGGCGGAAAGGGGTTTGGCCGGATCGAACAGGACTGCGTCAAGAAGGTCGTTGCACCTGCTGGCATAACCTCCGTCCAGATCGTACTGGAACCGCCTGGCAATATTACCCCTCACGCCGAGGGCGGCGTTTACCCTCTCCACGGAAGAATCCAGGAAAACGGGAGCCTGGCAGGCGTACCATGGATTGAAATGGTGGTTCGCCATCAAAACATCCCTGTAAGTATTGACGGTGTTGCCTCCTCCGATCAGGGCATAAAGCACCATGTAATCCCTTATCACCTCATATTCCACCTTCACGTCGGGATACACGATCTGGCTCTTCCGGGAATAGTTTCCAATGAAGGCCGACAGCTTTACTCCCAGTGAGAAATACCACCTGTCAGTCCTCTGGAGATACTTTGGTGCCACAGACAGCACACCGATCGTGTTCTGAAGCGCACCCGAGAGGGACGACACGGTCATATCCACATCCATCAGCAGCCTGTGCTCGCTGTCGAGGAGCGGACCGAACGAGCCGTCGAACACAAGGGTGGAGCCGTCAAGGGGATCTCCAACCGAGAAGCAGTCCCTTTCGTAAGTGTAGGAAGCCCGGGCATCGTAGAAGAAACCCGCCCCCTGGAAATCGTGGGAGCGCACCCCTCCGGTCACGGTAACGGCATTGTTGCCCCTGATCTGGAGAGTGTCCTTCACGTGCAGGTTCCCGTAAGCTACTCCCAGAGAGGCGATTCCGCCCTTCCATGAATAGGAAGCTCCGGCCCCGACCTTGGAGTAGGAATCGTGACCGCGGAACTTGTCGCCGCTGAACCCGTAGCGATACAGGCCGTCTTCCAGTTTCTTCCCGGCAATCGTCCTGTACTTTCCGAAGTACGATGAATGGTCCGCAAAGACGTTCATCTTGAAGCGGCCCTCCATCCTGGGGATCCAGACCAGCTTGAGCTCGGGATGAAGGGTGTAGCCAGCTCCCGCCTTCAGGTAGAAATCCTTGCCGTCATAGGCGTCGGGATGCGGTTTGAGGCTGATCAGGTAAGGGGAGAATTCGTATGCGCCCTTGTATGGATTGTCGAATACCGAGTAATCAAAGTCGAGGTTGAACTTCATCACCGAGTCCGGGACCGCCATGGTCTGGGACGGTTTCCGGATACCGGCTGCACTGCCTTCGAAGATATTTGTCACCTCCACCGTGGGATTGAGGTTCTGGGAGTGCACCGCCATGGGGACGAGGACGGCCGCAACTGCATATATGGCTTTTGCAAAGTTCATGGTCACTGCATTTTATCAAGTTTGGAGAGCCTCATCGCCACCTGGTCCTGGACGTCGTCGTCCGTTCCGGGAACGGGGGTATAGCCGTCGCGGATGCTCTGGAAGGTCGCCCTTGCCTGGGCGATGTTGTCCTTCTCCACGAACGAATCGCCAAGTACTATGAAGGCCTTGGCCAGCCAGTAGTTCTGGCCGCCTGCACCCGACGAGAAATCATATACCTTCTTTTCAATGGACTCGAACTGTCCCTGGTCGTAGAGGTCCTGGATAACCAGATAAGCGGCCTCCGCCCCTTCCGGAGTGGAAGGATCGGCCGAAAGCTTGCCGAGGATCCTGAAGGCGGCATCCCTCTGGCTGGAAGCCAGGCAGGACTTGGCCTTCACGTAATCGGCTTCCCTGAGCAGGTCGGGCTCCGTGCTGAAAACGGTCTTTACCGCATCGGCGGCCTTGACGGCCTCCTTGAACATGCGGCCGCGGTACGCCGAGCGCATCATCCCCAGGCGGGAATTACGCTTGTTGGCATCCAGCTTGGCCACGGAGAGGAGCGAGGAATAGGCTCCGTAGGCATCCTTGTGCTTGCCAAGTGAATATGAAAGGTTGCCATAGCCAAGCAGGGCCGGTTCAATGTAAGAGGTACTGTTGGGAGCCGACACCGCCTTCTTGTAATAGTCGCAGGCGAGGTCCAACTTGCCCAGGTTCCGGCAGCATTCGGCCATGTAGTAGTCCGCCTGGCCCGAGTGAGCCCCGTCGGGATACAGTTCCTTGTAATTCCTTAACGTGGAAAGTGCCTTGGACCAGTTTCCGGAGAGAAGCATCTGCTCGGCAGTATTGAAATACACCGTCTCCTTCTGCTCCTCGGTACGGGACGCGGCGTCGCCCAGGGCGGCTATATAGTCCAGATATCCGTCCGGGTCCTCCTTGGCCTGATAGATGGACTCTATTGCCAGAAGGGAATTCTCGGCGTACTCCGAACCCGGCATCTCCGATATCACCTGCTTGTAGTAGCCCAGGGCCTGGTCATATTCGCCACGGTTGCGATGTATCATTCCCAGGTCGATCATAGCCCGGGCCTGGTATGTCTTGTCGGGAGACGTACCCTTCAGGACCTTCAGCGCACGGATGGCGTCATCGTCGTCACCCACACCCACATAAGCGCGTCCGAGTTCGTACATCGCCTCGGAATAATATGGCGCAGATGGATTTGCGTTCTTTGCATTCTCCAGGAAACGCACTTTGGAACGGGCGTCCCCCACAAGTCCGCTGGCAACCGCTGCCATATAATAGGGATAGATGTCGTCGGGATCCGGATAGTCGGCAAGCTTCCTCTCGTATGCGACCACTGCCGTACGATAATCCTTGGAATAGAAGTAGCAGTCCCCTATCCGCGTGGCCGCATCGGAGCCGTACGCATCGTGAGGGCCCTCCAGGTAATTGCGGAACCATTTGAGCGCCTGCTGGAAATTATTCTCGGAGAAGTACGTATATGCGATGTTGTATGAAAGCAGGTCGCCTTCCGGCTGCGAATCCAGGGCCGAAATGTTATACAGGTCGGTGAAGATATCCCTCGCCTCGGCATACTTCTCGTCACGGTAGTACGACTCGCCGGTCCAGTAGCGCGACATCTGGTTGAAAGGATTCTGCCTTGGCAGATAATAGGCCGCGGCCTTCAGGCATGGTATCGCGCTGCGGTAAGAACCGCTGGAGATGAGCTGTCCCGCCCGGAGATAATAGGCCTTCATGTAATTGCCCTTCATCCTGTCGTCCAACTCGTCGATATTGTCGTATGCGGCCACAGCGCCCTCGTAATCGTGGTTCTGGAGAGCCGCCATCGCCATGTAGGAGTAGATGTCATCGCTCTTCTCACGCGAGGGATAACGTGCAAGATAGTCGTAGAAGGCCGATGTGTCACCGTTCAGGTCGAAGGCCAGCTTGGCATAGTTGAAATATGCATCCTCGCTGATCCTGCGGTCGAAATCCGCCTCGGAAGCGGCCTTGAAAGCGTCCATGGCGGCCACCTTGTTCCGGGTCATGATATAGCTGTAACCCATCTGGTAGGATGCGATCTGGCCAAGGGAATCGGTCCTTTCCGTCATCAGGGAGTAATTATCTATGGCACCCTGGTAATCTTCCACGGCATAAAGGACAGAGCCGGCATAGAAATAGTCGCTCCGGTTCTTGGGGACCTTGTTCAGAAGGTTCCTTTCATAATAATCCTTAGCCGCCGGAGCGTCGCCCAGGACGAGGAACGATTCGGAAATGATCCTTGCCAGATGGCCCTTCCTGTCGTCGGGGACGCTTTCGTACATCACCGGCCCGTTCTGGGTGACATAGGCATAGTCCTTCTGCATGAAACGGCATTCCAGCATGTAATAATTTGCCACCTGGGTGAACCGGGGGTCCTTTGCGGCCTGGACAAACCAGGAATAAGCCTCAGGGAACTGCTCCCGGGCATAGCTGATGTATCCCAGGGAATACCTCGACGGGGCCGTATAGTCCGAATAAGGCAGACGTTCCGACTTTGAGAACAGTCTCCACGCCTCATCCAAGTCTCCCCTTCCGAATTCGCTGTACGCACGCTTGTAAGTATATTCCGCCACCTGGTCCTTGAAAAGATGCCTGCTGTCCACAAGGCCCAGGTACAGGGCCGCATTCTCATAATCCCCGTCGTCGAACAGGTTCAGTCCCCTCTGGTAAAGTATCCCCGGCACAAGGGAAGATTCCGGATACTGCTCCAGGTAATTGTCCACCAGGGTTCCGTACCCTGGGATGCGCATCTTTTCCGCGCAGAGTACGGCATACCCCCTGGCCATCAGGTCCTCCCCTGCGGAGTCTATCCTCAGGAATTCTCCCATGGCCTTGGCATACATCCCGTGCCGGTACATCTCGAGGGCTTCCTTCCATTGGGCCCGGCCCGGCTTTTCGCCAGCCGATGCAATGGAAGGAGTTATGATATATATGGCCGTCAGGGCCGTAAGAAGGAATTTCTTCATATAAAGCAATATTTCCACAAATTTATTAAAAAAATTTGATACTTTTGTCTACGTCATGAATAAGAAAGACAGATACGCGGCAATATTGGAGTGGTTCTCGGCAAACATGCCGGACGCGGGCACGGAACTGCATTTCGGGAACACTTTCCAGCTGCTGGCTGCCGTCATCCTTTCCGCCCAGTGCACCGACCGCCGGGTGAATATGGTCACCCCGGCCCTGTTCTCCCGGTTTCCCGATGCAGCCTCCCTGTCGGAAGCTTCGTTCGACGACGTATTCCCCTATGTGAAAAGCGTTTCCTATCCAAACAGCAAGACGCGTCACCTCATTGATGCGGCAAAGAGGATAGTATCCGTTTTCGGCGGGGAGGTACCGTCGGACCTGGACGACCTGATGTCTATTCCGGGAGTGGGCAGGAAAACCGCAAACGTGGTTGCATCAGTTGTTTACAACAAGCCCGTGATAGCCGTCGACACACATGTGTTCAGGGTGTCGCACCGACTGGGACTGTCGGACGGGAAGACCCCTGAAGCAGTGGAGAAGGAACTCGAGAAGCACGTCCCGGTGCCCATGCGGGCGATAGCCCATCACTGGCTCATCCTCCACGGCCGTTACACATGCACCGCCCGCAACCCCAAGTGCAACCAATGCGGACTATCCCAATGGTGCCGTCATTTTTTACTATTATCAACATGAGCGCAGAGCCTTTGATTTCTTTCCGCGACGCCGACATCCTGAACGGCGAAGCCACGGTAATATACGGACTTGAAATGGACGTCTACCCCGGCGACTTTGTCTACATCATAGGCAAGGTGGGGACCGGAAAAACATCCATAATCCGTACGATGACGGCCGAGAATCCCCTTCTGAAGGGCTCGGGATGCGTATGCGGATACAACCTGAACGGAATCCGCAAAAGGGATATCCCCTTCCTCCGTCGCAGATGCGGAGTGGTTTTCCAGGACTTCCAGCTGCTGATGGACCGCAATGTCCACGACAACCTGGCATTCGTCCTGAAGGCCACCGGATGGAAGAAGGACGCTGAAATCGACAAGCGCATCGACCAGGTGCTTTCCGACGTGGGACTTACCACAAAGGAGCACAAGATGCCCCATCAGCTTTCAGGAGGCGAGCAGCAGAGGGTCGCCATAGCAAGGGCCCTGCTGAATTCCCCCAAGGTGATCCTTGCCGACGAACCGACCGGCAACCTGGACGCCGAGACTGCCGACGGGATAATGTCGCTCCTGAGCCGCATCAACAAGGAAGAAGGAACGGCCGTGGTGATGGTCACCCACAACCGTTCCCTCTGCGAACGCTATCCCGGCAGGGTCATGCTCTGCAAGGAGGAGACCTGTACGTTCATCAGCTGATGAACTGGTCCCGAAGGGCTTTCACCTTTTCCGGAGCATTGTCTCCAACCGCACCGAAATAGAACTTGATCTTGGGTTCCGTTCCAGACGGACGGACCGATACCACGTCACCTTCGGAGTCAAAGAACTGAAGCACATTGGAGGCGGGAAGGCCGGTGGTCTCGGGTTTGGAATAGTCTATCACCCTGACCACCTTGCATCCTGCGATCTCCGCGGGGGGATTTGTCCTGTAATCAGCCATTATCCTGGAAATCTCCTCGGCACCGGTCTTTCCCTTACGGACAATGTAAACCATTGATTCTAGGCGATATCCATATTTGGCATAAATTTCCTTCAGCAGGCTGTGAAGGGTCATTCCGCGGTCAGCGGCCCAAGCGGCGCATTCGGCCACCATGGCGCAGGAAACCTGTGCGCACTTGTCCCTCACGAACTGCCCCACATTGAAACCGTAGCTTTCCTCGCCGCCGCATATGAACTCCCCGTCCTGCTCATGGGCCCTCACCACTTCCGCGATGTACTTGAACCCGGTCAGCACGTTGTAGCACTTTACGCCGAAACTCTTGCATATATCAGCTATGAGTTCAGTGGTGACAATTGTCTTGACGCAGTACTTGGATGAATCGAGCTTTCCGAGTTCCTTCCACCGGGTAAGGATATAGTATGTAAGCATCGACGCGGTCTGGTTCCCGTTGAGACGGAGCATGCCGCCGTCGTCGCTCCGTATGGCGATACCCAGCCTGTCGGCGTCGGGATCGGTTGCCATAACTATGTCGGCGCCAACCTCCTCAGCCTTGTCCAGGGCCATTTTCATGGCCGCCGGTTCCTCGGGATTTGGCGAGGACACGGTGGGGAAATTGCCGTCGCTCACATCCTGCTCGGGCACATGGTACACGTTCTTGAACCCCATACGGTCCAGGACCTCAGGCACAAGATGCACTCCGCATCCGTGCAGCGGAGTATAGACTATCTTGAGGTCGTTATGCCTTGAAACAGCCTCAGGACTGAGCGTAAGCGACAGGATATCATGCAGATACGCCTCATCTACGTCCTTCCCCATTATCTCTATTCCGCCGCACTCGTCTCCGGGAGAGAACCTCACCTGGGAGGGGTCGGTTATCTTTGCCACTTCGGCGACGATGTCCTTGTCGACCGGAGAAGTGATCTGCCCGCCGTCCGACCAGAACACCTTGTAGCCGTTGTATTCCTTGGGATTGTGGCTGGCGGTGATCATGATACCTGCAGTCGCCCCCTTCAGCCTTATGGAATAGCTGAGTTCCGGAGTGGGATGGATATCATCGAAAAGGTACACGTGTATGCCGTTGTTGGAAAGCACCTCGGCCGAGATCCCGGCAAACAGGCGGCTGTTGTTACGGCTGTCGAACGAAATGCAGACCGATGCATCTCCGTCTACATTCTCCTTGATGTAGTTCGCCAGGCCCTGGGTCGCCATTCCCACGGTATAGCGGTTCATCCTGTTGGTCCCGACGCCCATCAGCCCGCGAAGGCCTCCGGTCCCGAACTCCAGGTTCTTGTAGAAAGCGTCTTCAAATGCCACCGGGTCCGAGTCCCTGAGTTCCACGATGCTTGCCTTGGTCTCCTCGTCAAAGTTGCCCTGGAGCCAGGCTTCAGCTATTTTTTCGTATTCTTTCATGATCAAGTATGGTTTGATTCACAAATTTAAGAAAAAATGTGATATTTGCACAAGATGACACTGGAAGAATTCATAACCGCCCATCAGGATGACGAGATTGCAGTCCTGCTGCTCTCCAGGGACCGTTTTCCCGAGATCGACATGGAACTGGCCGTGTCCACCATAGAATGCCGCAGGAAGCTCCGGACCAAGGTTCCCCAGTGGTACGGCGTACCGGGGATGCTCTATCCGTCGGTGCTGTCGGCACAGCAATGCAGTTCGTCGGAAACCGCTTTATACAAGGCGGAAGTGGCGGCGGAGGCAATCGGCCGCGGCAGGATCGCCGACCTCACCGGGGGCCTTGGCGTGGATACCTGGGCCTTTTCCCAAGCGGCATCGGAAGTACTTTATAATGAAGCCGATAAAGCTCTTTCAGAATCGGCCGCCAACAATTTTTCCAGGCTTGGGATCAACAATGTTTCCGTCCGGAACACTACCCTCGGAAAAGACAATCTCAAGGAAGTTCTGGGAGGCTTCTGTCCGGATCTGATCTACCTGGACCCGGCACGGCGGGCTTCGGACGGCAGGAAGGTATTCCTTCTGGAACAGTGCCTGCCGGATGTGCTGACTCTGGCCGGGGCCATCCTGGATACATGCCGCTTCCTGCTTCTCAAACTCTCCCCCATGGCCGACATCACCATGGCCGTTTCAAGGCTGGACGCCGTGTCGGACGGCAAGGTAAGGGATGTCCATGTGGTGGCATCAGGCGGGGAATGCAAGGAACTTCTGGTCATGATGGATGCCATGCACCGGGGAGGGCATGTACTGCATGTCCATGAATCCGGCAGCACCCTCATACTTCCTCCGGATGACGGAGCCCCCCTGCTTCTGCCGTCGGAAGACTCCCTGGAAAGCCTGCCGGGGCAATTCCTTTTCGAGCCCGGGAAAGCCCTCGCCAAAGCAGGGGCATTCAACTTTCCGTGCTCGGTGTACGGTATGGAAAAACTGGCGCGGCATACCCACCTGTTTACCGCCAAAGCCATTCCCGATCAGCTTATTCCTTTCGGGAAATGCTTCATTATCAGGGAGATACTTCCACTGAACAAAAAGAACATAAAGGTCCTGGGGAAGCGTTTGCAAAGGGCCGAGGTCTCATCCAGGAATATCCGGATGACTTCCGACGACCTTAAGGGTCGCATCGGGATCCTCTCCGGAGGAAGTGTCCATATCTATGGAATCAGGATAGACTTCGGCAACGGACGAAGTGACAATTACCTGCTGGTGGGAGAGAGGTATTTCAGCCAGAACTCCTGATTGGCCTTCCTGAAGTGCTCGCCCTGATATCCCCGGTAGCCGTGCATGCCGTCGGGATAAATCATGAACTCGAATTTCTTTCCGGCCTTATGGAGCGAGTCTATCAGGCACAGGGTACTCTGGAAATGCACGTTGTCGTCACCCGTACCGTGGGTGACCTTGAGCATCACGTCCTCCGTTCCGTCGGGAAGGAGACCGTCATTTACCACCGGATACCCTCCCGCATGGTTTATCACGCGTGATACGGAATAGCCTTCCGGATTGTCCTGGGGGGTAGACATGAAACGCTCGGTATAATGGGTGTCGTAGAATTCCCAGTCATACACCCCGCCTCCGGCGATTCCGTAATGATAGGCATCAGGGGCAGTGAACAGGAGCATGGCCACCATTGTACCACCAAATGAAAAGCCCTCCACGCCAATCTTTTCGCCCTGCACGTACGGCAGCGACTTGAGATAGTCGGCCCATGCGACGAAGTCGCTGACTTCCAGGTCGTTAAGATGCTTGTACACCATATCCGTACCCGCCTTCCCATTGTGCCCGGAAGAGCGGCAGTCGGCAACCACCTGGATGATGCCGTTCCTGGAGAACCACTGGTTGTCGTCGGTGGGAGTCACCCAGCGCTCCCTCACCATCGGATTGTTGGGACCGCCATAGATATCCACATGCACGGGATACTTCCTGGAAGGGTCAAAACCCAAAGGCAGTGAGATTGCGGCAGGTATCTCCATACCTTCCCTGTCGATGGTAACTATTTCCGGGAAGGAGTATCTGGAAGGATCGTAATCATCCCCCCTGAGGTCGGCCACCTTGAAGGACCCCTTTCCGGCTTTCCCGCCTGAAGTGCGGCACACCCATATCTGGGTAGGTGTGCGGTATGACGACATGGAAACCGCATAGTACTTTCCGCCAGGGGCAAAGAGCACCCTGTCCACGTTGAGCGACGGATCGCTCATGCATGTAATCCGCCCCTTGGGATCGACCTTGTACAGGGAACGCCTGACCTGCGAATCCCGGTTTGCGGTGAAGAACAGCGTCCCGTCGGGAAGGACCTTCTCCAGGCGGACGTTCCAGTTGGTACCGTCGGTAAGCCTCCGGAGCACCGAACCGTCGTAGGAAAGGAAATAGACCTGCTGCCAATCCGACTCGAAACTCCTGGCCATATAAAGGCCATCGCGACTGAAGAGCATGCCCTCAATCCAGTCCAGCCAGGTGGAACTGACCTCGCGGTAAACCGGGGCCTTCCTGCCGTTTTCAGGGCTTACCGCATAGAGTTCCAGGGTGTTCTGGATCCTCGGTTCCCTGGAGACGTAGAAGAAACGGGAATCCCTGCTCCAGAACGGAATGCCGAAATACTGGTCTGATTCAGGATCGAAGTCGGCCCATACGATCCTGGACGACCCCGAGAGCGCAGACTTGACGTCGGCAAAACCTATCCGGACCTCAGGGTTGGACTCCCCGGCGCGGGGATAGCGGGTTTCACGGAGCTTGCCACCGCCGCCGAAAGGGGAATAAATGGGGAAAACGGGGACCTTGCTGTCGTCAAACCGGTAGAACGCGAGCCATTTCCCGTCGGGAGACCACCAGAATGCCTTGTACCGGGAAGCCCGCCCCAGGATTTCCTCGTAGTAAACCCATGAAGCATAACCGTTGTACACGGCCGGGCCGCCGTCGGAAGTGAGTCCCGTCTCCTTTCCTGAAGAAATATCCACGACAAAGAGATTTCCCTCCCTGGTAAAGGCGAGCATGGTGGAATCGGGTGAAAAAGTAAGGTTCTGAGCCCCTTCCGGTTCCACTGGAAACGACTGGAAACGGGGAGGGAAGCATATTCCCCCGGTCCTTTTCCCGTTCCTGGCGCATATGCTGAACGAGAGCGAATCCTTGAAGGAACCGTCATGGGAGAAGGCTATCTCATCTCCGGAAATCCACTTCCAGTGTGAGGGGATGCTGTTGAATTCGCTCCCCCGGGCAACAATGCAGCATGACAGCGCAAGCAGCAAGGATATTACGGTTTTCCTCATTTGAATAACTCGTCCTTGAAATTGATGAAATAGAC